>JAFGHH010000533.1 GCA_016930215.1 Deltaproteobacteria bacterium
ACTCGTTCGAGCCGCTCGGGCGCACGCGGCCGCTCCGGCCGACCCGCTGACGAACGCGCGCGCGCCGCTCAGCCGGCTCGGCGCGGCGGCGCGGGGTCGGGGGCGGCGAAGCGGCGCACCGCTCCGAGGCTGACGGTGAGCGCGAGCGAGACCACCGCGGCGCCGATCCAGAACAGGTACGCCCGGTCGAAGCCGTAGTGCGGCACGCCATCGACGATCGTCTTCTGCGACTCGAGCAGCAGGCCCGAGACCCAATCCTGGATCGAGGCGCCGAGGTAGCTGAACAGGCCGATGAAGCCCATCGCGGCCCCGGTCGCCTCGCGCGGGCAGATATCGACCGCCATCAGCCCCCCGAGGAACACCAGCAGGCCGCCGATGGCGAAGCCGATCGTGCCGACGAGCACGCGGTCGAGCCACGGGTTCCCGGGCGGCACCAGGTACAGGCCGACCAGGGCGGCCACCAGCGTCACCCCGTACAGCAGCAGCACCGGCACCCGCCGCGACCGGAACAGCACGTCGGAAACCGTGCCGGACAGCACGGTGCCGACGACGCCGACGATCGGCAGGATAGAGGTGGTGATTCCCGCGTCGATATCGCCGTATCCCTTGGCTTCCTGCAGGTAGAGCATCAACCAGCTGTTCATGCCGAACCGGGTCACGTACAGGGAGGCGCTGGCCAGGCCGAGCAGCCAGACGGCGGGGTTGCGGAGGACGCCGAGCTGCAGGCGGCCGAGCGTCGGGCGCTCGACCGGCTCGGGTTCGTTCCCCTCGAGCTCGGCGATCGACGGCAGGCCGTAGGTTCGCGGGCGGTCGAGGATCAGCCGGAACAGCAGCGCGCCGACGACCAGGCAGGCGGCGGCCGGCACCCAGAACCCGGCGCGCCAACCCCATGCCGCCACCACCGCCGCCGTGCCCGCGAAGGTCAGCCCTTCGCCGATGCTGTGCGCGGTGCTCCAGATCGAATACAGCGTACCGCGACGGCGCGTCGGGAACCACTGTTGCAGGCTGACCACGCTCGGCGCGCAGCCCATCGACTGGAACCAGCCGTTGAGCGCCCACAGCACGGCGAAGGCCCAGAACGCCGACGAGAAGCCGAACAGCGCGTTGAGCGCCGCGGAGACGACGAGCCCTGCGCCCATGAACCGGCCGATGTGCGCGCGGTCGGCGAGGAACCCGTTGACGAGCTTGCCGACGGCGTAGGTGAACAGCAGCGCCGCGCCGATCCGTCCCAGCTCGCCCGCGTCGGCGATCCCCGACTCGATCATCGGCTTCTTCGCCACCGACAGTCCGAGCCGTGCCGTGTAGTAGAAGCTGTAGCCGCCGGTGACCGCCAGCACCGTCATCCAGCGTCCGCGCCGGTAGCGGCGCTCGACGGTCGCCGGGTCGTCGACCACCGGACGGTCGGGCCGTGTGGCCAGGAAGCGGAGCGTTCGCCGGAACATCCCTGCCTCGTCCCGCGCCCGCAGGCCGACGGGACGCGGCATCCTCCCGGTTTTCGCCGCGGGAGGCAATCCGCGGCGCGGATGCGGTAGGATGGCGCGAGGGACGGGGGTCGAAAGAGGGAGCTGGTGGCCGAACGTCGCACCGAGCTGGTCCGCGCACCCGCGCCGCTCGACCGCGCCGCGCCGTGGGAGCTGACCGGCCTCGACCGGGCCAACTGGCCGCTGGTGATTCGCGGCACGTGGGTCTTCGACGCGCCGCTCGAAGCCGCTCGCCTGCGCGAGAGCCTGGCCCGGACGCTGGCGCTGTATCCGCACCTCGCGGGACGGTCCGTCGCCGGCGCGCGGGTCGAGCTGACGAACGAGGGGGTTCCGTTCGCGACGGCCGAGCGGTCCGACCTGACGGTCGAGCAGGCCTGCGCGGCCCCGACGCTCGCCGGCGGGTTCTCGCTGCCGCTGGACGTCGGACGCGTGCGCAAGGGGCGGGACGCCCCGTTGGCGGTGCTGCTGACGCGGCTGCGCGACGGCTGCGTGCTCGGCGTGCGCGTCAGCCACGCGGTACTCGACGGCCACGGTTTCTACGGCATGGTCCGGACCTGGAGCCGGCTGCACGCCGGGCGGCCGTTCGATCCTCCGCTGCTCGACCAGGTGCGGATGCCGCAAGGGACGGGCCGCACGCGCGCCGAGACGGTCCGCGCGGCGACCGAGGCCGGTTGGCGCAAGCTGCGTTGGCTGGGCGCCGTGACGATCGTCCCGCTGCTGCTGCTGGGGAAGCTGCACCAGCGCGCGGCCGCCGTTCACTTCGCGCCGGGGACGCTGGAGCGACTCCGGGCGTCGGCGCGACGCGAGGCGGGGCGCGACGACCTGACGACGAACGACGCGCTCTCGGCTCACCTGACGCGGATGTGCCTCGCGCTGCACGACGTTCCCGCCGGTACGCGGTGCGGTCAGGTCGTCGTGGTCGACCTGCGCGAGCGGCTCGCCGGGCTGCCGGCGACCTTCGCCGGCAACGCCTCGTTCGTGGTGCCGACGACGGAGTTCCGTGCCGACGCCCCGCTCGGCGAGCTGGCGGCTTCGACCCACGACGCCCTGGCGGGCACGTTCGCGGGCTCGCCGCCGGCCGTCGAGCGGGAGCTGGTGCTGACGCAGGACGCGATGCGCCACCGCCTGCTGCTCGTGCCGTACGATGTGGCGGCGGCGCACCAGCGACGGCCGACGGTGGTCTACCTCAACAGCTTCGCCCGGCTGCCGGTCTACGACATCGATTTCGGCGAGCCCGGCCGGCCGGTCCGGCCGGTGCGCGTCGTGCCGCACGACTTGCCGGACCCGGTGCTGATCTGGCCGGCGCCGCCGGACGTCGGCGGGGTCGAGGTCTACTTCACCGGTCGGATGGCGCACGCGCTCTGGCGCCGGTCGCCGGACGACCCGTGGTGGAGCGAGCTGCGCCGCTTCGAGCGGGAGTAGGTCGGGTCAGGACGCCGACGGGATCAGCTCGGCGAGCTGCAGGTAGTGGTTGCCGAAGTCGTCGGCGCCGAGGCGCGTGGCGCGCAGGCGCAGGCAGCGCGCGCGGACCGGCGCGGCGAAGGTCCGCACGACCGGCGTGCCGCCCGGGTTGGCGAAGCCGACGTGCGATTCGCCCGGGACGTCGGTCCAGCTCGCGGCGTCGTCCGAGGTCTGCAGGGCGAAGTCGACCGGGAAGCCGTAGCCGCCCGGACGCGGCACCAGGGTCGCGCCGGTCAGCTCGCGGGGCGTGCCGAGGTCGACCCAGACCCACTCCTCGGCGACGGCGGTGGCCGAGTGCGAGACGCTGGACCAGACCGTGCCCGCGTCGCCGTCCCAGGCCTTGGGGCCCGACCAGTACCAGTCGCCGGGGTCGCCGCCGACGATCGAGGAGACGCGGCCGAAGACCACGGTGCCGCGGGGTACGGTGTCGACGGCCACGGGATCGAGGAACGTCGGCCAGTCGCCCCAGCTCGAGGTCGGCGGGTTGTAGGAGTAGGCCGCGAAGTTCGCCGCGGCCGGGTCGAGGTGCCCCTCGGGGGTGCCGGAGAGGCCGATGTTGTGCGCGCCGTACTGCACCCGCGCCCCCTGCCAGACCGCGGACTCGAACGTCAGCCCGTCGAACGACTGGTAGACCGCGACGCCGGAGTTCGGGCCGAAGCGCTCGATCGTCGCGAGACCGACGAAGCGCCCGAGGGCGTCGATGAACTTGATGTCCGTGGAGTCCTCGGCCCACGGGCGGCGGACGACCGCGGGGCCGTGGAACGTCAGGTGCAGCGGCCAGTCGTCGCCCACCGGCGGGTCGACCGTGGCGACGTCGGTGTGCCCGGAGCCGTCGAGGTTCGTGTAGTAGACGTAGAGCCGGTCGGCGAGCACCAGCGACGGCTCGCCGATGCCGTACTGGGCCGGGTCGCCCTCGTAGACGACGATCGGCTGCGGCGCGCCGCCCCAGCCGGTGCCGTTCCACTTCTCGTACGGCCCCCCGGGGGTCGCGGAGCGCGCGACGTACAGGTCGTTGTCGGTGCCGCGGGCGTCCTCGGTCGAGGTGTAGGCGAGGTACCACCAGCCGCCGAGTCGGACGACGCCGGGGTCGCAGGCGGCCAGCGCGTCGCGGGTTCCGGGCGAGGGCTGGAGGGCGACCGTCTCCGCGGTCCAGGTGTGCCCGCCGTCGGTCGAGCTGCGGTAGCGGATGTAGTCCCAGGCGCCGCCCCCGCCGGGGGAGCAGGTCCAGACGTGGATCGTGGAGGACTCGTCGATGACGATGCTGGGGCCGTAGCGGTAGCCGCCGCCGGGGTAGATCTGCCAGCCGGCGGTCGCGGTGAGGCGGACCAGGTCGTCGGGCGGCGGGCCGGCGTCGCCGTCGTCGGCGGCGTCGAGGGCGTCGGTCGAGGCCTCGCCGTCGGGGGCCGTCTCCGCCTCGACGAGGGTGTCGCCGGACACGTCCTCGCCGCCGGGGTCGGCGTCGCCGTCGTCGGGCTCGACGTCCGGCACGGCGACGTCATCGACCTCGAGACGGGCGTCCCCGTCGTGCGCGTCGGGGGCGGGCGCGCCGCCGTCGGCGCAGCCGGCGGCGGCGGAGAGCAGGGCGGCGAGGAGCGCGAGCCGTGTCGTTGCCGTCGAGCGGCGGGGCGTGGTGCGGTCGTCCATGCGCCGAGCCTGCTCCGCCCCGTGCGGAGGGTCAAGGCCGGGCGACCGACAGGCCGGGCGACCGGCTGGTCGACCGGCTCCGGCCTGCGACGCGGCGCCCGCAGGGTGGTATGCTCGGCTCGTGATGCCCCGTCGCACGGCCCGGACGGCGTTCGTCGCCGCAGTTCTCCTTGGGTCGGCGTGTGCCGATTCGTACACCGGGCCGTGCAGCGGCATCGATTGCGGAGGGCATGGGATCTGCGTGGCGGTGGGCGACCTCACCTACTGCCTGTGTGCGGACGGTTTCCACCCGGTCGGCATGGTCTGCGTGGCCAACGACTCCACCGACCCATGCCGGGACGTGCTGTGCTGGGGACACGGGGTCTGCCGCGTCACCGCGGACAAC
>JAFGHH010000534.1 GCA_016930215.1 Deltaproteobacteria bacterium
CAGCTCGTCGATTGGAGCGTCGGCCTGGTCGAGTCCTACGCCTGGGATTTCGGCGACGGCACGACGTCCACCGCGGCCAACCCGACGCACGTCTGGGCGGCCGAGGGGGAGTACGAGGTGCGGTTGACCGTCACCGGTCCCGACGGCACGTCGACCACCGCGCGCACGGTGCGCGTCCGCGAGATTCTCGATCCGCAGACGGTGGTCGAGGGGGGCGGGTGCGACTGCGCCGTGCCCGGGCCCGCCGGTCGCGGGGCGCTCGCCGGCCTGCTGCTGGCGCTGGCCGGCGTGCTGGTCGTGCGGCGGCGCCGCCGTCCCGGCGTCCCGCTGCTCGCGCTCGCGCTGACCGGCCTCGGTCTCGCCGCGGCCGGCTGCGACGAGATCCGGCCGTACGACTTCGACGGCGGCGTCGACTACGCCGGCCTCTACCCGTCCGGCCCCTGGATCTCGCTGCTCGGACCGGCCGACCCGACCGAGGGCGACGTGACGCTCCACCTGCGCCTGGGCCACGAGCGCTCGCGGCCGTGCGACCTGACGGTCGAGTACCAGGTGGGGGAGGGGCCCTGGCGCCCCGCGACGCTCGACGAGTCGGCCGCGACGGCGGGTCTGGGCTCGTCGCCCGAGGCGGGGACGGAGCACGCGCTGCTGTGGCGCAGCACCATCGATCTGCCCGGCGATACCGCCGGGGTCCGCCTGCGCGTCTCCGGCACCGACGGCGAGCTGGAGGCCGTGCCGGCGGTCACCGACCCGTTCCTGCTGCTCAACTTCTTCGTCACCCACCCGAAGTCGGTGCTGATCACCGAGGTGTCGACCGGCGAGGAGAACGTGCCGGCGACGGCCACGGTGCGCGACGACTACGTCGAGCTCCACAACACCACCGACGAGGAGCTGGACCTGACCGGCTGGACGCTGGAGGTCTCCAGCTCCAGCGGCAGCCGCGACGAGTTCCCGCTGGACGGCCTGGTGCTCCCCGCCGGCGGCTGGAAGTCGATCGTCGAGGACGGCGCCGAGTACCGGGGCGGATGGCCGCTGCCGCGCGAGCTGCCGTGGACCAACGAGGGCTACGGCGCCGTGGCGCTGGTGGCCACCCACGAGCGCGGCGTCGATTTCGTCCGCTGGGGCGGCTCGCCCGAACGGCCGCCCGCCGACCTGGCGTGGAGCGACGACCGGCCGCTCCCCGTGCCCCAGACACTCAACGTGCTCAACCGCATCGTCGAGTTGGACGACGCCGACCTGGCCAGCGACTTCTGCATCGCCCGCCCGTCGCCCGACGAGCCGTCCCCCGGCTGCCTGCCGCGCCTGCCGCGCGGGGCCGTGCTGGTCAGCGAGCTCGATTCCCAGGGCACCAACGATCAGGTCGAGGTGCTCAACCGCTCGGGCGGTCCCATCGACCTCGCCGGCTGGGTCCTGCTCTGGGACGGCGACGACCTCGGCGCCGGCGAGATTCCTCTCGCGTCGTACGAGCTGGCCGACGGCGAGCGCCTCGGACTCCAGGACAACGGCACCGCCGGCCGCATCGTCTACGGTGTCATGCAGCTCGGCGCCAACCTCAACATCGATGGCCTGATCCCCATCGCCATCGGCTTCAAGGACCCGTACGGCGACGTGATCGACTTCCTCGCCGCCGGCGGCTCCACCGTCCGCTGGCTCGACTGGGCCGAAGGGCCACCCACGCCGATGCCCGGCCCGCTCACCTCGTTGTCCCGCCGCCCCGGCGACCCCGATACCGACAGCGCCGCCGACTTCTGCCTCACGGTCCCGAACGTCGGCAGCGCGCCCGCCGAGTGCCTCGAGCCGCTCGGCATCCGCCTGGTGATCACCGAAGTCATGACCGGGCGTCCCGACTGGGTCGAGATCTACAACCCCGATCCGGACCCGGTGGATCTGTCACAGGTCTACCTGTCCTACACCGCGCCCTACTACGGCGGCGCGGTCGGCGACTACCGCCTCGCCGGAACCCTCGCGCCCGGCGCCCGGCAGGTGGCCACCGAGCGGGACCTGTCGAGCATCACCGGCGAGCTGATCCTCCCCGAGAACGTCTCGCTCGGCTCCGACGGCGACGGCACGGTGGCGTTGCGCGACCTCCACGGCTTCGGCATCGACTTCGTGATGTGGGGCGAGCCGGCCGGCACCCCGCTGTGGCCCGACGTCTGGCTCGGCCTCGGCGCCGACAAGTACCCCACCGACGAGAACAACAAGTCGATCCAGCGCCGCCCGCCCGGCGAGACCGACACGAACCGCCGCGACGACTGGTGCTGGGCCGACCCCACGCCGCTGGCCCCCAACGGCCCCTGCGAGGATTAGGCAAGAAATCGGCCCGCCGGACCCGCCGCCGGCCCGCCGCGCCGCGCCGGAAAGTTGCCCCGCCCGGATCGGCCCCTCTAGAATGTCTCCCGGAAGATGGGTCCCTTGGGCGACTTCGACATGGGCGGAATACAGATCATCCTGGGCGAGCGTTGGGCGACGGACCGGGCCGTCGTGGAACGTCTGCGAACCCACGACCGGGACCACGGCGCCTTCGATTTCGCCAACGTTCTCGACGTGGTGGACATCTTCGTCGACGGCGCCAACATCGGCGCCGCCGCCAGCGCCGACGCCATCGCCTGCCTGACCCGCGACCTCCTCGCCGCCCTCGCCCGCCTCCAGTCGGGCGAGGAGCAGAAGGTCGCCGTGCCGTTCTACGAGTCGTCCTTCGAGCTGGTGATCCAGCGGGTGGCCCGGCCGACGCCGGCCCTCCCCGCGCCCGGCCGACGACCCCGATCCCGCAAGGCCGCCCCCGAGGAGCCGAAGGTCCTCCTGACCTTCTTCCGCGGCGGGCCCTCTCCCGAAATCCTGCTGCGCAACCACGAGGTCAAGCTGCGCGAGTTGGCCCGCGCCGTGGCCGGCGCCGGCCGGCGCCTGGCGAACCAGATCGTCAAGCTCAACCGCGCGATGGCCGAGGACGCGTTCGTCCGCGACCTCAGGCAACTCGCCGAGCGGGTCCAGCAGGCCGGCACCGCCCCGGGTCCGATCGCCGAGCCCGAGCGGGTGACGCTGGAGGGGCGCGGCTGGGACCGCATCCCGGCGCGCCACGGCCCGACCTTCGTGTTCCGCGGCGACGCCGCCTGGAGCGACCTGCTCGGCCCCGCGCTGCCCGATCGCGCCGACCTCGCCGCCCTGCTGTTCCGCGGCGACCTTGCCGTCTGGGACGGCCCGCGCCGCCGCGCCGTCGGCCGCGGACACCTGTTCCTCGTCGCCGAGCGGATGCTGGCCGTGGCCCGGCACCTGCTCGAGGCCCGCGACAACGCCCGCGCGCCCGCCTCGCTGCGCCTGCAGTGCAACGGCCTGCTGGTCGGCGTGCGCCCGGGGCAGGGCGAGGAGGTGATCCTCTCCTTCGCCGACCGGGTCGACGACCAGGAGCCGGTGACCGTCCTGTTCCGCGACCCCGAGGCCCTGGTCGGCGTCCTGTTGACCCTCGGCGCCGACCTGCGCCGCGCGATCCTCGAGACCGCCCCGGCCCAGCGCCGCAACCTGCGGCTGCAGGCCTTCACCGTCGAGCTGCGGCAGCTCGGCGCCTGGCGCGCCGACCTGATGAGCAAGGCCGTCGTCAATCGCGACCCCGCCTCCTACCGCGTCGAGCCGTTCGGCGAGAGCGAGCCCCAGGACCCGCCGGCGCTGCCCGCGCTGCTCCACGGCGAGCCGCGGCGGATGCGCTACCTCGAGCGCTGGCATCTCGAGGCCGCCGGCCTGGAGCTGGGCTCGACGTACCTCTGCGGCGACCGCCTGCTCGTCCCCACCGCCGACGCGCTGCTCGCCGTCGACCGCGACTCGGGCGAGATGCTCTGGCGGCTGCCGGAGCCGAGCCCCGCGGGGCCGCCCACCGCCGTCACCTCGGTGATGGTCGGCAACCGCGGCGTGGCCCGCGTCTCCCCCGGCGGCCGCGTCGGGCTGCTCGAGCTGGACTCCGGCGCCGAGGTCTGGTCGACCCGCGTGCGCCCGACGGTCGGCCGGCCCACCGGCACCACGCTCGGCAGCGCCCGCGCCCCGCGGCTGATCGTCGTCGCCGAGGGCGCCGCGGCCGAGCGCGGCCTGGTGGCGCTCGACGCGCTGACCGGCGAGGCGCGCTGGCGCTTCGCCGCGCGGCGGGCCACCGAGGACGCGACGTTCGAGTTCCAGCGCGCGGGCCGGATCCTCGTCGTCGTCTGCGGCGACTCCGCGATCTACGGCCTGGATGCCGACACCGGCGCCACCGTCTGGCGTTTCGCCGACCGGGTGCGCTTCGTGCTGCGCCCGCGCCTGGCGCGCGACATGGTCGTCGCCGTCGCCGGCCAGCCGGGGCGTCCCGGCGCCACCATGTACGCGCTCGACGCCTACTCCGGCCGCCCGATCTGGAAACGCCCCATCCCCGGCACGCCGCTCGCCGCCCCGACGGTCAGCCAGACCGTGGCCGTGGTCGCCACCGCCGACCCCGGCGGCGTCGGCCGCCCGGGCTTCACCGCCGTCGAGACGCTCACCGGGACGCCGCTGTGGCGTCGCAGCCTGCCGGGGCTCGAGCGCGGCTTTTCCGCGCTGCCGGTCGAGGAGCGCGTCGTGGTCAACGTCGCCGGCGGCTACGCCGTGGCGCTCGAGGCCCCCTCGGGCGACATGGCCTGGGAGCACCGCTCCGGCGGCGAAGCCTCCGACGTGCCGCAGCGCCTCGAGCCGATCCTGCGCGGCACGACGCTGTTCGTGCCGATGGACACCGTGCAGGTGTTGCGGGCCGACGACGGCGAGGTCGTCCATCGCCTCGAGGACGGCCTGGTCCCCGACTGGGTCCGCGTCGACGAGCGCGCCCACCTGTACGTCGGCGAGCAGTCCGGCCACCTGGCCGCCTACGGCGTCGCCGCCCGCCTCGCCGTCGTGAAGTAGCGGTGCGGCGGAATCCCCTGGGGAATCCGCGCTCCTTGTTGCTGCCCCCACCCCCGTAGGCTAGACTTCCTCGGTTCGTCGCGTGGTGCGCGGGAGGAGGTCTCCCGGGCGCCGGCGTGGCGCGCGGAGGGCCCTCCGATGATGCAGCGCGCACGGTGGTTCGGCCTGTTCCTCGTCCTGTTCGCCTTCCAGGCCTGCGACGGCGGCGGCTGCGACGGCTGCATGGAGCCGATCCCCGGCGGCTTCCCCCTCGCGCAGCGGATCGAGAACTCGGTCCAGTTCCGCCTCACCCCCGCCGGCATCACCTTCCTCGAGACACACGCCGACGAGCTGATCGCCTCGCTGATGCCCGGCGGCCTGGCGTTCGACATTCCGGAGTCGAATTCCAGCATCGCGGTCATCGGCGACGTCACCATCTGCCCCGGCGGCGGCTGCACCGCCACGATCAACCTTCGTGGCGTCGACATCCAGCCCACGCCCTCGTCCTCGCTGGTCATCGTGGCGCAGCTCGAGGTGGTGACGTCGAACATCCGGCTTTCGACCGAGCGCAACGCGACGTGCCTGTGGCTGTCGGGCTTCGAGTGCGACATCGACGTCGACACGCGGCGCGCGTCCCCGACCTACAACACGATCCGCGCCACGCTGACCTTCACCGTCGACACCACCACCGGCTATACCTCGCTCGACGTCGCCGACGCCGGCCTGGCCGACGACCTGCAGAACGAGGACATCCGCATCGAGTCCGCCAACACCTGCGGCGCGATCTGGTGCAGCGTCGCCAACATCGGTTTCGTCAAGGACTACATCATCGACACGCTCGAGGACCAGCTGATGTCGACCCTCGACGACTCGCTCGCCTCGATCAGCTGCATGGCCTGCCCCGACACCGGCTGCCCCGCCGGCAGCACCTGCAACAGCGACGACTTCTGCGAGCGCTCCGACGGGACCTGCGTGCCCACGCTGCTCGGCGTCGAGGGCCAGATGGACCTCGGCGCGATGATGGCCTCGTTCTCCCCCGGCCTGTCGGCCCAGGTCCAGTTGCTCGCCGCGGCCGGCGGCTACGCCAATGTCGACGGCAACGGCCTGAACCTCGGCGTGTTCGGCGGCTTCGAGGCTCCGACGCCGAGCCCGTGCATCCCGGCCGCCTCGACCGGCGACTACACTCCGGTGGCCCGCGCCACCGAGTTCGCCTCGGGCGACACCTTCACGCACTGCCGCC
>JAFGHH010000535.1 GCA_016930215.1 Deltaproteobacteria bacterium
CCTGGACCTCGACGCGGCCAACTGCGGCCACTGCGGCAATGCCTGCACCGTCCGGGACCACGCGACCGAAGCCGTCTGCATCCTCGCTCACTGCGACGTGATCTGCGAACCGGGCTGGAGCAACCTGAACGACGATCTCACCGACGGCTGCGAGGCGACGTGCGAACCGTCGGCCGAACCCGACGAGACGGCCTGCGACGGGCGGGACGACGATTGCGACGGACGGACGGACGAGGACTGGACCTCGACGGCCGGCTGCGGCGAGGGGCTGTGCAGACGTGCCGCCGTCTGCTACCGCGGCGAGACGTCCTGCCACCCGCGCAGTCCGCCTGCGACCACCGACGCGACTTGCGACGGCATCGATGACGATTGCGACGGGCTGACCGACGAGAACGCGAGTTGCGGCGCGGACGGGGATGCCGACGCGGATGCGGATGCCGATGCGGATGGGGATGCCGATGCGGACGCGGATGCGGATGCGGATGCCGATGCGGACGCGGATGCCGGCGTGTGCACCACGACGGCCGACTGTGCGGCGTTCGAGAACGGGAACCTCTGCGACGGCACGCTCGTGTGCGTCGACAATGACTGCGTCATCGACCCGGCCACCATCGTGAGCTGTGAGCACGGCGGCGATGGGCCGTGCGGCACGAATACCTGCAACCCGACGACGGGCGTCTGCGCGATGGTGTTCGCGCCGACTACCGTGGAATGTCGTGGCGACGAAGAACCGTGCGATCGGGCGGAGTTCTGCACGGGCAGCTCGATCGCCTGTCCCGCCGACATCTTCCGCCGCTCGGGGTATGTGTGCCGCGCTTCGGCCGGCCCGTGCGACGTGGCGGAGACCTGCACGGGCTCGTCCGCGACCTGCCCGAGCAACACGCTTCGCAGTGCGTCCGACACGTGCCGCGCGTCGGCCGGTCCGTGCGACGTGGCGGAGACCTGCACGGGCTCGTCCGCGACCTGCCCGAGCGACACGTTTCGTAGCGCGTCCTACACGTGCCGTGGGTCGACCGGTCCCTGCGATCCGGCGGAGACCTGCACGGGTTCGTCCGCGACCTGCCCGACCGACATCCGGTCCGATCCGACGGAGCCCTGGGAGAGCAACTGCGGCGACGGTGTGGACAGCGATTGCGACGGGGAGACCGACTGCGACGACTTCGACGACTGCCACGAGGAGCCCTGTGGAGGCGGCTCCATCTGCCTCGCCGACGATTGCTGTGGGACCAACCCGTGCGGCGGGTGCGACTGCGGTAGTCGGTTCACCAGCGCGTGCGGTGGCGTCGAGGTCAGCTGCCCGCCCGGAGGCTGCATGGGGGAGTGCATCGACTGTCGCTGCTACTGACTCCCGAGAAGGACCCTCCCGGCCGACACCGTCAGCGGCACCGGCCGCGCGGCATGCAGACCGGGTGCTGGCCGGGGGCGCCGCGCCGGCAGCTCGCGCCCGGCCCCGTGCAGTCGGATGAGCGTCGGCATTCCTTGAACCCGCACAGCCCCTCCGTGCACACGGCGTCGACCCCGCACTCCGCGTCCGTCGTGCACGTGCAGCCGTCGGACGGCTCGCACGGGAACGACGCCGAGATGTCGCAGGTCAGTCCCTCCGGGCAGTCCTCCCGCGTCGTGCACGCCGGTCCGAGACACTCGCCGACGACGCAGCTCCAGCCCGGGTCGCAGGACAGCCCGCAGTACCCGCAGTTCGCCTCGTCGCGCGTCACGTCGACGCAGCGCCCCTCGCAGCGCAGCTGTCCCTCCTGCGGGCACGGCCGCTTCTCCGGCTCCGCCGTCGCCGTCGCGACCGGCCGTGCGGGCGGCGGCGCTGCCGGCAGGGCGGTGTCCAGCACCAGGTAGCGGTCCCCGAGCGCCACGTGCAGCCGGGTCCCGCTCGCCGCGAGGTGCCGGACCAGGGCCGACCCCTCGTCGAGCGGCAGGCGGACGAAGCGCTCGACCGTCGGGGTTCCCTCGCCGACCACGAGCCGCGCCGCCTCGAGCGCGTGCCCGCCGGCGAGCGCGCCCTGCTCGAGACGGTGCTCCAGTACCGTCCAGACCACCCACGGCGTCCCGTCGCCCGCGGCGGCCAGCCGGAAGTCCGACGGTTGCTCGCCCCGCACCGTGCAGTGCTGGTACGCGTCCGGCTGCTGCCAGCCGGCCGCGGTGCAGCCGGAGGCGATCGCCGGCGCCATCACCGTCGCTTTGCGGTCCGTCGCCTCGGCCCCCGCGCGTGCGACGAACAGCGCGGGCAGCGTGCCGACGTACTGGCCGAGCTGCGACCAGAAGGCCGTATCCTCGGGTGACGCGGTGATCGGCTCGAGCCAGGCGACGAGCGTCGCGGTCGGCGTGTCCAGCACCAGCGGCGCGAGCGCCGCGGAGGGGAGGGTGGTCTCGAGGCCGGGCAGCACCCGCGTCCCCGTCCCGTCGTCGCAGGCGGCATAGGGCGTTCCGCGGAGGCGGTACTGCGTGAGCGGCGTCCAGCACTCCGAGCGCACCGGCTCAACGACCCAGTCTTCGGCCCGCCGGACGACGTGGGTCACGTTCGCACCGTCGAGGAAGAAGGCCCAGGCCGCATCGTCGCCGTCGGCGCCGGCGCGCAGGAGGCGAGCCGACGGCGAGAGCCCGCCGATCGTCTCCATCGTCCCGTTGCCGCGGACCACGCCGCCGTCCAGGACCAGGCGCCACCGCCCGCCGCGCCACGGCAGCAGCCCGACGTCGCTGCCGACGACGGAACCCAGCGAGCAGGCGGTGGTCTCGTCGGCCCCGACGTCCACCAGCAGTCGCTCGGTGCCGTTGTTCACGACCAGCTTCGCGTCGTCGGGGCCGGTGGGCAGCAACGCCTCGATCGCCCCGCACAGTTGCACCGCCCGCACGACCGGGCACGGCTCCCCCTCGGCGCAGGGCGTGAACGCCGTCGCGGCGCACTCCGCCTCGGCCGCGCCGGGCGGCGGCACCAGCACCGGCGGCGTCGGGTCGATCGCCACCACCTGCGGAGGCGGCGGGCTGCAGGCCGCCATCAGCGTCGCGCCCGTCCACGCCGTCGACGCCAGCAACGCCCGTCGGGTCCCGTTCGTCCGGTTGCCGCCCCGCCTGCTCTCCGTCATCGCATCCTCCGCCTGGTTCGCCGGGCCCCGCGCCGCGCAGCCCGGCCCTTCGCCGCGCCCGGCCGGCCGGGTCCCTACGTCCGGGCCTCCGATTCGATCGGCCGGGACCGCACGACGCCGCGGGGCGACCCTAGCACGTCCGGGGACCGGGGAGTCCCGTTCGCCCCGCCTGCCGGACCGGTACGACGTCGGCTCGCGTTTGACAGTCCGCGGCGGCGAGGTCACGATCCCGCGGGGCGGAGGAGGAAGGCACCATGGAACGGACACGGTGGGCGATCCTCGGGCTGGCCGCGCTGCTGGCCCTCGGCGGCGCGGCCTGCGGCGACTCGAGCAGCGATGCGGACGACGGCGGCACCGACACGGCCGACGTGCCGGGCGACGTGCCCGGCGAGGACGCGCCGGACACCGAGCCGGAGGCCGAGACGGAGGACGAGGCGGACGTCGAGGTGGACGCCGGCGACGACGCCGGGCGCGAGGACTCCGACTTCGACGCTCCCGACTGGGGCCTGCCGTGCCCCGACCCGGAGGCCGAGTTCGACCCGGCGGACCCGGGCGTGCACATGTTCTTCACCATCGGCGACACGGTGATGATGGGCGCGTCGATCTCCCTGGCGGCCGGCGGCTTCCTGCCCGCCGCGCGCGAGGACTTCCGGCCGCCCGACCCGCCGGCCCACATCCCGCTCGACGGCTGCATCGTCGGCAGCGGTACCCCGAGCGTTCGCGAGTGCACGACGAGCGCCGAGTGCGCGCCGGAGCAGGAGTGCGTCCCCGAAACCGACGCCTCGGGCAACCCGATCCCGGACACCGGCGTCTGCCAGACGCCGCGCTCGACCCTGGACCTCGGCCCGTTCACCTGCACCGGGTTCGCGACCGGCGACCAGACGTTCCAGTACAACGCCGGCCAAAGCGGCGCGTATACCTCCACGGCCGACGGCACGCTGCCGGCCGGGACGCTGGCCTACGACACGACCTACGTCTGCACCGGCGACGCCGCGGAGGTCGAGGGCGTCGGCCGCTACCGGCTCGAGCTGTACGTCCCGGACGCGTTCGCCGTCACCTCCCCGGAGCCGGTGACCGGCGGGATGGGGTTCCCGGTGCTGCCGGTCGACCCCGCGGCGGCGCTGGCGCTGGAGTGGACCGGCGGGGACGGGACCAGCGAGCTGAGCCTGAGCCTGACGGGCCGCGACGGCGGCATCTCCTGCCGCGTCCTCGACGACGGCGCCTTCACCATCCCGGCCGACCTGGTCGTCTCGGCCGGCCTGGCCGGGATCGCGATGGTCAACGTGCTGGAGATGCGGCGCGAGCGCACCGGACTGGTGTGCGGCGAGGGAATCAGCGACGGCGAAGCGACCACGACGATGGCGCTGGTGTGGAACGTCCTGCCGTCGCCCGCGGAGCCCTGAGCGGACCCGCGCGATCAGCCGCGGCGGCCGCGGGTCAGCTCGACATAGCGGGCCGAGGCGACGGCGAGCAGCTCCTGCTGGAACTCGAGCTGGTCGCGCGGGACCTCGTCGAGGTGGGCGCGCATCTCGGCCAGCAGCTCGCCCGGGTCGCGCTCGGCCAGGATGCGCTTGACCTCGGCCTCGAGACGCCGGCGGCGGGCGTCGGCGGGGCGGACCACGGGCCGGGGACCGGTCTTGCGGGTCGGCTTGGTGGTCTTCATCAGATGATCGGGATCCAATCGCCCTCGGGCGGGACGATGATCACGACGATGCGGGCGTCGAGCCGCGCTACGCCGTTGCCCACGACCACGATCGTCGCCTTGAACACCGCCGCCACGTCGCGCGGCGGGAAGACGGTGTTGTGGAACGTCACGTCG
>JAFGHH010000536.1 GCA_016930215.1 Deltaproteobacteria bacterium
GAGCAGCAGGCCGTCGCCGACGGTCGGCGGGCAGAAGACCCCGGTCAGGGTGAACGGCGTCGTCGCGAACCCGGTCCCGTCCTCGACCCCGCCCTCGCCGTCGTTCGGCTCGGTCTCGGTGCCGGTCCCCGGCGCGCAGTCGAAGGTGAAGGCCCGCACCCCGGGCGAGCTCCAGCTCGGGGCCGTCGCGATCTCCTGCAGCGCGTAGCGCGGCATCTTCATCTCGACCGCCCCCGCGAACCGCCCGTACAGCCTCATCTCGCGCGCGTCGACGAACAGGTGCAGCGGCACGCCGATCTCGCCCGAGGCCACGTCGTCCGGCGGCCAGTACTCGGTCGGCACGTCGCCGATCACCGCCGGGAAGGTCCAGCCGTAGCGCGAGGCGTACGTCCGACCCTCGGCGGCCGTCGCCGGAACGCCCGGCCTCGCCCCGTCCGTGACGATCCCCACCAGCAGCACCCCCTGGTCCCGCAGCTCCTGGTACAGGTCCTCGAGCTTGGCCGCCTCCTGCCCGCAGTACGGACACCAGACCGTCGTGACGTAGATCAGCACCGCCTTCAGCGTCCCGCCGTGCACCTCGTTGGCCTGGTACAGGTCGCGCATGCCGAACAGCCCGTCGTCCCCGAGGTACGCGTCGGCGGCGGTGTTCACCGCCGTGTAGCTCGTGTCGGGCAGGATGTTGCCCAGCCGCGTCCCGGTGCTCCCGCACGGGTAGGCCCAGCACGGGTCCGCCCCGTCATCGTCCCCGTCCGCGTCCGGTCCCGGCACGTCGTCCCCGTCCGCGTCGGGGCCCGGCACGTCGTCCCCGTCCGCGTCCGCGTCGGTCCCCGGCGGCGGGCAGTTGCACGCCATCAGCGCCGGGTCCCACGTCCCGGCCGCCGGCGGGTCGCAGCACAACTCGCTGCCCCCCTCGCACAACAGCTGCGTGCACAGGCTGGCCGAGTTGTCGTCGTCGCCGCACCTCCAGAGGAACGACCCGACGAGCAGCGCGAGCGCCGCCGTCCCGACGACGCCCCGCACGGTCCAACGATTGCCCTGCATGTGTGATTCTCCTGGCGCCCCCCCGAGGGCCCGATTCGTGGAAGGATAGTCGACCGCTGCTCAGCGCGCCAGCGGGAACTCGGCTAGGACCCGATGCATCCGCGACCACCACCACGACGACCGCGAGCAGGACGACGTTCCCGCCGAACGCACGAACACGACGGCGCGATCCGGGAACCGACACCGGGGTTGTGTCCCGGGGGCACCACCGGTAGCGTTCCGCACGGACGCACTCGCGGGCACGAGACGCGGGTCCGAGGGAGGAGCCATGAAGCACACGATTCGTCTGGCCCTGCTGGGCCTCGCCACCCTGCTGGCCGCCTGCAACGGGCGCGACGCCGGCGCGGTCGAACCGCAACCGCAACCGGAACCGACCCTCGACCCCGAGTTGGCCGCGGTCGACGCCGCGGCCCGCGCCGGCGCCGTCGTCGAGACGATCTTCGGCCGCGAGGTCGCCGACCCGTTCCGGGCGCTGGAGAACGACGACGAGGCGACCCGACACTGGATGGAGGTCCAGACCGCCTTCACGGAGAGCTACCTCGCCGAGCACGCCGACCCGACGACCGCCGAGCGGCTGGAGGCCTACTTGTCGATCGGCTACTTCGGCGACGCGACCCGCGCCGGCGGCCGCACCTTCTACACCAAGCGCGACGGCGACCAGGAGCAGGGCGCCCTGTACGTGCTCGAGCCCGACGCCGCCGCGCCCCGCACGCTCGTCGATCCGAACGCCCTCGGTCCCCGGACGGCGCTCGACTGGGTCTTCCCCTCCCCCGGCGGCCGCTACGTCGCCTACGGCCTGTCCGAGGCGGGCGACGAGCGTTCGGTGCTGCACGTGCTGCGGGTCGAGGACGGCACGATCCTCGACGAGCGGATCGACCACACCAAGTGGACCAGCCTGTCGTGGCTCGCCGACGAGACCGGGTTCTACTACACGCGCTACCCGCGGGAGGGCGAGACGGACTGGGACGCGGAGAACGTCGATTCGTACTTCGCCCACCTGTTCTTCCACGCGCTCGGCACCGACCCCGCGCAGGATCCGCCGGTCTTCCGCCTGGCGGAGAAGACCGACTTCGTGGGCCCCGACGTCTCGCCCGACGACCGCTGGGTCGTGCTCAACGTGTTCCACGGGTGGTCGCAGAGCGACGTCCTCCTGCTCGACCGTAACGCGGCCGGCGCCGAGCCGCTCGCGGTCGACGTCGGCGGCGAGCACCTGGTGTCGGGCGAGGTGCAGGGCGACCGGCTGTACCTCGGGACGAACGAGGACCACCCGCGCTTCCGCATCGTCGCCGCGCCGCTCGACCGTCCCGCCGACCGGACCGCCTGGGTCGAGGTGATCCCGGAGGGCGAGGGGACGATCGAAGGCTGGTCGTTCGTCGGGGAGGCGCTGGCGGTCCGCACCACCGAGAACGTCGAGAGCCGGCTCCGCCTGTTCGCGCTCGACGGCACGCCGCGGGGCGAGGTCGAGCTGCCGATGCGCGGCTCGGTCGACGGGCCGGCGGAGAACCGCGGCGACGACCTCGTGGTCTTCGAGTTCGACTCGTTCACCCAACCGCCGACACTCTACGCCTTCGACCCGGCGACCGGCCTGCGCGAGCTGGACCGCGTCGGACGGGACTTCGACCCGTCGCGCTACGAGCTGCGCCGCGAGACCGTCGCCTCGAAGGACGGCACGCCGATCGTGGTCTACCTCGTGCTCCCCGCCGGCCTCGCCGCCGACGGGGCCCGCCCGACGCTGGTCACCGGCTACGGCGGCTTCAACGTGCCGATGCTGCCGGGCTTCGTGCGCAACATCCTGTACTGGCTCGAGCGGGGCGGGGTCTACGTCCAGGCCGCCCTGCGCGGCGGCTCGGAGTTCGGCGAGGAGTGGCACCGCGCCGGGATGCTCGAGAACAAGCACAACGTGTTCGACGACATGGAAGCCGTGCTGCGCTGGCTGCCGACCACCGGCCTGACGTCGCCCGAGCACATCGCGATCACCGGCGCCTCCAACGGCGGCCTGCTGATGGGCGCGATGATCACGCGCTGCCCCGACGCCTTCCGCGCCGCCGCGGCCTCCGTCGGCCTGTACGACATGGTCCGCTTCGCGCAATTCCCGCCGGCCGAGATCTGGATGTCCGAGTACGGCGACCCGTCGGAGCCCGAGGCCTTCGCCTGGCTGCTCGATTACTCGCCCTACCACGCCGTCCGCGACGGCACCCCCTACCCCGCCGTACTCGTCAGCACGGCCGACCGCGACACCCGCGTCTCCTGGAAGCACTCGACCAAGTTCGCCGCTCGACTCCAGGAGGCCAGCTCCTCCGACCGGCCGATCCTGTTCCACCTCGAGCGCTCCGTGGGGCACGGCGCCGGGACCGGCCGCAGCGACACCGTGCGCGAGTACGTCCGCAAGTACACCTTCTTCGAGACCGAGCTGGGGCCACTGAATCCCGGCGCCTCCCCGGACGTAGAACACCCGTGATGTTCCGCCGCGCGCTCGTCCTCCCCGTCGTCGCCGCCTCGCTCGTCGTCCCCGCCGCCGCCGACGAGTTGGAGCCGGTCCGCGTCCACGTCGTAGGTCGTGCTTCGGCCGACGCGGGGTGGACCGACGGGCCGACCGAGGCCCGGCTCGCCGACGCCCCCGAGCTGGCGGTGGTGCTCGAGGCCCGCGAGGGACGGCGGCAGCGCCGCGTCTACCTGGTCGACGACGCGGTCGCCCCGCTGGAGCTCGACGGTCGCGCCGTCCCCGAGAACCGCCGCCGCGCCTGGGACGCGCTCGGCACGGTCGCGGTCCGCTGGTCGGCCGTGGAGCCGCACGCCTGGCGTCCGGCCGACGAGCCGGCCCCCAACGGCTCGACGACGCCGTACTACAGCAACGTCGTCTCCGGCGGCGACGACCACGGCGAATGGCTCGGCTGGGACCGCGTCTCGTACTTCGCCACGCCGCTCGGGGACTGGACGACCGACGCCGCGGCCCGCCGGCGCCCCACCTCCGCGCGGCCGCCCCGCGCGACCGACGACCTGTTCGGCGGCCTGGGCACGCTGCGCTACCAGGTCGAGCTGCGTCTGGACGACCGCGACGGCGCGACGCTCGCCTCGCCCGGACCGGAGGCCGTCGACACCTACGGCCTGAAGCCCACCGTGCACCGCGTCTCGATCCGCCGCGACGACAGCTACCTCGGCTGGCTCACCAGCTACTTCCTCGTCCCCGAGGTGTTCGGCTCGGCGGGGCCGGGAGCGAACCACCAGACCGAGCGCTACGTCGGGGCCGACTGCGCCGACGTCCTGGTCGGCGCGCTGCACGCCGGCGGCCACGACGGCGTGCCGTACACCGGCGTCGCCGCGCTCGACCGCTACGCCGACGCCGTCGCCGGCCCGGGAACGCTGGACGACGACGGCCGGCCGGAGGGCGACCCGCTCACGGGGGTCGCGCCCGGCGACGTGATCCGCATCGACTACGGCGGCGCGCACGAGGGGACCACGCCCCGCTCGTGGGACCACGTCGCCGTGCTGTTCGAGGACCGGAGCGACCCGGACGGGCCGCACGAGGGTCGCGCGGACGGGGAACTGGACGGGTTCGACCTCGTGGTCCACATGGGCCACCCGCAGCTGAAGCTCGAGCCGCTGTCCGGCCAGTGTCCGGCGCGCGTCGACGTCCTGCGCTGGGATCCCGGCCGGATCGACTGACGTGCGGAGCACGAAGCCCCGCCCGGCGCGCCGGTCGCACGTCGGCTACCACTGCGGTGCCGGTCTCGCCTATCCTCGGCACCGGAAGGAGGCGTTGGAACATGTCCGAGCTCGACCCGAAGGCCTGCCCCGCCTCGCCGTCCGTCTGCGACCTGCTGGCGGCGGAGCGCACGGTGCTGGCGAACGAACGGACGCTGCTCGCGTTCGCCCGCACCGCGCTCACGCTGTTCGTCGCCGGACTGACGTTCATCCACTTCTTCCCCGGGGGCGGATTGCACATCGTCGGCTGGGCCTTCGTGCCCGCGGGCGTGCTGTTGATGCTGCTCGGCCTGTGGGTCTATCGCCGGACCTGGCGCAGGACCCGCCAGACGATCCAGAGGACCGGGTGAACCGGCCTACAGGAACAGCACGGCCACCCCGGCCACCGCCAGCACCGCGCCGCCGACGGCCCGCGGGGAGACGCGCTCCTTGTCGAGCAGGATCGCGGGCGGGAGGATCAGCACCGGCAGGATCCCCATGATCGTCGCCGCGACGCCGGTCGCGGTTCGCTGCACGGCGTACAGCGACAGCGAGACGCCGAGGAACGGGCCGAAGAACCCGCCGAGCGACAACAGACCCAGCGCGGGACGGTCGCGACGCGCCGCCCAGACCCTCGGCCACCAGCCGATGACGGAGAACACCAGGCCGAATCCGAGCGCGCCGGCGATCACGCGGATCTGCGTGGCCGCGAACGGGTCGTAGTCCCCCATCCCGTACTTGGAAAGCGCCAACCCGACCGCCTGGCCCGCGGCGCCGCCGATCCCGAGCAGGATCCCGGTCCACGGAACGCGGCCGGAGCGCCCGTTCTCCGCCGGCCGCCGTTCCAGCACGACCCACGCCACCCCGCCCACGGTGAGCGCCATGCCGAGCCAGTCCACGACGGTCAGCACCTCGCCCAGCAGCAGCCAGCCGAGCAGCGCGCAGAGCGGCGGCACGAGCGACATCAGCAGCACCGACAATCGCGCGCCGATCACGACGAACGCACGGAACAGGCACAAGTCGCCGATCGTGAAGCCCGCCAGCCCGGAGGCGCCGAGCCACAGCCAGGCGTGCGGGGAGGCGTCGAGCGGCAGGGGTGCGCCGCGCACCAGCGCGCCGAACAGCGTGAGGAAGCACAGCGCCACCAGCAGCCGCAGCAGGTTCACGACCAGCGACCCGATGCGCTTCCCGGCCCGCTCGAAGGCCAGCGCCGTGACCGTCCAGCAGCAGGCGGTCCCGAGCGCGGCCAGTTCCCCGGCGTGGCTCCACGACATCGCGGGCCCTGATAGGCGCTCGGCGGGAAAGACGCAAGCCGCGCGCGGCCGCGACGCCGACCCGTGCCCCGGGGTCGCCTGAGCAGGATGGGTTGCCCGACATCCGCAATCCGCCTAGCATCCGGTGTTGGAGGTACCCTCCGTGCTCGAGACGGCGCTCCTCGCCGCGTCCGTGCTGCTGCAGGCTGTCGCCGCCCTGCTGGCGCTGCGCCTGGTGCGCATCCCGGGCGGCCGGGTCGCGGGCCTGACGCTGACCGCGGCGTTCGTGCTGATGGTGGCGCGCCGGGCCATCGTGCTGTACGCGGCGCTCGGCGAGCCGGCCGCCCGTCCGGCGAGCCTGGCGACCGAGCTGATCGGACTGGCGATCTCGGCGCTGATGGTCGTCGGGACCCTCGCCGTGACGCCGATGTTCCGGGCGCGCCACGAGGCCACGCGGCGGCTGGCCGAGTCGGAGCAACGCTATCGCACGCTGGTCGAGACGGCCAACGACGCGGTGTTCCTGGCCGACGCAGAGACCGGCCTGCTGCTCGAGGTCAACCAGCGGGCCGCCGAGTTGATGGGCATCCCGCGCGAACGACTGATCGGCATGCCGCACTACCGGCTGCACCCTCCGGAGGACGAGGCGCGCTACCGCGAGGTGTTCCGCAAGCACGTGGCCGAGGGGCGGAGCGTTCCCGGCGCCGACGTGGTCTTCGTGCAGCACGCCGACGGGCGCCGCATCCCGATCGACATCAGCGCCAACGTGACGGAGCTGGACGGTCGCCGCGTCGTCCAGGGCCGGTTCCAGGACGCCACGCGGCGCGAGGACGTCGCGCAGGCGCTGCGCGACAGCGAGCGCCGCCTGCAGCAGCTGATGCTCGAGTTCCGCGCGGTGCTCGACGCGATCCCCGACAACATCACCCTCCAGTCCCGCGACCTGGTCGTCCGCTGGGCCAACCGCGGCGCGGCCCGCAGCGTCGACCGCGAGCCGGAGCAGCTGGTCGGCGGGCGCTGCCACGAGCTGTGGCACGGCAGCGACGAGCCGTGCCCGCGTTGCCCGGTCCTGCGCTCCTTCCGCAGCGGACGAAACGAGAGCGACGTCGCCTCGACCCCCGACGGCCGCTCCTGGGAGCTGCGGGCCGTGCCGATCGTCGACGAGCGGGGCGAGGTCACCGGCGTGGTGGAGGTGGCCCGCAACATCACCGACCTGCGGAATCTGGAGGCGCAGCTGCTGCAGGCGCAGAAGATGGAGGCCGTCGGTCGCCTCGCCGGCGGCATCGCCCACGACTTCAACAACCTGCTCAGCGCGATCCTCGGCTACGCCGAGATGCTCCGCCTGCGGCTGAAGGACGACGACCAGGCGCGCGAGGACGTGGACGGCGTCCGCCAGACCGTCGAGCAGGCGGCGGCGCTCACCCGCCAGCTGCTCGCCTTCTCGAGCAAGCAGGTGGTCCACCCCCGCGTGGTCGACCTCAACGAGATCGTCGGCGCCGCCCAACCGTTGCTGCGCCGCCTGCTGGGCGAGGACGTCGCCGTCCGCGCGGCCCTGGCGCCCGAGCCGGCCACGGTCCACGCCGACCCCGGACAGCTCGAGCAGGTCCTGCTCAACCTCGCCGTCAACGCCCGCGACGCGATGCCGCGGGGCGGCACCCTGACCTTGACCGTTTCGGAGACGAGCCTGGCGGCCGACGAGGCCGAACGGCTCGAGCTGTCCCCGGGCCGCCACGTCGTCCTGAGCGTCCGGGACACCGGCACGGGGATCCCGCCCGAGGCGCGGACGCGGCTGTTCGAGCCGTTCTTCACGACGAAATCGAAGGGGACGGGCCTGGGCCTGTCGATCACGCTCGGCATCGTCAAGGAGTACGGCGGAACGATGACCGTCGAGAGCCCGCCCGAAGGTGGTGCGACGTTCCGCATCCACCTCCCGCTGGCCGAAGGCGCGCCCGAGCGGCCGACGGGGCGCTTCCGCGTCACCGCTCCCGGACCGCGCGGCACCGAGACCGTGCTGCTGGTCGAGGACGACGACGCGCTCCGCCGCCTGACCCGCACCGCCCTCGCCTCCCACGGCTACACCGTCCTGGATGCCGGCGACGCCGTCGAAGGTCTGGCCGCCGCCGAACGGCACCGGGGTTCGCTCGCGCTGCTGGTGACCGACGTCGTGCTGCCCCGCGGCAACGGCCGCGTGCTGGCCGAACAGGTGCGGGCCCGCCGGCCCGGGATCCGGGTGCTGTTCATCTCCGGCTACACCGCCGACACGGCACTGCCGCTCGGCGCCGACCAGCCGGGAACGGCGTTCCTGCAGAAGCCGTTCGGCCCGGAGGACCTGGCGCGCCGGGTGCGCAAGGTGCTGGACGAGCCGCACCGCGACCCGTAGACGCGGACGGTGCCGCCCTCCCGCACGCGGCCTCGAGATGCCGGCGCCGGGAGCGCCGTGGCCGCCGAACCCGCTACCCGCGGCGGCCGTCGATCGGCACGTTCCAGATCTCGGTCGCGTAGCGCGCGATCGTCTCGTCGGAGGAGAACCCGCCCATCCGCGCCACGGTGCGGATCGAACGTCGGGTCCAAGCCTCGGGATCCCGCCACGCCTCGTCAACCGCGGCCTGCGCGTCGCGGTACGACCCGAAATCGGCGAGCAGCAGGTAGGGGTCGCCGCCGAACAGCAGCGAATCGACGAGCGAACGGTAGCGGCCGGGCTCCTCCGGCGTCAGCTCGCCGCGGGACAGCGAGTCGAGCGTGTCCCGCAGGACGGGATCGGCGGCATGGTAGGCCCGCGGGTCGTAGCCGCGGGCCTTGAGCTCGACGACGCCGGGAGCGTCGAGGCCGAACAGGAACAGCCCCTCGGCGCCGACCGCCTCGAGGATCTCGACGTTGGCGCCGTCGAGGGTGCCGATGGTGAGGGCGCCGTTGAGCGCGAACTTCATGTTGCCGGTGCCGGAGGCCTCCATGCCCGCCGTGGAGATCTGCTCCGACAGGTCGGCCGCCGGCATGATCCGCTCGGCCAGCGACACCCGGTAGTCGGGGAGGAAGGCCACCCGCAGCAGCCGGTTCGTCTCGGGGTCGCGGTTGACCACGGCGGCGACGTCGTTGATCAGCCGGATCACGCGCTTGGCCACCTCGTAGGCGGGCGCGGCCTTGCCGCCGAACAGCACGGTGCGCGCCGGGACGTCGCGGCCCACGCCGCGCTTGAGCTCCCGGTAGCGGGCCCAGACCTGCAGGATGTTGAGCAGCTGCCGCTTGTACTCGTGGATCCGCTTGACCTGGACGTCGAACAGCGAGTCGGGGTCGACGCCCACGCCGCAGAGCTTCTCGACGAGCGCCGCCAGCCGGACCTTGTTCCCGCGGCGGGCGACGCGCCAGGCCTCGCGGAACCCGCGGTCGTCGGCGAACGGCAGCAGCTTCTCGAGCTGGCGCAGGTCGCGGGCCCAGCCGGGACCGATGCGCGAGCTGATCAGCTCGGCCAGCGGGGGGTTGCAGTTGAGCAGCCAGCGCCGCGGGGTGATGCCGTTGGTCTTGGCGTTGAACTTGCCGGGCTCGAGCGCCGCGAAGTCGGGGAAGATGCGGTCCTGCAGGATCTTCGTGTGCAGCCCCGAGACCCCGTTGACCGAATAGCTGCCGAGGATCGCCACGTGGGCCATCCGCACCCGCTCGTCGGGCCCCTCGGAGAACAGCGACATCCGCCGGACCTTGCCCTCGTCACCGGGATACCGCGCGCGGATCTCCGCCAGGAACCGGGCGTTGAGCTCGTGGAGGATCTGCAGATGGCGCGGCAGCAGCCGCCCGACGAGGTCCACCGGCCAGGTCTCCAGCGCCTCGGGCAGCACGGTATGGTTGGTGTAGGCGCAGGCGTGCCGCGTCACGTGCCACGCCTCCTCCCACCCCAAGCCGTGCTCGTCGACCAGCAGGCGCATCAGCTCGGGCACCGCCAACGCGGGGTGCGTGTCGTTGAGCTGGAACACGGCCTTCTCGTGCAGGTTGCGCACCGTGCCGTGGACCTTGAGGTGCCGCCGCAGGGCGTCCTGCAGCGTGGCCGAGACGAAGAAGTACTCCTGCTTGAGCCGCAGCTCGCGCCCCTGGACCACCTGATCGGCCGGATACAGCACGCGCGAGATGTTCTCGGTGGCGTTCTTCTCCTGCACCGCCTCGACGTAGTCGCCGCGGTTGAAGTTGTGCAGGTCGAACTCGCGCGAGGCCTTGGCGGCCCACAGCCGCAGCGTGTTCACCGCCTCGTTGCGGAATCCCGGCACCGGCACGTCGTAGGCCATCGCCATCACGACCTGCGTGTCCCGCCACTCGAACACCGTCCGCCCGTCCTCGACCGTCCGCGGCACGACCCGGCCGAAGAACCGCACCGGATACAGCACCTCGGGCCGCGGGATCTCCCACGGGTTGCCGTAGCGCAGCCAGTTGTCGGGGCTCTCCGCCTGCTGCCCGTCCTGGATCCGCTGCCGGAAGATGCCGTACTCGTAGCGGATGCCGCAGCCCATCGCGGGCAGGCCCAGGGTCGCCATCGAATCGAGGAAGCAGGCGGCCAGACGACCCAGCCCGCCGTTGCCCAGCCCCGCGTCCCACTCGGTCTCGAGCACCTCGTCGAGGTCGATCTTCAGCGGGGCCAGGGCTTCCCGCGCCCCCTCGTACATCCCGAGGTTGAGCAGGCCGTCGCGCAGCAGGCGCCCGAGCAGGAACTCGAGCGACAGGTAGTAGACGCGCTTGGCGTCGCGCTTGTAGTACGCCTGCTGCGTGCGGTTCCAACGGTCGATCATCCGGTCGCGCGTCGTGCGGGCCAGCGCCTGGTAGAAGTCGTGCATCGTGACCGAGAACTCGTCCTTGCACTGCGTGTGCTCGACGTGGCCCGCGAACGATCGGCGGATCTCCTCCACGTCCATCCCATGATCCTGCTCGGTCAGGTACTTCCACTGCTCCGGTCGCTCGGCCATCTTCGCCTCCCGTCCGTTCCGTTCCCCCCGTCCCCGGCATCACCGTCATGCGGGGCGGAGCATACGCAACCCCGGCGGTGCCGCGCCAGCCCCCCCCGTGCGGCCCCCTCGCCGCTCCCCGCCGCGGCCCCGGAC
>JAFGHH010000537.1 GCA_016930215.1 Deltaproteobacteria bacterium
CCCCGGACGCTCTCTCCCGAACATTGGAGGCGCCTCGAGGACGGCCGCTTGCTCGCCCGACAGCCCCGCGTGAATTGGGCCGACCTGTTGCGCCGCACGTGGGCCGAAGACGTGCTGGTCTGCCCGAGCTGCGCCGGCCGCCCCTTCGACCCCTCGGCTCCCGGCGGTCGCCCCGGGGCTCAGGGCAAGCTGGCGGTCCTCGAGCCCGTCACCGACCCCACCGACATCCGCGAGCACCTCGAACGGCTCGGGCGCGCCGCCGAGCCCGCCGTCTTCGCTCCTCCGCACGACCCGGACGACCTGCCCGTCTCCCGAGCGTCCCGCCCGACCGGTCCCGGCCCTCCCTCCGCCGGCCGGCCGCCGGACGACGGCTCCCCGCCCTCGTCCGACGACTTCGCCGACCCGCCCTGGCAGGAGGACTGCCAGCTTCCTCCCGAAGGGCCTGAGCGAAGTCGAAGGCTCTACGACGACACCTCCCAGGTCCCGCCACAGGCCCTGAGCGAAGTCGAAGGGCCGGACGCGCGGGACTGACCTTCACCCCGCCCAGCCGGCCTCGCCGTGTCCCGAGACACCCCGGATGCTACCGTTCCAACCGTGGAGGCCGGATGGACGGATGGCTCGGCACAAACCAAACCGGCGTCGGATTTCCGCAGGCGGGGTTCTTCGCGGTGGCGACCGAGTCGTTCTTCGAGAAGCCGCGGGAGATGCGCGAGCAGGCTCCGGACCTCTACGCGGATCTGTCCCGGTTCTACGGCTGCGACCCGGCGGCCGGGCCGGCGGTCGAGGCGGCGCCGGACGTCGACATCGGCCGCAACGATCCCTGCCCCTGCGGCTCGGGGCGCAAGTACAAGCGTTGCTGCGGGAGGCACGGGTAGGGGGGGCGGGCGCCGGGTCCGGGCGAGCGACTATCCGTACGACAGGGCGAGCTGCAGAGCGGCGAAGAACACCGTCACGTACGCTCCTCCTCCGGGGAACAGGAAGTCCACGGTGACCGGCAGCTCGAAGGTGATCCGGCCGTGGCCGCCGATGCCGAAGCCGATGCCCACGGTGCTGGTGGTGGCCAGGCCGCCGACGGTGGGCACTCCGTCGAGAAACGGCGAGAGCACCGCGCCGCCGATGCCGCCTCGCGCGGTGAAGAGGTCGCCCCTCCATCCGACGGAGAACTCGTGCTGGTGCAGCAACCCGGTCGAGTCGCCCATCAGCACGAACTGGTAGCCGAACGTCATGGCGTGGGCGTCGTCGCCGGTTCCCTGCCAGTACGAGGCACCGACGAGGGCGTTGGCCATGGCGCTGTGGGTGAATCCGATCACGGTCGCGGCGGGGCCGGCGCCCGCGGAGACGTACCCGACGCCGTACCCTCCGCCGGCCAGCAGGGCGATGGTCACCTCGTCGGATGCGCCGCCGGCGTCGACGCCGTCCTCGCCGTCGTCGCGCGTCGATCGGCCCGCCGCCGGTCCCGGAGAGGCGGTGGTCGTTTCTCCCGAGGAGTCGCCGGACGAGACCGGCTCTTCGGGGTAGCGGCAGGCGCCGTCGACGCACCGGCCGTCGGGCGGACAATGGGCGTTGAGCGAGCAGTACTCGCTGGGGCGACGGGCCTGTCCGCCCGGCCCGGTCGAGGGGTTCGCTGCGGGTGTCTGGTCCGTCTGCTGCGGGGCCGGCGTCTCTGCGGCCTGGGGCCCGGCAGGCATCGATTCGTTCGGCACCGGCGATTCGTTCGCCGCGGGCGCGGGCGGGACGCAGGTCCACTCGACGCACCGGCCGCCCGGACCGCAGTCGGAGTTCAGCTCGCAGGATTGGCGTTGCGCCCTGGCGGCTGCCGGCGTCGCGGCGACCAGCAAGAGCACGGCGGTGCTTGGGAATGGTCTCATCGATCTCCCTCCGTCGAGTAAAGAACACCCGTTTTCGCGTCCGTGCCGCGCGCGCGAGATCGCGTCCGGCTCGTTCGTTGTGCCGTCCGGCAGCCAAGCCGATCGGTTCGGGCACGGCGTCCTACATCCGCATGATGCCGCGCGGCCGTCCCGGCCGGCGGCCGAATTCGGCCTGCCCTCCCACGTTCGTAGGACGACGGGCACGCGCGGATCGCCTGTGCTCTCTCGTCGGACGGCAAGGGGAGACCCTCGCGCGCGGAGCCGAGCCGAGCCGGCGGGCGTCGGTCGAGGGCGATGGGACGAAGCGGAGGGAGGCGGCGATGAGCCACGCACGGCCGGGGTTCGGTGTTGTCGGTGCGCTGTTCGCGACGGTGGTCGCGTGCCAGGGTGACGAAGCGCCCGGGGGAACGGAGGGCCACGCGACGCCGCCGGAGCTGGCGGCGCAGGGCGGCCCTGCCGCGTCCGAGGAGCTGCCGCCTGCGCTGCGGCGCTCGGTCGTCGCGACGACGATGGCCGAGGCGGGACCGGCGTACGACGTGCGCTCGCCATCGGCCGGCGGCGGGGCGCCGTTCGTGCGGCATCCGTCGCAGGATCTGCGGGCGGAGTTTCGGGCGGGCGCGGTGTCGATCGACGCGGGGAGAATCTCGAGAGAAGCGCCACCCGACGGCCACGGTGCCTTGGCGGCGGAAGCCGAAGCCGCTTCGGACGGCGCCTGGAGCGTGGAGGTCTCGCTGCGGGGAGTCGGGCGCCGAGGCGCGATCGCAGCGGTCCCGACGGTCGAGCCGCGCGTGGCTCGGAACCGCGTGGAGTACCGCCACGAGCACCTGGCCGAGTGGTACCTCCATGGTCCGCTTGGGTTGGAGCAGGGCTTCACCATCGACCGTCGGCCCGAGGGGACCGGCGAACTGGTCATCGAGGTGGGGCTGGCGGGCAACCTGACGCCGACGACGGTCGCGGGTGGTTCCGTCGTGGAGCTGCGCGACGGGAGCGGCGAGACGCGCGTCGTCTACCGCGATCTCCACGCGTGGGACGCGGACGGCGAGGCGCTGACGGCGAGGATGGAGCTGGCGGAGCCGGGCGTACGCCTGGCGATCGCCGACGACGGCGCGCGCTACCCGGTGACGATCGACCCGCTGATCGCCGTGCAGGAGGCGAAGCTCACGGCGGCGGATGGGGCCGCGGACGATCAGTTCGGCTTCGCCGTGGCTCTGGACGACGACACCGCTCTTGTCGGAGCGCCGTTCGACGACGACCGCGGTTCCGGATCCGGTTCGGTCCATGTCTTCGTGTTGTCCGGCACGACATGGACGCAGCAGGCCAAGTTGGCGGCCAGCGATGGCGTTGCGGGGGACCAGTTCGGAGTCTCCTTGGCCGTGGCCGGAGACACCGCCCTCGTTGGCGCATGGTATGACGACGATCACGGCTCCAGTTCGGGCGCTGCCTACGTCTTCGTTCGCAGTGGTACGACGTGGGCGCAACAAGCCAAGCTCACGGCCGCCGATGGTGCTGCGGACGATCGGTTCGGCGCCGCCGTGGCCCTTGCCGAGGATACCGCCCTCGTCGGGGCGTACATGGACGACACTGCGGTCCCGGACTCAGGATCCGCCTACGTCTTCGTCCGTTCGGGCACTGCCTGGACGCAACAGGCCAAGCTGACGGCCGCCGATACGGGCTTCCGGGACTCGTTCGGTCACGCCGTGGCTCTGTCCGGGAACACCGCCCTCATCGGGGCCTACTGGGACGACGAGAGCGGTATCGACTCCGGATCTGCCTACGTGTTCGTCCGGAGCGGCATCACGTGGACACAGCAGGCCAAGCTCACGGCTGCCGACGGGGCCTCCCAAGACTGGTTCGGGAACGCCGTGGCCCTTGTGGGCGACACGGCCCTCGTCGGGGCTCCCGGCGACGACAACGTCCACGCCGGCGCCGCCTACGTCTTCGTCCGATCAGGCGTCGCGTGGGCACAGCAGGCCAAGCTCACGGTCACCGGCGGGGTTGGGGGTTGCACGTCTGCGACCTGCGCATTCGGTTGGACGGTGGCTCTGGCGACCGACACGGCTCTCGTCGGGGACCACTTCGATGACGACCGCGGCGCGTTGTCCGGGTCCGGGTACGTCTTCGTCCGCAGCGGCACCACCTGGACGCAGCAGGTCACGCTCGTAGCCGCCGACGGGGCCGCGTACGACGAGTTTGGCGGCTCCGTAGCGTTGGGAGAAGACATCGCTCTCGGCGGGGCAAGGCTCGACGACGACGTCGGCGCCGATTCCGGCTCCGCCTACGTCTACCGACTGTCGCTGACCGACGGAAGCCCGTGCCCGGGCAGCCACCCCTGCCACAGCGGATACTGCGTCGATGGCGTGTGCTGCGACACGGCGTGCGGCGGAGGCGCGGCGGACGACTGCCAGGCGTGCAGCATCGCTGCCGGTGGAATCGCCGATGGCACTTGCGGACCGCTGAGCGTCGCGGCGGCGCCGACGATCGCATGCAGGCCGGCGGCGGGCAGGTGCGATCTGCCCGAAACCTGCGCAAGCACGTCTGCGAGCTGCCCCGGAGACGCCTTCCGTCCAGCGACCTACGAATGCCGAGCCGTCGGGGGCGTCTGCGACGTTCCAGAGAACTGCTCCGGATCCGGCGCGGCGTGCCCCGCCGACGCCTTCCGGCCCGCCACCTACGAATGCCGCGCCGCGTCGTGCAGCGCCGACGTCGAGACCGACCCGGCCTCCTGCACCGGCTCCACCGCCGATTGCCCTCCACCGGTCACCGCCGCCTGCGACCCGTACGTCTGCGGCCCCACCGCGTGCCTCGCGACCTGCCTGGCCGCCTCCAACTGCGCGGCCGGCCACTACTGCGACGCCGGCACGTGCTTCCCTCTGCTCGAGGACGGGCAACCCTGTTCGAGCGACGCGAGCTGCCCATCCTCGCGTTGCGTCGACGGCTACTGCTGCGGCGGCGACTGCACCGGCCAGTGCGAGGCGTGCGACGTCGCCGGCAGCGAGGGGATCTGCACCGCCGTGACCGGCGCGCCGCACGGCGGTCGGGACGCCTGCGCCGGGAGCGGTGCGTGCGCCGGGAGCTGCGACGGCGTCGAGCGCGCGGCGTGCGGCTTCCCGGACGAGGTCACGGAGTGCTCCGCCGCGAGCTGCACGGACGGGACGGCGACGGCCGCGGGGACGTGCGACGGCGCCGGGACGTGCGACGAGCCGGCGGCGACCTCGTGCGACCCGTACGTCTGCGGCACGGACGAGTGCCTCACGACGTGCTCGAGCGGCGACGACTGCATCGCGGGCTACGTCTGCGACGGCGGCGCGTGCGTGCCGGGGTCGGCCGACGGTGACGCGGACGCGGACGCAGACGCAGACGCAGACGCAGACGCCGATGCCGAGGCGGGCGCCGACGCCGACGCAGACGCGGAGGACGACGGGGACGCGGACGGCGAAGCCGGGACGGACGTCACGGATGACACCGGCGACGAAGCCGGCACGGACGGCGGACGGAACGCGGGCGACGG
>JAFGHH010000538.1 GCA_016930215.1 Deltaproteobacteria bacterium
ATTCGATTCCCGCGCTTCCGGGCGAGCGTCTACGGTCGAAGGTCAGACGACAACCGGGGTGTCGCGCCATCGGTCGTAGCGCCCGAGGATCAACGACCCGACCCGCTCGCAGTTGCGGTCGTCGTCGAAGGCCACGCAACGCCGGAGCAGGTTCCGCAGGGGGTGGGGGGTGCGGTAGTTCTCGAGGAACGAGCGCAGGTCGGTCACGTCGTCCACGAAGGCGCCGCACTGGAAGCGTCGCGTCGGCTCGCGGAACGGCTCCGTCGTCTCGATCGGCAGGAACAGCACGGGCTTGTCCAGGGACAGCGCGGTCAGCAGGGGGCTCGCGATGTCGGTGAGAAACAGATCGCAGGCGGTCACGAACGGCAGGGCGTCCCGCCCCGAGACGACCTGGAAGCGGGAGTCGCGCGCCGCGAGCTCGCGGAGCCGGTCGAGCTCGTCTCGGAGCCTCGCGTCCTCCTCGTTCCCGGCATGGTTGCAGCAGACGAACTCCAGCGGCCCGAGGCCGCGCTGCAGGCGTTCGTACAGGTCGGACGCTCGTCCGAGGTTCCCGGAGAAGGAGGCGCTGGGGCCTGTGGGATAGAAGACGACCCACGGCCGCTCCGGGTCCATCGCCCGCTCCGCGGCCAGCGTCGCGCGCCGCTCCGCCGCCCGGCTCCGCTCCGCGTGGATCGCGTCCCACTTGGGGTAGCCCGCAACGACGAAGCGCGGATCCGTCGGGTCGAGATCGTAGCGCTCGACGATCTGGCGGCCGGGAAGCACGTTGAGGTCGGCGCTCGATTGCCGGAACGGCGAGCCCTTCAGGCCGGTCAGGTTGTGGGCGAGCTGGACCTGGAAGACGCGCTCGCGGAGTCCGCCGAGCGCCTCGCCGAGGCGCACGTCGCAGGCGACGCAGGCGTCGCCGGGAACGACGTCGCCGGCGCCCAGCCGCGCGTGCACGCGATGGGCCACGCCGCGACGGTGGAAGTGGTTCACGAGGTGGCGGAGGTGATCCGCGGGAATGGGACCGCCGGACAGCACGAAGTGGATCACGCGGCACGCCTCTCGCCGGACACCCGCTCGCCGGCACCTGGGGTCCACGTATACCTCCCCTGGGGTGAATGCAACGGAGCCCGGTCCGCCGCGAACGATTGCCGGGGCCGCGGATCGATGGAAGACTGCGCACCGCCCCGCGGAGGTCGTCCCGGATGCCGACACCGGCCGTCAACCAGGCGCTGCAGTGGACGCTGGCGATCCTGCCCGCCGCCGCGCTGGCGGGCCTGGCGGTCGGCATCGTCCTGCATCTTCGGCGACGCGGACCCGGCGGTTCCCGGGTCGCCCGGCGACAGCTCCTGATCCTGCTCGGCCTGACCGCCGCGACGACCGCCTGGAACGCGGCGGTCGTCGGGTACGGCCCGGTCGTGTATTTCGACGAGTTCGCGCACGCCGAGATGACGGCTCAGCTCGCCCGCGAGGGCTCCCCGAACCTGTGCTGTGCCTACCGGGACGGCCGGTGCGAGCAGCCGTGCCGCACCACGCGTTGGCCGCTGGCGACGCACGTCCTCGCGGCGACCGTCGTGCCGTTGACGGACGACGCCCCGCCCGGGGCGGGCTTCCGGGCCCGCGTGCTGCTGAACCGGGTCGCGTCCTTCCTCTCGCCGGCGCTGGCCTACACCTGGGTCTTCCTGCTGGTCGGCAGCATCCCGGGCGCCGCCCTGGCCGCCCTGGCGTGGGGCCTGTTCCCGGCCCGCGCGGCCCTCGCCTCCTCCGCGGCCCTGATGCCGGTCGCCCTGGCGCTGGCCCTGCTGCTGCTGATCGCCGTCGAGTGCTGGCGCCGCCGGCCGACGAACGGACTGCTCGCGGCGATCGCATCCCTCGCGGTGCTGACGATGCACGGCCGCCTCGAGCTGTTCCTGGTCGTGCCCTGGGTCCTGTGGCGGCTCCGCGGCACGGGGCCCGCCGGTCGCGGGCCGGGCCCCGTCCGAACGGTGGCCGTGGCGGCGCTTGCCGCCCTCGTGCCGCTCGTCTGGCTCTACGTCGACGGTTCGTGGCTTTCCGGGCGAACGCCCGGCTGGGGCCAGGGTGCGGGCGCCCTGCTGGAGAACCTCGGACGGCACCTGCCGGGGAACCTGGCCTTCTGGCTCGACCCGTCGGCCGCACCGGTGCTGGTCTGGCCGGCCGGTCTGCTGGCGTTCGCGTTTCCCGCCGGCCGGCGGCTCTGGCCGCTCGCGCCCGTCGCCCTGGCGCTGCTGCTGTTCGATTCGAGCTACTACATCGGCCGTTTCGACCCGGCGACGACGTTCGACGGGTGGCGCTTCGCCCTGCCGGTGGCGTTGCTGGGCCTGCCGCTGTTCGCGCTGGCCCTGGCGGGGATCGCCGCGCGGCTGCCCGGGCGGCGACGATCGGCGTTCGTCGGGCTCGTCGCCGCGGCGATCCTGGCTCCGCTGCCGTTGCAGTACGGCTTCCTGCGCGCGTCGCACCATCCGCTGTCGGACCTGGACGCTGCGGTCCGCGCCGCGGCCCGCTGCGGGCCTCTGGCGAGCACGCCGCGGCCGTTGATCGTCACGCGTCAGCGCACGGTCGGTTTCGTCTTCGCCCAGACCGGCTTGGACGTGCTGGACCCGGCCGAGGCCCCGGGCGCCGCGGACGTCGAGCGGGCGCTGGCCGAGGGTCGGGCGTTCTTCGTGCGGGTCGACCCGGCCGAGCGACCGGATGTGGGCCTGCCCGGAGTCTGCGTGCGGGGAGCGCCGGCTGCCGTCGATGCCGAGCTGGGCGCCTGGCTGCTGCGGCTGTCGCGGGCGCCCTGCGGTCAGGCCCCATCGAGGCCGGGACGCCGGCCGGAGGGTTCCGACGCAAGCGACTCCTCGATCGCCCCGAAGAGCATGCGGTAGGACGGACAGTAGTGGAAGCGCGGCGGTTCCCCGGGGCGCGGCGGCCGCGCGCGGGCCAGGCAGCCGCCGAAGCAGACGGGCAGGTAGCGGCAGGCCGCGCACTCGCCGTCGAGCAGCCCGTGGACGGCCGCCCGCACGCGCGCGCGTCCGGCGCTCGAGAGGATCTGCGGAAGCGATTCGCGGAACAGGTTGCCGTAGTGCGCCTCCGGACCGTGGTCGATGAAGTCGTCGCACAGGGTGACGGTGCCGTCCGTCGCGACGCTCAGTCCCACCTCGGTGCAGTCGCGGACGAACGTACAGACGGCGGGGGCGACGGCCGGATCCCCGCGGAGCGCGGCGGCCAGCTCGGAGAACGGACGGATCCGCAGCCAGGCGTCACCGCCCCGGTCGCACCAGAGGCGCCAGGCGTCGCGAAGGAAGGCGCCGGTCGCCGCGGGGTCGAGCCACAGGCCGTTCCCGTGCGGCGTGCGGAACGGCAGATTGAACTTCAGCGCCCGGACGCCGTACTCGTCGCGCAGGCACGTCAGCAGTCCGACGGCGCCCCGGGCCAACGCCTCGGGGCCCAGCAACGCCAGCACGCCGACCTCGAGGCCGTCGGCCTGCGCCGCCGCCAGCGCTTCCCGCCAACACCTGCGGAAACGCGAGGCGTCCTCGCCGGGAAACCGGCGGGTCGAGGAATCCTCGAAGGAGCTGCCGAGCCGCCCGCCGAGGAACTCGCGAACCAGCGGCGCCAGCTCCGATCGGTAGAGCGTCAGATTGGTCTGCAGGGTCTGCTCGAGCGGGAGGCCGGCGCGTTCCGCCATCGCGCGCGCGCGCGGAAGCACCGCAGCCCAGTACTCGACGCCGAGCAGCAGCGGCTCGCCGCCCTGCCAGTTGACCTGCAGGCGGGCGAGTCCGCGCCGTTCGACCGCCTCGCCGACCCGCTCCAGCACCCACCCGGTCCGCTCGACCGTCCAACGCCCCGACGTCCGCCGCTCGAAGCAGTAGTCGCAAGCGAGGTTGCACTCCCGCGTGGGCAGGAGCATGACGAACAGCCCCCTGCCGGGCGGCGCGCGACCGGTCACGCGCCCGACCCTGCCACGGGCTGTTCCAGATCCCGGCGGAGCTCGTCGGCCACCCGGCACACGCGCGCCACGAGCGCCTGGGCTTCCGCGGAGCAGGTCCGTCCGTCGCCGTCGGCGAGCTGGCCGCCGCAGACGGCGAACAGCTCGCACGACAGGCAGGGGCGTCGCGCGGCGAGCCAGTCGGCGGTGTCGAGCGGCTGTTCGCGGACGAGGCTCGTCACCGGCTCCCCGTCCTCGATCGGCCCGGCGGGGGACGGCGTCACCCGATAGGTGCCGGGTTCCAGCAGCAGGCGGGTCGTGGGCCGCACCGGACGGCGTTTCGCGGCGGCGACGAGCATGGCCGAGAACGGATGGAGCTGCGCGCGCCAGAGGCGGTCGCGCAGGAAGCGCTCCGTCGCACGCTCCAGGGCCGGCGCGCCGCCGGGCAGGGCGAGCAGTGCGCGCACGTCGAGCACGACCGTCGCGCGCAGCGCGTTGAGCACGTTGAGCGCGGCGTCCAGCCCCTCGAGCTCGGAGAGCACGACCCAGGTGCGGTCGCCGGCCACCAGGTCCTGCCACAAAGGCAGTGCCCGAACCTGGCGGTTCGAAACCCACAGCCGGAGCCGATGCACCTTCGGGCCGCAGCAGGCGGCCAGGTCGGCGTCGAAGCGCAAGGCTCGGCCGTCGGGCGTCGGCAGCAGCCAGCGCTCCACGCGGTCGGCGCCGTCGGCGTCGTCGGCGAACTCTCCCGGCATCCGACCGAGCTGGACCAGCGTCTGCGGGTGCGGCCCGGGGCGCGGCACGGGATCGGAGCCCCGATGTCGTCCGGCCGAATCGCCGGCCTCCTGCGCCTCCAACGCCTCGAACAGCATCCGGTAGGACGTGCACCAGGGGAACGGCTGCAGCAGGTCGCCGGAGAACAGCTCGGCGTCGTCCGGACAGCCGCCGTGGCACAGGTCGAAGAACCGGCAGCCGGCGCACGCCCCGGCCCGCAGCGCCGCGGAGCGCCCGGCGAGCCGTCGCCGCTCCGCGCTCTGCTCGAGGATCTCCTCGAGGCCCTGCTCGCGAAGGCTGCCGAGGAACGCCTCGCTGTCCAGGCGACGACCGCACCCGGCGACGCGCAGGTCGTAGTCGATGCCGACGTGGGACTCGGCGCACCGGCCGGCGAACATGCAGTTGACGCGGGGCGGTTCGCGCCGCCCGTCCGCGAAAGCGGCGGCGAGCTGGGTGACGGGTGTCAAGCGGACCGAGTGTCCCGATCGCTCCCACCGCCGCCAGATCTCCACCAGGAACGCCCCGAACTCCTCGGGCGTGACCCACAACGAGGCGTCCTCCGCCGCGCGGCCCTGGGGGTAGACGGGGTTGACCTGCAACCCGAAGACCCCGCCGCCTGCGGCGCCGAGCGCCTCGCAGACGCGGTAGAGCTCGGCCGCGCGGGTCACCGCCGCCTTGGTCACGACGAGGATCGAACCGACGTTGAGCCCGGCCTCGGTCACCCGCTGCCAGCCGGCCAGCCACGCGGGAAAGGCGTCGCGCCCCGCGGCGTCCCGCCGGTCGCCGAACAGCGGGTCGATCGAGGACCCGAGCCCGATCCGGTACTCGCGGACGACCTGCAGCATCTCGTCCGAGATCGCGAGCAGGTTGCTCTGCATCGCGAACTCGACCCGGGGAGCGAGGGGCAGCAGGCGCGTGCAGGCCTTGGCGATCCAGTCCGCTCCGAGCAGCGTCGGCTCTCCCCCGTGGAACGTGATCAGCAGGTGGTCGACCCGACGTCGCCGGACGTGGCGTGCCACGGCCTCCGCGAACCGCTCGAAGTCCTCGGGCGTCATCTTCCGCCTCCCGGCCGGACCGACGGAGCAGAACCGACAGGCGCCGTTGCACATGTTCGAGGCCTTGAGGATCACGGTGAGCTGGCGCCCGCCCTCGCGGCGGGGAGACGGGTGACCGGTCATGGCTGGAACCTCCGGAAGACGTGGGCGGCGCAGCCGCCGGTGCAGCGCCCGCGCAGTCTGTGACGGCAATCGATGCACTCCTCCAGCACGCCGGTGCGGTACAGCGGGCCGAAGTGCTTCTGGAAGTGGCGGACCAGTGCCCGCAGGTCGTCGAAGTCCGTCAGGCGCACGCCGGCGCTGAGCGTCGAAAGCGGGAAGCAGGCCCAGACCGACAGGTCGGTGCCGACATCGATCACCGGCCCGCAGCTCGAGCGGAACCGGGCTCCGGCGAGCACCAGCCGGCCGATCTGCTCGGGCGTGAACATGCACAGGGTGAAACCGCAGTCGAACCCCAGCCGGATGCCGTGCTCGTCGCACGCCGCCGCGAGCCGCATCAGCGTCCCGGCGAGCTTCGGATAGTCGGCCACATCGATGTGGGCGTTGCCGCTCTCGGCCAGCGGCTCGGCAATCCCCAGGCGGATGTCCCGACGCGTGCGGAACCGCCGGACGACATCGACCAGGAACAACGGGTCGAAATCCGGCTCGTAGATGTTGAAGCTCAGCGCACAGTACTTCCCGATCCGCTCGAGGAACGCCTCCTGGGCCGCATGCTGCGGGTCGGGCGTGATCGCGCGCTGGTTGAGGTTGAGCACGAGGCGGGGCCGCTGCTTCTGCGCCTCGGCGGCGCGCAGGAACGCGTCGATCGTCCCCTCCGGCCAGAGACCGTTCGTGAAGATCTTGGTGTCCAGCCCCGCGGACCAGGCACGCGCCGCGAGCTCGGGAAACGCGGGATGCAACGACGGCTCGCCGCCCAGCAGGCCGACCACCCGCTGCCGGCCGCGGACGAGGAAGTCGATCGCAACGCCGAAGTCGGCCTCGCGGATGTACTCCGGCGCCGGGTCGGTCGCCGCTCCCGACTGCGGATACGAGATGCGCGCCGCCGCGAAACAGTAGGGGCAACGCCGGTTGCAGCGGCTGGTGAGCAGGATGTTCATGATCGTCGCTCCGCGCCGGTCTCGACTCCGGCTCGCGTCAGGTCGAGGACGTCCCGCCGGCCGGAGTCGTCCGGCGCCGCCTCGGCCGCGC
>JAFGHH010000082.1 GCA_016930215.1 Deltaproteobacteria bacterium
GGTTCAGAGCTCGGACTGGAACGCCATCCTGAACACCCGGCTGGTGCCGTGACGGACCTCGGCCGCAGGCACGTCCCGACCCGCCTGGAGCGGCTCGACGAGACGACACCGCAGCGACCGATCAAACGCGGCCACGCGGTCTGCGATGCGGCCGTGCGGCGGCACGTGTCCCCGGGCCTCCCGGCCCCCGCCGGGTTCCCGCACCCGGACACCGCGGTGCAGCGCGGGCCGGTCAGTACCACGCCATCGTGACGAGGCCGAACACCTCGTTGGACCACCCGAGCGCGTAGACCTCGAAGCCGTGCTGGACCTCGAGGCCGAGGTGGAACGACTCGAGCAGTCGGCCCTCCCAGCCGAAACCGGTGCGGACGTCGAAGCCCGTCTGCGAGTCGGAGTCCGGGAAGAACGACGTCGTGCAGACGCCGAGGCCGCCCTTGAGGTGCAAGCCGAGCTCGAGGACGGGGTACCAGCTGACCATCGGGCCGAAGAACAACCGCGGGGCGACGTCCGCCGGCTCGTCCTCCCCGAGCGCCGCGCCGAGCCCGGCGCCGATGCCGATCGCCATCGCATCGCTCATGCTGATGTCGAACTCGCCCCCGAGCAGCCAGTGCGGCGTCAGGATCGCACCCGCCTCGAACTGCATCTGGAAGCTGCCGACCGCGGCGTGCGTGTCGTACGGGCGGGTCCAGGTCGCGCCGCCCCCGAGCCCGAAGCCGATGTACCAGGAGGTGTCGGCGCGCGACGAGGCCGCCGCGGGCCCCACCGCGAACAGCGACAAGGCGACGACGACGAGCACCCTGCGGACATGATGCATCACGCTCCCCTCCTCCTCCGCGGGTCGCGGCGGCCGCGGCGCGCCTCAGTGGCACGCCTTGAAGACCAGGTCGGCCTGCAGCCTCCCGCCGTCCGGGGTCGGGCAATCGACCTTCAACCGCCCCTCCACCGAATCGACCCCGTTGACCTCGGCGCCCCCCGCCTCGACGAGCACGTCGAACACGGCGCAGTCCTTCTGCCGCAGCTCCAGCCCCTCGTCGTCGGGGTTGTCCGGTCCGGCCACGAGCAGCAGGGCGTCGCGCGAGCCGCTGCCCTGGAGCTGGAGGTGGACGCGGGGCGACTCGGAGACGAAGTCGGCGCCGAAGAAGCCGGAGCCGAAGGCGTCGCCCGAGCGGCAGCCGTCGAAGGAGGCGGTCCAGTCGCCCAGCGTTCCGCCCCGGTGCGTGACCGTGCCGTCGACCCGCGACCAGCACATGTACCAGATGAAGAAGCCGAACCCGCCGGCCACGATTAGACTGCCCAGCACGATCAGCACGACCATCCAGGGCCTGACACGCCGGCGGCGGCCGAGCAGCGGCGACGACGGCAGGCTGGGCGGGGCGTGGAACATCCCCGGCGGCGGCGGCGGCGGCGGCGGGCCGGCCGGGACCTCCGCCGGAGGATAGGCGACCGGCGGTCCGTGCTGCGGCACCGCCACTTCCGTCCCGCAGAACTCGCAGCGCGCACGTCCGGCCTGCGCCGGCGCCGAGAGCTGCGCGCCGCAGCCGGGACACTTCGGGGCGATCGGCATCGTCATCCCTCCTCGCCGGCCCGCTCGGACCGCACGACCTCGATCCCACGGCGCCGGAGCTCGGCGAACAGCAGCTCCGGCGGCACGTCGCGCGCCGGTGACAGCAGCCCGGTCCCGCGCAGCTTCCCTTCCAGCAGCAGCTCCGCGCCGATCGCCGCGGTGTAGCCGACGGTGCGGTTCATCGCGTACAGGCCGGTCGCCGGGTCGCGCGCGTCGAGCATGTCGTAGACGATGGTCCGCGGACGTCCGTCGCGCAACCCCCACGCCACCACCCGCAAGACCGCCAGGTCCCGCTCGCCCTCGCCGTAGCCGAGCTGCGGCTCGAGCAGCCGGGCCAGGAACCGCAGCGGCGGAACCGCCATGCCGTCCACCGCCACCGGCGCCTCGCCCAGGAAGCCGAGCGACGTCAACACGTCCCAGACCGCACCGTGCCCCGGCCAACGCAACGTGTAGCGGCCCAGATCGCGCACGGCCGGGCCGAGGCCGAACGGCCCGGCGTAGCGAACCGCGTCGCCGTTGGGGTACGCCTCGAGCGGCCCGAGGCCGGTGACGTCGATCGCGTGCCGGTGCTCGGGCCGGAAGATCTCCTCCGCCGGAATCGTCACCTCGCGACCGTCGCGCCGAAGACACGCCGGCCGCCGGTAGGAACGCAGCACGCCGTCGAACGTCCAGCTCACCTTGTAGCGCAACGGGTTGCCCGACGCCGACGCCTCGGGAATCCCGCCGCCGTACGTCCGCACCCCGTGCACCTCGTCCAGCCCATCGAGGGCCGCGCGGGTCATCACCAGGTCGATGCCGGGGTCGAAACCCAGCTCGGGAAGCAGCGCGACGCCCCGGGCACGGGCCTCGGCGTCGAGCATCGCGACCTCGCCGGCGTAGGAGGTGCTGACGAAGGGCACGCCGGCCTCCAGCGCGGCGCGTGCCACCCAGAGCTGCAAGGCCGGAGGGACCATGCAGACGACGACGCCCGGGGCAACCTCGCGCACGAGCCGCACGAGCGCCTGCGGCTCGGCGGCATCCACGCCCCGGGCCCGGACCTTGCGGCAACCGAGCCGCGCGACTTCCCGCTCGACCGCGGCGACGTCGACGTCCGCGGCGACGACCTCGCCGACCACCGCGGCGGCGTCGAGGTCGTGCACCGCGGCCCGACCCTGCAGCCCCACACCGACGACCAGCGCGCGCATCGCGCCTCCACCTCCGCGGCGCCATGATCGCGGACCCCACGCCCCCGTGCAAGCACCACCGCCGCGGGCCCGCGGGCCGGCCCCCGCCTCGCTCCCGGACCCGCCCGCCGCGCCGCGCGCGCCGCCGCTCCCCGGCGGTCGCCCGTCCGGCCTTGCGCCCGGATCCGCGGCGTGGTGGAGTCGACCCGCATGGCGGGGACGGAAGGCGAGTTCGGCCTGCGCCGCGTGCTGGGCCTGCGCGACCTCGTGGCGATCGAGGTCGGGACCACGGTCGGCGCGGGCGTGTTCTCCCTGACCGCGCTCGGCGCGAAGCTCACCGGACCGTCCGTGCCGCTGGCCTACCTCGCCGCCGCCGTCCCCGTGGTCTTCCTGATGCTCACCGTTGCGATGCTCGGCTCGACCCTGCCCACGGTCGGCGGCGCCTACCGCTACCCGGCACGGCTGTTCTCGCCGCGTTGGGCCTTCGCCGGCGTCTGGTGCTACGCCCTGGGCCTGGTGCTCGGCGCCCTGCCCCTGTGCGCGACGCAGTGCGCCCACTACCTCGCCGCCGTCTGGCCCGGCGTGCCCGTCCCCTGGGCCGCCGCCGCGCTCCTGACGGTGTTCTGGGTCGTCAACCTCGTCGGGGTCTCGCCCGCCGCCGTCGTCCAGGGCGTGATGGTCGTCGTGCTCGTCGCCGCCCTGCTGGTGTTCGGCCTCGGCGGCCTGCCGACGCTCGACCCCGCCCGCTTCACGCCGCTGTTCCCCGGCGGTGCCGGCGGCTTCGCCCTGGCCGCCTGCGTCCTCTCCTTCGCACTGCTGGGCGCCAACGCGGTGATCGAGCTGGGCGCCGAGACCCGCCGCCCGGCGCGCGACATCCCCCTCTCGCTCCTGCTGAGCGTCCCGCTCGTCGCCGCGCTCTACGTCCTCGTCTCCGTCGCCGCCGTAGGCAACATCGATGCCGCCGCCTGGACCGCGGCCGCCGAGCCCACGCTGGTCCAGCCCGCAGCCGCGTTCCTCTCCCGCCCCGCGTTCCTGTTCTTCCTCGTCGGCGGCGCCTTCCTCGCCTTCGCCAGCACGCTCAACGCCATCTTCCTCTGGGCCACCCGCTCGCTGCTCGTCGTCGCCCAGGACGGCCTGCTCCCGGCGGCGCTGGCGCGAACGTCCCGCCGCGGCACGCCCGCGGCCTTCCTCACGCTGCTGTGGGCGCTCTCCGTCGCCGCGGTGTTCGCGGACGCCGGCGTCGAGCTGTTCGCGAGCTACGCCACGATCGGCGGGCTGGTCGTCTTCGCCCCCTCGATGATCGCGGCCCTGCTCCTGCCCCGCCGCGCACCGGCGGCCTGGGCCCGCGCCCGCTTCCGCCTCCCCGGACCGTGGCGCGTCGTCGCCCCCGTCGCCGGCCTGCTCGCCGCGCTCCTGCTGCTCGCCCTGCTGCTCGCCGACCTCGGCCTCCGGGCGCTTCCGTTCGTCGCCTGGCTCCTCGCAGGCCTCGGCTTCCACGAGTGGCGGCGCCGGGTCGTGGAGCGCCGCACCGGCGTCTCCCTCGCCGAGGCCTCCCGCCGCGACCTGGAACGGATGATCGACGCCGCCGCGCGCGACCCGCGCGCGTGAGCCGAGACGTTCGAACCGCACACCTCGACCACCGCGGGCACGGCGAACCGCCCCTTCCCCGGCCGGGCCGCAGGCGGACACCCGGTACCGTGCTATCCTTGATCGAGCCGGCCACCCGCGTCGGGCACGCTCGGCGTGCCACGGGAAGCGCGACCGGCGGAAAGGGCCGCTCATGCGAATCGTCCCGGTGTCCGCGCTCGCCGTCACGCTGGCGGTAGGCCTCGGGGTGCACTGCGGGGCCGACGGGGCCGATCCGTGCGCCGGCGTGACCTGCTCCTCGCGCGGCTTCTGCCTCGTCGACCAGGGTACCGCCTACTGCGGCTGCATCGCCGGCTACCGGCCGGAGGGGCTGGCGTGCGCCCCGATCGACCCGTCCGACCCGTGCGCAGGGGTCGATTGTTCGGGACACGGTGCCTGCGTGGACGTGTCCGGCGACCCGACCTGCGACTGCGAGACGGGCTACCACCGCCTCACGGAGGACGATCCGCGCTGCGCGGGGCTCGAGTGCGACCTGATCTGCGTGGCGGACCACCCGAGCGACGGCGGCGGGGATGCCGACGCGGACGCCGACGCCGACGCGGAAGCCGACGCCGACGCCGACGCGGAAGCGGACGCCGACGCCGACGCGGAAGCGGACGCCGACGCCGACGCGGCCCCTGCCTGTACCTGCACCGACGACGACGGCGACGGCTACTACCCGACCACCTGCGCGGACCCGGACTGCTCGCCCCGGACCGACTGCGACGACGGCCGCCGGTCGGTGCACCCCGGCGCCGACGAGCTCTGCGGCAACGGCCTCGACGACGACTGCGTCGGCGGCGACATGCCGTGCTCGCCCGACTGCACCTGCACCGACGGCGACGAGGACGGCTACTACCCGACCACCTGCGGGGACCCGGACTGCTCGCCGCGCACCGACTGCGACGATGCCCGCCGGTCGGTGCATCCCGGGGCTGTCGAGCTCTGCGGCAACGGCCTCGACGACGACTGCGTCGGCGGCGACGAGGCCTGTCCGTCGGACGAAACCCCGCCGACGATCGCGATCGCGGCGATCGCGGACCCCGCGCCCGGCGACTACGACGCGACGGCGACCGTGTCGTTCACCTGGTCGTGCGACGACGACGACTCGGGCTGCGCCCGGGGCACGCAGGCCTGCACGGTGGACTCGATCGCGACCGGCGTGACGTGCGGCTGGGGCACGGGCTCGGCGGCCGTGGGCGCGACCGGTTCGTTCGCCTTCGGGTCGCACACCCTGGTCGTCACGGCCCGCGACGCCGCGGGCAACCTCGGGACGGCCACGCGGACCTTCACGGTGACGCGCTGCGCCGGCGACCTGCAGTTCCCGAACCGGCGCTCCGACGGTTTCGTGCGCGGCGACTGCTGCACGGGGCTCGAGGTGAGCGACTGGTACGACTTCATGCTCGGCTTCTGGCACCCGCGCGGAGACGCAAGCTGCCGGCCGCACGCCGACTACCTGTCCCGCGACTTCGAATCGATGTGGGGGGCCGGCGGCTGCGTGGACGGCTCCACCACCTACGACCTGCTGCAGGGCGCCGGTCTCCCCGGCTGCGCGTCGTACATCGCGCGCGCCGTCTGCCTCGACACCGTCGCCCAGGCGCAGCTCTACTGCGGCACCGACGGCGGAAGCGGAACCCAGACGCCGTGGCACGGCCGCGCGGCCGAAGGATGGCACCCGCCGGCGTCCGCCGGGTGCGTGCACGGCGTGATGAGCAGCAGCCTGATGATGGAGCGCCTCGGCGCCACGAACGTGTGCTTCACCGCCGTGGACCGGGGGAGCGATCGGATGTCGGTCTACCCCACCGACGCCTGCGGCACCGGCCTCGGACACTACTGCCGCTCCCCCGAGGGCACCCTGCCCGACGACCCGCCGCTGTGCGTCTGCAGCGCCTCCGACCCCTACGCGGACGACGGTCGCAACTGAACGTCGCCGGGGACCGAACGAGGCCGAGCGACCGGAGGCTCGCGCCCCGGAGACCCCGCCGCCGCCGGGAACTCAGCCGCCCGGCGTGCAGCCGCACCCCCCGGTCGGCTCGCCGTCGAAGACCCAGGCGTCCCACGCGTCGTCGAGCGTGTCTCCCGCGCCGGCGTCCCCGTCGTCGACCACCACGTCGGCGTCCGTCCCGTCCTCGACCGTTCCGCCGTCGTCCCCGTCCGCCGCGTCCAACGCGTCGAACCACGCCTCCGCCTCAGCGAGCCCGTCCACGTCGACCGCATCGAACACGTCGGCGAACACGTCCACCACGTCGTACACGTCCACCACGTCGTACACGTCCGCGTCCGCGTCGGCGTCCGCATCCGCATCCGCATCCGCGTCCGCATCCGCATCCGCATCCGCATCCGCGGCGGGCGGAGGTCGGTAGACGACCTGCAGGGCGGGACGACGACCGACCGTGGCGACCTCCCGCGAGTGGAGTTGGATCTCGGCCTGGACGCCGCTCTCGGTCTCGCGCCGGAGCTGGATCGAGATCGCGGTGCGTCCCGCGTCGGCCAGGCTGCGCACCTCGTCGGTGAGGTCGATGGCGTGGGTCATGTCCGCTTCCATCCACCGGTGGTAGGCGATCGGCGTGAACGACGAGGCGGGCGGCTCGGTGAGGGCCGTGAGGCCGGTCTCGGTCCAGGTCGGGTCGCCGACGAGCCGCACGAGGCCGTCGTCGATCCGGTCGCCGTAGGGGAAGTAGCCCTGGTAGAGGAAGGCGTGGGCCGCGAGGATGCGGTCCGAGGTCAGTCCGGCGGCGAAGGGGAACAGCAGGTAGACGCGGTTGGCGTTGGGCGCCGTGTTGGTCCCGAGGTTGAGATACTCCCGCGCTCCGTAGTTGCGATCGGGCTCGTGGTTCTCGACGAAGGTGTCGGCCGTGGCGGCGCGGCGGTCGGGCGCCCGCAGGCTCGCGCGCGGGTGGGCAAGGATGTACCGGTAGATTCCGTCGTAGATCTCCCGCCGGTCGGGGATCGTGGCGTGGTCCGCGATCGGCGTGCCGTAGTAGTAGGTGGTCATCTCGCGCACGGCCCAGTCGTAGCGGTCGGCCGCCCGGAGGTAAGCGCGCGCGGAGTTGACGACGCTCGGCTCCGGGACCGCGGTGTTGGACACGGAGGCGAACTCCAGGTGGGCGCCGGTCAACCCCCAGTCGTGGATCTCGTCGTCGGTGAGCTGGAAGCGCGCCTCGGAGGCGCCGTCGCTGTTGGCATAGCCGGGCTGCACCAGGATGTGGTCGAAACCGCAGCTCGCACACTGCGTCATCCAGCCGTCGAACCACGAGGCGTGGTACATCGGAAACCAGATCAGCTCGTAGCCGCGCGCATGCACGTAGTCCGCCGCGACCCGGATGTGCGTCGGCGACGCCGTCGTCCGCAACCCCTCCTCGTAGCCCCAGTAGAAGCCGACCAGCTCCAGCACGTCCCGCTGCCACGACGGCATCGCCGCCCAGTCGTCGATCAGCTCCTGCAGCCGGTCGCGGACCGACCCGCCCTCCATGAACGGCACCGCCAGGTACACCTTCAGGCGGTACGTCGGGTCCGCCAGCTCGACCCGCAGGTCGCGCACCACGGCCGCCAGCGCCGCGAGCTGGCTCGTGTGCGATGCGTCGCCGTACAGCTTCGCCCGGTACTCCGCCAGCTCGGCCAGCGTGGGGTGGCCCGTCGTGCCGTACAGCGTGTAGTCGAAGACGATCGCGCCGTCGAACATCCAGTCGCGCGCGACGCCCGAGGTGTCGACGTAGGCGGTCAGCGGGCGCGCCTCGTCGATCGCGATCGGCTCGACGTTCAGATAGTACATCACCGCGTGGTGCGGCGGCACCTGGGCCGCCGCAACACCGGCCCAGCCGCACAGCACCGCGATACAGACGACCGCCGGCGAACCGGCCCGCGGCCACCGCGACTCGCTCGTGCCCATCCTCGCCTCCCGACTCCCGGCGTACGGCGTCACGGAACGACGCACGGCAGCGGATATCCCCTGGCCTTGGCCAGCATCACCATCGCCTGACCCCGCGTCGTCGTGTCGAACGGACAGTACGGCCGGGGCGAACAGGTCGAGGACGCCGAGCACGACGAGATGCCGCCTTCCAGCACGCTCCCGGACAGCGCCTCGATGCAGCCGCAGGCCGACCCGGCGTCGTCGGAGTCGCAGAAGAAACCGGGGTTGGGACAGGGGGTGGGACATGAGCTGTAGGGGTGCAGCGCCCGGTAGATGAAGACCGCCATCTGCGACCGCGTCGCCGGGTCAAGCGGGCAGAACCGTACGTCATCGCCACCCGGCGGATAGCAGGTACTCGAGGCCGTGCAGTCCGCCGTGGTCCCCAGGGTGATCTCCCTGTTGCGGAGCGCCTGGATCGCGTTGTCGAAATCCACGCCCATCCCCAGGCTCATGTCGCAGAACGCTCCCGCCGCAGTCGCCGTCGGGGGGTAGGCCCGCACCAGGAACAGCGCCGCGTGCGCACGGATCAGACCCTCGCCCGGACGGAACGTGCCGTCCCCGTAGCCGCTCGCCACCCCCGCCTCCCACGCCGCGTAGATGTACGGGAACCACCACTCCGACACGCCGACGTCGGTGAACGGCGAGGTGGCGCCGTACGGCAGCCCGTCGCAATCCTGGTCGGCCGCGTCGCAGAGCTCGGCGACGCCCGGGTGGATCGCCCGATCGCCGTCGTTGCAGTCGGTCCGGGGCGAGCAGGCCGCATCGCCGCAGCTCGTCGCGTAGTACCCGTCCCCGTCCCCATCGACGCAGCTGCAGGGGCACGGCTGATCGCCCCCCACGCAGTCGTCGTCCAGCCCGTTGCCGCAGATCTCCACCGCCCCGGGGTGCACCCCCGGCCGCGTGTCGTCGCAGTCGGTCCGCGGCGAGCAATCCGGGTCGCCGCAGCTCGTCGCGTAGTACCCGTCCTCGTCCCCGTCGGTGCACGAGCACGTCGACGTGCAAACGGCGTCCCCGCCCACGCAGTCGTCGTCCAGCCCGTTCTCGCAGACCTCGACGGCGCCCGGGTGCACCGACCGATTGCCGTCGTCGCAGTCGGTTCGCGGCACGCAGGTCGGGTCGCTGCACGTCGTCGGGAAGTAGCCGTCCCCGTCCCCGTCGGTGCAGGTGCAGGAGCAGGGCAGGTCCCCGCCGACGCAGTCGTCGTCCAGCCCGTTGTCGCAAACCTCGACGGCACCGGGGTGCACCCCCGGCCGCGTATCGTCGCAATCGGTCCGCGGCGAGCAGTTCGGGTCCCCGCAGCTCGTCGGGTAGTAGCCGTCTCGATCCGCGTCGGTGCACGTGCAGGTCGGACTCGTGTCCGCATCCGCGTCCGCATCCGCATCCGCGTCCGCATCCGCATCCGTCGCGGCCTCCGGCACGCAGACCAGATCGCAACCGATCTCGGCGCAACGCTCCTCGGTGTCGACCAGATGGCCGTAGCCGGTCTCGCAGTCGCAGGTGATGCCGTCGACCTCGGGACGGCACGTGCCGTGGCCCGAACACTCCACCCCCGCGCACGGGTCGCCCGGGTCGTTCGCCACGCAGCTCAGGCCCACCGGATGGAAGCCGTTCATGCAGCCGCAGTAGGCGACGGTGCCGACCGCGATGCAGAACCCGCGGGACGAGCAATCGACTCCCTCGCACGGGTTGCCCGCGATCTGCCCGGAACAGGTGACCGCGGCGACCAGCAAGGCGGCGGCCGAGGCCGGGACGATCCACCGGGGTCGCACGCCGTCCCGACAAACGTCGCGTCGATCTTCGTCCGCTCGGTGTTCGCGATGCATCGCTCCCTCCCCTCCCGCGGCGGCCTAGGAACAGCTCGCCGCCGAGAACTCGACCCACGCGCGCAGGATGGCGTCCTGCACCGCCGGGGTGCCGTAGCTGGCGTCCGCGCCGCCGAACGCCTCGATCGCCTCGCGGTCGCTGTCGATGCTCGCGCACGAGGCGGAGATCTCGCGGAACGTGATGCCGATCGACACGGCCGGCTCGAAGAACGGCGTCGCCCCGTAGGCCGCCAGGTGGTTTCCCTGGCCGTCCCGCGGGATCCCGAACACGTCGTGCGCGCCCAGGATGTAGTAGTCGATCGCGGTCGGCTCGTCGGACGGACACACCTCGTGGAACCGCGCCGCCAGCGCGGGCGTGACCAGCCCGGCGTCCACCGGGTAGCCCGCCGCCGCCGCCAGCTCGAGGAATCGCGTCCGCATCCGCGACGTGTAGGTGCGGTCCTTGCAGGGGTGAAGGTTCGAGGTATGGAACCCGCCGATGCCGAGCTGGTAGCTGTAGAGCGCCTCCGCCACCACGTCGCAGTCCGTCTCCGTGCGGTTGTAGCTGTTCTCCTCGCAGCGCGTGTTGTAGTGCCCGACGCGCAGGCCGCTCTCCCAGAGCAGCAGCGAGATCATCGGGCCCGGCGTCACCTCGGCGCCGCAGGCCCGCAGCTCCTCCACCGCGGCCAGCACGGCCGCCAGGGCCGTCTCGCGGAGCGCCGCCAGGTCCACCGTCCCCGTCGGGTCCGTGTTGTGCTCGTCGAACTCGGAAACGAAGAACCGCACCTCGCACGAGTCCGGCGCGACCGTCAACGTCAGGTCGTCGCGCGCCGCGTCGCTTCCGCCCACCCGTCCGACCACGTGCAGCGCCCGCGGCGTCCCCGTTCCGTGGAACCGGTAGAGCAGCGTGTCGCGCTCGGCCGGGTCCCACGCCGCCCCCAGGCTGTACGTTTCGTCGGCGAAGATCTCCACCTCGTCCACCCCGCCGCCCGCGGCAATCCGGAACCGCACCGGGTTGGGAACCGTTGCCCCGTCCGCAGGCTCCTCGAAGCGCACCCACGGAGTCGTCGCGCCGTCGTCCTGCGGCTCGACCGCGTCGTCGACGGCGTCTTCCGCCGGCGCATCCGCCGCGAAGTCCGCGTCGACGTCGCCCGCCGACTCCCCGGGCACGTCGGCCTCGGGCCCGTCGGGACGGAACGTGTCGGCCGCATCGAACGCCGGGTCGTCGTCCCCGCAACCGGTCGGCGTCGTGGCGAGGGCGAACAGCGGCCCGAGACACGCGAGCGCGAGCCGCGCCGGTCCTCCCCAGGTCCTGCCGGGTCGTCGTCTCTTCATGATGTTCCAGTGGAGCACCGTCCCGGTCGGGGCGCAAGCCGCGCCTGCGGACCCGCGGTCCGAAGGGATCGCCGGCGACACCGCCGGTACGATCGGTGGCCCGGAGCGGCGGGCCCACCGGGGGGTTCCGTGCGGCCCATCCGTGTCCCATAATCCCGATTCGTGCCGCTCCGGCGGAGCCCCGGCGGCCTTCGCGGGGCGCACCGACGGGGCGGGAGGCCCGCGCCGCAGCGAGGAGGTCCCGGATGGAACCGCTCCAGCCCGCCCGGCCGTTCGTCGAAGAGGCCTGCACGCGTTGCGGTCTGTGCCTGAGCGAGTGCCCGGTGATGGGCCTGCCGCCGGAGACGGCGCGGGACGAGATCGAGCGGCTGATCGCGGGGCAGCCCACCCGGCACGTCCTCCGCGAGTGCACCAGCTGCTTCGCCTGCGACCACCTCTGCCCCGCCGGCTGCAACCCGGCGGAGCTCGTCCTGCAACGCTGGCACGAACAGTACGAACGGGAGGGGCTCCCGCTCCGGGCGCGCTACTTCACACCGCACGAGGCGCTCAACTTCCGCTCCTACGTCGTGGAGCGCATGCCCGCGGACGAGCGGGAGCTGCTCCGCCGGTGGTCCGACCTCTCCCCGACCGACGAGATCCTCTATCCGGGGTGCAACCTCATCACGGCCCCGTTCCTCACCCGAACCCGGGCCCTGGAGGGCCTCGAGATCCGCGGCACCCTCGACCACTGTTGCGGCGAGACCTACTACCGCATGGGCCTGTTCGACGAGGTGCGGAAGGTGGCGCGCCGCCTGGAGCGCTACTTCAAGACCCTGCGCGTGAAGCGCGTCAACCTGCTGTGCACCGCCGGCTGCAACATGCTGACCAACGTCCTCCCCTCCTTCGGGGTGGACTTCGACTTCGAGGTGCGACCGTACCTGCCGGTGCTCCTCCGGCGGCTGGAGTCCGGCGAGCTGAAGCTCGCCCGGAGGCTCGAGGGCACCGCGACGATCCAGGAGTCGTGCTACGGCAGGCAGCTCGGGAACGAATACATGGACGTCCCCCGCCGGATCCTCGAGCGCCTCGGGCTCCGCGTGGTGGAGCAGGGCCTGTGCCGGGACCGCGCCCTGTGCTGCGGCATCGCGGGCGGTTTCGCCCACGACTCCGGCTACCACCTCCTCGACGTGACCCGGGCCACGCTCCGGAGCCTGCTCGGGGCCCGGGCCACCGGGGCCGACTACACCGTCACCTATTGCGCGGGCTGTCTGCAGATGCTCTCGGCCGGTCGCCTGCTCCTCCCGCTCGGCGGCCCGGTCTACCACATCCTGGAGCTGCTCTCGAAGGCCCTCGGGGAGGAGACGCCGCACCCGATGGGTTGGCGGGCGCGCGCGTTCCTGACCGGCACCCTGCGCCACCAGGGACCGCTGACCTTCTCCCGACGGAGGTACCGCGTCCCCGAAATCCCCGAGGTACCCGCCTCCCAGGAGACGGCCCCGTCCGGCGGAAAGGACCCCGGAACGTGACGGGCACGGGCGGGGACAGGAAGGTCGGTGACGCCCGCGCGGCCGGCGCGGGCCGCTTCCGCTTCTTTCGCGAGGACCGTTGCGACCGCTGCGGCGACTGCCTGGTCGCCTGTCCCTACCTGGAGCTGTCGCGCGAGGAAGCGCGGCGGGAGATCGCGAGTCTGATCGACACCGGCGCCTCGCGCGCGCTGGACGTGTGCCACACCTGCCACACCTGCGACGTGGTCTGTCCCGCACAGGCCGACCCCTACGAGCTGGTACTGGAACGCTGGTCCGAGCGGCGGCGGGACGGGCTGCCGCCCGCCGCTCGACTGGTCACGCCGTCCGAGCCCGGCAACCTCTGGTCGTCCCTCAAGGTCGTCCTGCCTCCGGACGAACACGCCCTGCTCCGCTCCTGGGAACCGCTCGTGCCCTGCGACGAGCTCTGCCTCGCCGGCTTCTACACCAACGTCGTCCCGTACCTCCTGCAGGCCAAGGTGCTCGCCGACCTGCCCCGGATCGTCGGCTCCGAGGCGCTGTTCGGCTGCGCCGGCGACCTGTACAAGACCGGCCGCTTCGACCTCGTGGAACAGATCGCCCGCCGCCTGGAGCGTGTCTTCCGGGAGCTCGGCGTGCGAAGGGTCGTCTGCTCGATGGGCGCCGAGGCGATGCTGCTGTCCGAGATCCTGCCGCGCCGCTTCGGGGCCGCCTTCGACTTCGAGGTGCTGTCGCTGGACGACTGGCTGCTGGAGCGGCTCCGCTCCGGGAAGATCGCGCTCGCCCGCAAGCTCGGCCTGCGCGTCACCGTCCACGACAACTGCCTCTCCAAGCTGCAGGGCGGCCGGCTGCAGGAGGCAAATCGCGAGCTCGTGCGCCGGACCGGATGCGACGTCGTCGAGCCGGAGCACACGCGCGAACGCGCCCTGTGCTGCGGCTTCGGCGCCGCCGCCTCCCGCTTCCGCGTCCTCGACATCCTCGCCTCCGGCCATCGCAGGCTGCGGGAGCTCGAGGCCACCGGAGCGGAGGCCGCCGTCGTCTACTGCCCGGCGTGCCTGTTCATCCTCTCGGTGGTCAAGGAGCTGGCGGGCGTCCGGATGCCGCTCTACCACCCCGTCGAGCTGGTGGAGCGGGCGGCCGGCGGCGCGCCGGTGCGGCGTCACGAAGAGCGGGCCTGGGACATGGCCGCGGTGATCGGAAACCACCTCCTGAAGTCCGCCCTCTCCCCGCGCTACCGCGGAACGTTCCAGCCCGCCCCGATCTCCCCCGAGCTGCAACCTCTGCCCGAACTGCCGTGGGGCGACCGGGTGCGGATGAAGCTCCTGACCGCCCTGTTCCACGGCCCCGTCGTCCAGAACGCCGCGATGCGCGGCCTGATCTCCCGCTCGTTCCGGGCGACGCTGTCCCGGGACGGCGCCCGCCGGCCGCCGGCTTCCGAATGACGCCGGCGCTTCGCCGGAGGGTCCGCCCCCCGGCCGCCGCCGGCCCGACGCGCGCGGGTGCCTTGCCGCCTCGCCCGCGGTAGGATGCCCCGGACGGCGCGGGAGCGCCGCACGGAACGCATGGACGTCGCACGCCAGGCCGAGATGCTCGCCAACCGGGTCCGCAAGACGTTCCGGCGGCTCGGGCCGCGCTTCGAACGCCGCCGCATCGGCGCCTTCCGCCTGTTCGACCGCGACATCCCCGAGATCCGCGCCGTCGTCGACTGGTACGAAGGACACCTCGTGATCGCCGAGTACGTCCGCCGACAGACCGACGAGCTGCCCGGATGGCTGCCGACGATGGCCCGTGCCGCCGCCGCCGCCCTCGACGTGCCGCCGGAACGGGTCCACCTGCGCCGCCGCCGCACGCGACCGGCGAGCGGCCCGCGCTACGAGCGGCTCGGCGCGCGAGGCCGACGGCTCGAAGTACGCGAGGGCGATCTGCGCTTCGTCATCGACCTCGATGCCCACCTCGACACCGGCCTCTTCGCCGACCACCGCGAGACCCGGGCCCGGCTGCGCGCCGAGAGCCGCGAACGGCGGTTCCTCAACCTGTTCGGCTACACCGGCACGTTCACCTGCGCCGCCGCCGCCGGCGGGGCCGCCGCGACGACCACCGTCGACCGGTCCGCGACCTACCTGCGCCGCGCGCGCGAGAACCTCGAGCGCAACCGGCTGTGGAGCCCGCGGCACGAGCTGGTGCGGGCCGACGTCGAGCCGTTCCTCGAGCGGGCGCGGCGGGCGGGTCGAACCTGGGACCTGTGCCTGCTCGACCCGCCGAGCTTCTCCACCGGGCGCGGCGCGCCGCCGTTCGACGCGCTGCGCGACCACCGGGCGCTGATCGAACGGACCCTCGCCGTGCTCGCCCCGAGCGGCGTGCTGTACTTCTCGACGAACCACCAGCGCTTCGTTCCGCGCCTCGCGGGCCTCCCGGCCGAGGTCCTGGAGATCACCGACGAAACGATCCCGGAGGACTACCGCAACCGGACGGTCCATCGTTGCTGGCGGCTCGTGTCGGTACCCTCCAGGCGATAGGACGGGTCGAGCCGCGGGGCGCCGGGGACATCCGCGCGCGGCGGGCCCTCCCGGCCGGGCCTGCACCGGTTTCCTGGAGATCCCGCTCGTTCGTGGTACGCTGCACGAGGGAGCCGTCGGGGACGGCGACGCGGACCGGAAGCGGACGCGGACGACGGAGACGCCCGACGAGGGAGAGGACGATGCGGAGCAGCACAGCCGTCGTGGCGCTCGGGTTGACGGCCGTGCTCCCGGCGCGGGCGATGGGGCAGGAAGCGTCGTCGTCCGCGGAAGAGCCCGCGACGCGGGCGGAGACCGAGCTGAGCTTCACGGCGGCGGACACCGGGCTGCAGATCCGCATCGTCGACGGCAGCCCGGGGCGTGTCCCGGACCGAGACTGCCGCACGCCGTGCCGGTTCCGGGTGCCCAACGGGCACTACGTGATTGCAGCGGGAACCTACGAGTTCGAGGTCGGCGCGAACGGGGGGACGCAGCACTGGGAAGTCGAGGACGACAGCGGGCACCTGCTGGCGCTGGGGATCATCGGCATCCTGCTGGGCGGCGGCGGCATCGGGGTGGGGGCCTGGGGCCTGTCCGAGCTGCTGCCGCAGGACGACCCGAGCAGCGAGTGGCTGGCGGCGGCGAGCGTGGCGACGGGCCTGGGCGGGGCGATCTTCGTGGCCGGCATCGTGGCCGCAGCCCTCTACCCGGGCACGGCGGAGCTGCGGTCGTACGCGCCCACGATCGGCGAATCGGCGACGCTGTCGCCGTCGCTGGCCCTGTTCCGGGACGCCGAGGGGGGGCCGGGCTGCGGTCTGTCGCTCTCCCTGCGCCTCTGACTCAGAACTCGATGCGCCACCGCACGTCGGCGCCCACGTTGCCGAACTGCTGGTCGTTGTTGTTGTCGTACACGCCCTCGAACGACAGCTGGTCGGTCACCTCGTAGGAGAACACGGCGCGGAAGTCGTGGGTGTCGGTGAGCGCCGAGGAGGCCTCGATGCGCACCTGGTCCGAGAGACGCTTGCCGATGGAGATGCGTGGCTCCGAACGCCCGGTCCGGGTGGAGTACTCGGTGGTCAGTCGCATCTGGTCGATCAGCGGCACGTAGCGGTTGACCCGCTCGGAAACCCCCAGCGCCTCGTCGAACACCTCGGCCAGCGCGCCGCCCACCGCGCCCTCGGCCCCGAGCAGCTCCACCTCCTCGCGGGTCATCCCCAGCGTCAGGAGCAGCACGACGTCCTCCTCGGGCAGCCCCGGGTTGGCGGTGGTGAGCAGCCGCAGGTCGTCGCGACGCCCGGTGGCGGTGAGGATGATCCGCCAGTCGCGCACCTCGGTCTCGGCCACGACGTCGAACCGCGGGTCGATCTTCCACGGGGAGTCGAACGTCACGACGCCGCGCGTGACGTCGAACACCGAGCGGCGGAACCGCATCTGGCCGTGGTCGATGACCATCGCGCCGACCAGGCCGTAGAGCTGGTTCGTGCCGACCAGCCGGAACGGCTGGCTGACGTCATCGATGTGGAACGCGGCATCGATCAGGTTGTTGCGGATCGAGAGCCCTTCGCCGTGCAGCCGCACGTCGAAGCGCACCACGTCGTCCTCCGGCCGGAACGTCGGCACGGCGGAGACCGTGGCCCGGCCCAGCGACGACAGCGACACGCCCAGCCGGATCGGGTCGGTGTACGCCAGCCGGGTGACCCACACGTCGCCCGTGACCACCGGCCGGAAGTCGCTCCGGTCGCCCGCCACGCGCACCGTGCCGTCCAGCGTGACCGGCAGGGTCTCGGTGAGGTCGGTCGCGAAGCCGCCGAAGTCGAGATACAAATCGTAGCTCACCGGCGTGAACCGCTCGAGGCCGACGCCGCCGCCGAGGCGGAAGTTGCCGTCGAGGAACCGGCCGCTGCAGCGGTCGATCGTGACGAGCGACGGCGTGAGGGTCAGGTCGGCGGTGACCCCGATCACGTCGCCCCACGGGTCGCCGATCGCGACCTTCCCGTCCAGCAGGTGGACGGTGCCGACGAGCTGGGGGACCTCGAGCGTTCCGGTGAGCCGGGCGCCGACCTCCAGGCGTCCGGAGATCCCCGGCAGGTCGGGGGCCAGCAGGGCGAGGACGGTGGTTAGGTCGGCGGTGCCCTGCAGGTCGAGGTCCAGGCGATCGGTGCCGGCGCGTCCGAGCAGCGTGAAGCGCGACCCGGCGGGCGCCTCGAACCGCCCGCGGCGGAAATCGACCCCCCGCTCGTCGAAGTCCAACCACACCGACTCGGTCGCGCTCACCCGACCCTGCGGCGTGTCCAGCTCGAACCGCGACAGGTCGACCTTGCCCTCGATCGAGACCGTGTGCCCCAGCTCGGCGACGAAGGCGGTGCGGCCCGACAGCACCAGCCCGTAGCCCCCGAGGCGCGGGTCGTCGACGAACGGCAGCGGCTCCAGCCCGTCGAACTCCGCCTCCACGCCGACCCGCCGCCGGCCGACCAGGTCGGCGCGCGCGGCGAAGCGCAGGTTTCCGACCTCCGCCGTCCCCTCGATCCGCGCCTCGCGTCCCGCTTCGAGGAACAGCTCGCCGGCAACCGCCCCCAGCGACCGGCCCGCCAGCGTCGCCTCGGTCAACCGCAGGGCGACCCGGCCGGTCAGCGCCTCGACCGGTCCCTCCAGCGTGCCGTTCACCGCGGCCTTGGCCCGCAGGTCGGTGTCGCCGAACAGCCCGCCCGCGAACTCCTCCAGCGGCAGCCCCTCGCCGTGGAATTCCGTCTCCAGCCGCCCCTTCCGGCTGTACGACGCCCGACCTTCGACCCACCCCCCGGATCGCTCGAGCCGGAAGCGCGGAATCTGGAACGCCCCGCCGCGCCAGCGGCCCGAGGCGACGACGAGGTCGAGCGGCTCGCCCTCGTAGGTCACCTGCCGCGCCCGGCCGTCGAACGAGATGTCGAAGGCGTTGGTTCGCGAGCGGTAGGTCAGACCGACCTCGGCGTCGACGACCCCGTCGAGCATCGCCCACTCCGCCGGGTCGTCGCGCAGCACGGTCGGCACGTCGTGGACGTGGACGCCGTCGGCCCGGATGTCGGCCGTGGCCGTCCAATGACCGGGGTCGGTCCCGCTCAGGTCGAAGGCCAGGGCCAGCACGGAGTACCTGCTGTCGCCGGTCGTCGCGTGGATCTCCGGGAACGAGAGCACCTCGTCCGCGTAGAACAGGGTGGCTTTCGCGTTGCCGAACGACTTGTCGAGGTACCGGAAGTCGCGCAGGTCCATCTCGGCCGTGATCGTCAGGTCGTTGAGCGGCCCCTCGAGATGCGTGTGCGCCGGTCCGCGGCCGTCGATCGGGATCTCGAGCAACTCGCCCAGCTCGCCCGGGCCGAGCTCCTCGCTGACGATGTCGAGCATGAACCACGTGTTGTCGAAGCGGTAGCCGCCGGTGACCAGATGCCGCGCGTCGCCGATCACCGCGGTCGAAGGGATCATCGTCAGCTGCTCGGAGTCCACCTCGATGCCGCCCGTCGCGTGCGCCTTCGGGAAGTCGAGGATCACCAGCTTGTCGTCGAACCGGAACGACGTGTCGTAGACGCCGAAGTCGAGGACGTCGGTGTCGGCCTCGGCGCGCAGGAAGAACGGCCGCGAGGTGCCCGTGACCTCGATCGTGCCGTCGAAGGTCTGCACGCACTTGCTGCGCGGCACCCCGAACCGCTCGAGCAGCGGGGCGAACTCGAGCCGCTCCATCCGCACCGTCCCCCGGTACGGCAGCTCGGCCGCCACCAGGTCCAGGCGGCCGTCGACGGTCAGCCGGCCGATGCCCGCGTCGAGCCGCAGGCCTTCCGCCTCCAGCGCGTCGCTGCCCAGCCGCACGATGCCGTCGAGGTCGCCCACGTAGCGCCCGGCGACGTAGGCTCCGGCGATGTCGACGAGCAGGCGCGAGCGCCAGCGGGCCCGGTCGTCGCCCGCGGGGGCGTCCGCCGGAAGGCCGTAATCGATCTGGCCGGAGACCCGCGCACGACCGACGAGGTCGGGCAGCCCGAACGCGTCGGGGAGGCGGTCGAGCAGCTCCAGCGGCAGGGCCGCCTGGGCCGCCAGGTGCACCTCGGGCCGGCCCCCCCACGCCAACGTCCCCCGCTCGACCTTCAACTGCACGTCGTCGCCCAGCTCGACGGCCAGCCGCCGGATCCGCAGCTCCGCCGGCGTCGTGCTGACGCGCGCCTCGAAGCGCTCGAGCGGCCGGACGAAATCACCCCAGGCGACCCGGCCGCCGGAAACCAGCGCCCGCACCTCGAACAGCTCGTTGCGGCTGCCGGTGACGTCGAGGTTCACGCCGCGCAGCTCGGCCGCCACGCCCGGAGACCCCTCGTTCTCGAAGCGGGCGACGATCGTGCCGTCGACGGCGGCGAAGGCGTCGAGCAGCGGGGTCGGCGTGCCGTCGGAAGGGGCCTTGTGCGGCCGCGGCAGGTTGACCAGCCGGCCGTCGCGCACCTTGAGGAACAACCGCGGCTCGACCAGCGCCACCTCCTCGAACCGATACCTCCCGCGGGCCAGCGACCACAGGTCCGGGGTGATCGTCAGCGCTCGCGTCTCGAGGAACGGGCCTTCCGTGACGTGGGAGATCCGCAGGCCGTAGACCGTGATGGTCAACGGGAAGAGCCGGACCTCGACGCTTTCGATCTCGGTCGGGATGCCCCAGGTCTCGTTGAGCTCCTTGAGGATCAGCGAGCGCACGTGGCGGCGGGCGGCCGACGAGTTGGCGTAGATCCCCGCCGCGACGACCACCACGGTCGCCACGATGAACAGGATCAGCAGAATTCGGCGCACCACCCGCATCGTGTCTACTCTAGTCCAGTCGGTCCAGAAGTCGAGAAAGTCGAGGAAGTCGGGCCTTGACCTCGCCCTCCGCCCGGCCGAAACTCGCCGGCCGGAGGACGACGATGGCCGACGTGGGAACCACCGGGGTCGTGTTTCGGGAGCCGTTGATCTTCGAACGCTCGCGGCCGGGACGGGAGGGGCTGCGGCTGCCGGAGGCGGGCGTACCCGCCACGACGGACGACCGGGCCGGGCCCGACATCCCCGCCGTCTGGCGCCGCACGGCGCCGCCGCGGCTGCCCGAGGTTTCCGAGGCCGACGTGGTCCGGCACTTCGTGCGGCTCTCGCAGTGGAACTTCTGCGTCGATTCCGCCATGTACCCCCTCGGGTCGTGCACGATGAAGTACAACCCGAAGGTCAACGAGTGGGCCGCGCGGCTTCCGGGCTTCGCTCGGCTCCACCCGCGCACCCCCGAACACCTGGCCCAGGGCGCCCTCGAGCTGATGTGGGACCTCGAACGGCGGCTGTGCGGGATCTGCGGCTTCACCCGCATGACGCTCCAGCCGTCGGCGGGGGCGCAGGGCGAGCTGACCGGGATGCTGATGGTGCGGGCCTACCACGTCGATCGCGGCAACCCGCGCAAGAAGGTGCTGATTCCCGACACCGCGCACGGCACCAACCCCGCCTCGTGCGCCCTGGCCGGCTATTCGACGGTGCCGGTCCCCTCCGGCCCGGACGGGCTGGTCGACCCCGCCGCCGTGGCGAAACTGATGGACGAGGACGTCGCGGCGATCATGGTCACCAACCCCAACACGCTGGGGCTGTTCGAGACGCACATCGCCGAGGTGGCGGAGATCGTCCACGGCAAGGACGGCCTCCTGTACGGCGACGGCGCGAACCTCAATGCGCTGCTCGGCATCGCCCGGCCCGGCGACTTCGGCGTCGACGTGATGCAGCTCAACCTCCACAAGACCTTCTCCACGCCGCACGGCGGCGGCGGGCCCGGCTCCGGCCCGGTCGGCGTCGGAGCGAAGCTCGAACCGTACCTGCCGGTGCCGATGGTCGAGCGGAACGCCGACGGCACCTTCCGGCTGGCCGCCGACCGGCCCAAATCGATCGGCCGGATGCGCTCGTTCTACGGCAACTTCGGCGTGCTGGTCCGCGCCTACGCCTACCTGCTCGGCCACGGCCCCGAGGACGTCCGGCGGATCGCCGAGCTGGCGATCCTCAACGCGAACTACCTGCTGGCGCGGCTGCGCGGGACGTTCCACGTGGCCCAGGACCGGCACTGCATGCACGAGTGCGTCCTGTCCGACCGCGACCTGCACAAGGAAACCGGCATCAGCACGATGGACGTCGCCAAGGGGCTGCTCGACCGCGGCTTCCACCCGCCCACCGTCTACTTCCCGCTGGTGGTCAAGGGCGCGCTGATGATCGAACCGACCGAGACCGAGTCCCCCGAAACGCTCGACGAGTTCGTCGCGGCCCTCGAGGACATCGTCGCGCAGGCGAAGACCGCGCCGGACGAGCTGCACCACGCGCCGCACCACACCCGCATCGGTCGCGCCGACGAGACCCGCGCCGCCCGCACCCCGGTCCTGCGGTACAGGTTCCACGAGTAGCACCGCGGCGACCGGGCGGCAGCCGGCCCTTGCGGCGTTCGGCGTCGTTGCCTATTCTCCGGGTGTGGCGGGAGGATCGATCCCGCCTGAGGTGCCCGGAATGGCCGGACGGTCGATCGGTTCCCTCGCGGTCGCGACGCTCGCGGCATCCCTGGCCGGCGGCTGCGGGGACGACTCGAGCGGCCCGCCGCGTTCCTGCGTCGGCCAGAGCTGCTCCGGCATCGGCACCTGCGTCGAGGAGGTCGGCTATGCCTACTGCGCCTGCCCGCCCGGCCACCACCCGGCCGGGCTGACCTGCGTCCCGAACCACGAGACGATCCCGTGCGACGGGGTGACCTGCTTCGACCACGGCTGGTGCCGCCTCGGGGCCGACGACCTCCCGACCTGCGAGTGCTTCGCCGGCTACCGCCTCTCCGGCGGCTCGGACCTCGTCTGCCTGCCGGAGCTCGAGTTCCCCGATGCCGACGCGGCCACCGACGCGGAGGCCGACGGCACCGAGACGGCGGACGACACCGACGCGGGCGACGTCCCGGACGACGCCGGGGACGCCGGGGACGGCGAGGACGGCGAGGCGGGTTGCATCGGCGAGCTGGGGGGGCCGTGCAACCTCGTCAGCCAGTGCGGCTGCGACCCGTCCCGACAGTGCGGCCTCGAGGTGCTGGGGGGCGTCGTCGAGGCCTGCGTGCCGATCGGCGAGCTCGCCGTCGGCACGATCTGCAACATGCTCGACGACCAGTGCGTCCCCCAGGCCGCCTGCCTCCCGCTCCTCGGCCGTCTGGCCTGCGAACAGGTGTGCTACGAGGACGTGCACTGCAGCGCGGGCCTCGGCTGCATCCGCAACATCCTGACCGACACCGACTACGGACTCTGCTCGCCGCCCGCCACGACCTGCAACCCGTACGGGGCGGCCGGCACCGACTGTCCGACCGACCAGGCGTGCCGGGTGACGCCGGGACTCGCGCTGTTCACGTACTGCTCCCCCGTCGGCGCGGCCGACGTCAGCGGTTCCTGCCTGAGCGACAACTGCGTCGCGGGCGCCGGCTGCTACGTGTTCGACCTGGGCACCCCGACCTGCCGCCGCTACTGCGACATGACCGCCGCCGACGCCTGCGGCACCGGCGTGGCCTGCCAGGACCTCCTCGGCAACGGCGCCCTCGGCCTCTGTCCGTAAGGACCCGCCCATGAAGCTGTCCGCCGCCGTCGGAAAGCACTCGTACGAGTTTCCCGACCTGCGCACCGTGCTCGGCAAGGCCAACGAGCCGAAGTCCGGCGACGCGCTGGCCGGCGTGGCCGCCGAGAACGCCACCGAGCGGGTGGCGGCGCGGCGCGTGCTGGCCGACCTGACCGTGCGCGACCTGCGCGAGCACCCCGCCGTCCCCTACGAGCAGGACGAGGTCACGCGCGTGATCCAGGACGGACTGGACGCCGCCGTCTACGCCGAAGTCCGCGACTGGAGCCTCGCGCGGCTCCGCGAGCACGTGCTCGCCTCCACGACGACCGGCGAGGACCTGCTGCGGCTCGGACGCGGCCTGACCAGCGAGTGCATCGCCGGGCTGACCAAGCTGATGTCGAACCTCGACCTGGTCGTCGCCGCGGCGAAGATCCGCGTCGTCACGCACAACAACGCCACCGTCGGCCTGCGCGGCCGGCTCTCCGTGCGCCTGCAGCCCAACCACCCCACCGACGACCCCCGCGGCATCCTCGCCTCGACGATGGAAGGACTCGCCTGGGGCAGCGGCGACGCGCTGATCGGCGTCAATCCCGTCACCGACTCCCTCGACGCCATGCGCCGCGTGCTCGACGTGCTCCACGACTTCACCCGCACCCACGGCATCCCGACCCAGCACTGCTGCCTGGCCCACGTCACCACCGCCATGGCCGCGATCCGCGCCGGGGCCCCGGTCGACGTGCTGTTCCAGAGCCTCGCGGGCAGCGAGCTCTCCTGCTCCGCCTTCGGCATCAGCGTCGCCCTGCTCGACGAGGCCAAGGCGCTGGTCGCCGAGCGCGGCACCGCGGCCGGGTCCCACCGGATGTACTTCGAGACCGGCCAGGGCTCCGCCCTCTCCTCCGGCGGCCACCACGGCCACGACCAGTTGACGCTCGAGGCCCGCTGCTACGGCCTCGCACGCCGCTACGAGCCGTTCCTGGTCAACACCGTCGTCGGCTTCATCGGCCCCGAGTACCTCTACGACGGCCGGCAGGTCACCCGCGCCGGGCTCGAGGACCACTTCATGGGCAAGCTGCACGGCCTGCCGATGGGCTGCGACGCCTGCTACACCAACCACATGGAGGCCGACCAGAACGACCTCGAGAACCTCGCCGTGCTCCTCGCCGCCGCCGGCGTCAACTACTTCATGGGCCTCCCGCTCGGCGACGACGTGATGCTCAACTACCAGTCGACCAGCTTCCACGACAACGCCGCCCTGCGCGAGACGCTCGGGCTGCGCCCGACCCCCGAGTTCGAGGCGTGGATGGAGCGGAGGGGGCTGATGAGCCACGGCCGCCTGACCGGCCTCGCCGGCGACGCGCGCGTCTTCCTGGGAGGCCGCTGACGATGGACGAGCGCGAGCTGCGGGAGCTGGTGCGGGCGGTGATCGCGGAGGCGGCGAGCCGGGAGGCGGCGGCTTCGACCGGGACCGCGAGCGCGGGCGCGGGCGCGAGCGCGA
>JAFGHH010000539.1 GCA_016930215.1 Deltaproteobacteria bacterium
CCAAGGGCTGCACGGCGGAGCAGGCGATCGACGCCGGCCGCAAGACGCTCGCCGCCGGTTTCGAGCTGTGTTTCTACGTGATGCCGGGGCTGGGCGGGCGCGAGCTGTCGGCGGAGCACGCGCGAGGCACCGCGCAGGTGGTGCGCGAGGTGGCGGCCACGGCGGCGCCCGAGCGACCGCTGTTCGTCCGGCTGCGGACCACCGCCGTCTCGCCGGGCACGCCGCTCGACGAGGCGCGGACCGCGGGGCGCTTCGAGCTGCCCGACGACGTGGAGGTTGCGCGGGAGATCCGCGCGTTCCTCGAGGCGCTGGGCGACGCGCCGCTGCGGCTGGTTTCGGACCATTCGTTGAACCTGCTGCCGGAGCTGGAGGGGGAATGGCCCGCGGACCGCGACCGGCTGCTCGGGGTGGTCGACGAGTTCCTCGGGCTGCCGGAGGACGAGCGGGCGGCGTTCGCGCTCGGGCGCCGGCTCGGGCTCTACTGGACGCTGGCGGACCGGCACGACCGGCGGCGGCGGATGGCCCTCGAGGATACGATCGCGGGGCACGGCGACCCCGGCCCGGCGGAGATCCTCCGCGCGGCGGCGGAGCTGCGCGAGCGCTGCGTGTAGGTCTTCTCGTCGGGAAGCGGGCGCTCGGGCAACGCGCTCAGGGGGCGGGAACCACCACCCGGACCACGCCGCTCGACTGGTCCGGCGCCGCGTTGCGCACGGCGAACAGGTACAAGACGTCGCCGATCGAGGCCGGGATTGACAACTCGAACGGGCCGCCGGCGTGCAGCGCCTCCACGACGTTTCCGGTGTCCGTGTTGGCGGCGATCACGCGGACGTCGGGCTGGACGCACCCCTCGAGCGCCCAGACGCGGGCGAGGCCGGCGACGGGCGGGTCGACGTAGACGCCGCAGAGGAACCCCGCGCCGGCGAGGTCGGCGTCGCCCGGGACGTAGGGCGAGGTCCGGGTGTCCTCGTAGGTCATCGGCGGCGGGACCGGGTCGTAGACGTCCACGATCACGCGGCGCGGCGCGCTCGTCACCCACCCGCCGTCGGTCCACTCCCGGTAGCGCACCAGCAGCACGTCGCCGGGCCGCGCGGTGACGACGACCACGAACGAGCCGCTCGCGCCGGCGAAGCCCTCCGAAGCGTCGCCGTCGTCGGCGCGCGCCACATCGACCGGGGCGCCCGGCGGCACCGCTCCGGCACCACCGACGACCGCTACCTCGTCGTAGTCGGCCGCGGCGGAGGCAACGACGTTGGCACCGGGCGGGTCCGGCTGGGGGGAGAGCAGGCACCCGCCGGCCAGCAGGATCGTCGTGAGGACATGGGTCAGGCAACGCATCGGATTCCGTTCCACTTGCGAGTCTCTTGCCAACCGGAAGAGCCGTCAAGCCCATCGTAACGTGCTGTTTGCGAAGGAGATTGCAGTCACGCCGCATGGGTGTTCAGGCCGGCGACCCGGCACAGCACGGCACACTTGGGACCGGGCGCGGGCGTTCACGAGGCGGAGGGCGGTCGGGGTGTGGTCGTCGTCCCGTAGGGGTTGTCCTCGACCGGGGTCACCGGCCGGTGGGTCGGGGTCGGGTCGTACTCGCGGAAACCGTCGCGACGCGCGGCGCCGGCGTCCACCGCGGGAGGAGGAGGCGGGGGCGGCGGGGCGACGACGGACGTTCCGGTCGCATCGCGGCGGGGACGCACGGGCGGGCGGGTTCCGGTCGCCGCATCGGACGGCGGGGGCAGGGCGGCGCCGGCGTCGGCGGCCGGAGCCGGCGGGAGCGGGTCGAGGGTCACGGTGAGTGTCTTGTCGCCGTCGAAGGTGACGAGTTGTTTCCACTCCTGGTAGCCGGGGGCGAAGACGCGCACCCGGTGGTCCTCCCCGTCCTTCCTGAACCGTCCGTGGAGCGGGTTGCCGGGTTTCTCGAAGCCGTCGACCTCGATCTTCGCCTCGGGGGGCGCGGCGGAGACCGTGAGCTGCATCGCGTCGGCGCTCCGGTCGTCGTCGGCCACGGGCACGGCCTGCACCGCGGGGGGCGGAGGAGGAGTCGGCGTGGCCGGGGCGACGTCGGCGGCCGGCGGGGGCGCGGTCGGGGCCGAAGCGTCGTCGCCCTTGCGCAGAAACAGGAACGCGGCGACGACGGCGGCGATCGCGAGTCCGCCGACGGCGATGGCGACGGGGACCGCCTTGCTGCGGGGGGCCGGCGAGCCGGTGCTGGTGCCGTCCCAGGCCAGGTTGGTGCCGGTGGAGGGCGGTGCAGCGCCGCCCCCGGCAAGGATCCGCGAGCGGGCGGCGGCGAGGCGCGCCGCCGTGTCGCTGGGGCTGGCCGGGACGAACAGCACGCCGGTCTGCCGGCCCGAGATGAAGTTCTGCAGCGCCTCGGCGAACGCCCGGGCGGACGGGAAGCGCAGCGGGCGATCCTGGGCCATCGCCTTGAGCGTGATCTGCTCGAGCGCCTCCGGCAGGTCGGGCCGGAACGACCGCGGCGGCGGCGGGGGGTCGCTGATGATCTTGACCAGCAGCATGTTGTAGTTCTCGGCGGCGAACGGCAGCTTCCCGGTGAGGCACTCGTAGAGGATCACGCCGGCCGAGTAGATGTCGGTGAGGTGGTCGAGGTCCTTGGCGCCCAGCGCCTGTTCGGGGGACATGTAGTAGGGCGTGCCGAGAATCGTACCGGTCTGGGTCAGGTGGCCGGACTGCGGGTCCGTGGTCTGGAGCTTCGAGATGCCGAAGTCGAGCAGTTTGACGTGGTCGCGGTCCTGCTTCCGGACCAGGAACACGTTCTCCGGCTTGAGGTCGCGGTGGACGATCCCCTTGGCGTGGGCGGCCTCGAGCGCCTCGAGGACCTGGATCAGCAGCGCGGCGGCGCGGCTGGGTGACAGCGGCCCCTCCTGCTCGAGCAACTGGGACAGGCTGCGGCCGTCGAGGTACTCCATCACCAGGTACGGAGCGGGCTGCTTGCCGAAGTCCAGCACCTCGATGATGTGCTCGTTGCCGATCGACCCGGCGGCGCGCGCCTCGTTGTGAAAGCGGGTGACGATCTGGGCGTTGCGGGCCATGTCCGGGTGCAGCAGCTTGACCGCCACGTGCCGTCCGACGACCACGTGCTCGGCCTCGTACACCGCCCCCATCCCACCCTCGCCGATCAGGCGCAGGATGCGGTAGCGCTCCTCGAAGACCTGCCCGACATAGCCGGGATCGGACGCGCTCGACATCGAAGCTCCTTCCCGCGGCTCCGGCCTAGAAGGTCACCACCAGCCCGAGCCCGCCCGGGCCGACCAGCGGCTGCCAGGCCACTTCGGCCTCGCCCGCTTCGGGCGGCGACTCGTCTCCGCCCGGCGGGACTGCCAGCAGCACGATCCCGGTGACCAGCAGGGCGGCGCCGACGCCCGCCAACGTGCCGCCCAGGAGGCTGGCGTCCGCGGCATCAACGAGCCCGTTGTGCGCGTCCTGCAGATCGGCCAACTGGGAGGCCTCGTCCCTGCTACCGGCCGCACCGACGAGGATCGTGGTGCCGATCCCGGTGGCCACCAGGCCGACGCCGCCCAGCGTCCAGCCCAGCCAGTCGTCATACCACTCGTCCGGCTCGACCGGGGCTGGCGGAGGAACCTCGGGCGGAGGCGGCTCCGGAGGGGGAGGAGGGGGCGGGGGCGGGGGCGGCGCGACGGCGACCAGCGTCTCGAGCGTCAGGGAGACCTCGCGCTCCTCGGCGCCGCCGAGGTCGAACTCGACGCGCGCGTCGCGATGTTCCGCCGCGCGGGCCTCGATCAGGTGGTGCCCGGCGCCGAGCACCAGCGGCGCGGGGAGCGGGCTGGTGCCGCGGGGCACGCCGTCGACGCGGACCTCCGCGCCGTCGACGGAGACGACGACGCGGACCCGCGAGAGGAAAATCTGCAGGTCGGCGATCGCCTGCTCCGCCTCGACCCGCTTCTCGGGGCGGACCTGGTCGCCGCCCTCGGCGAGGTAGCGCTGGAACGCCTCGAGCGCCTCCGGGTAGCGCTGGAGCTGTTTCTGGCAGAAGCCGATGTTGAACAGCACGGCGTAGTGCGGGGCGAGGTCGTAGGCGCGCTGGAAGGCGGCCAGCGCGCCGGCCCAGTTCTGCTCCTCCATCAGCCGCATGCCGATCTCGAACGCCTGGCCGGCCGCGGCCTGGGGGTCGGGCTCGCTGCCGGGACTCCCCTCGGCAGGAAGGGCGTCCGGCGCCGCGGCGGCCGGCTCGGCCTGCGGCGAGTCGGCCGACTGGGCGGCGGCGGGGGCGACGACCGGGAACGGCAGCAGCACGAGCCAGGCGAGGCTCGCCGTCCGCGGAAACGTCGGCGCACGGGGGCGTCGCATCACAGCACCGCCCGGACCGGCGCGAGGTGGACGTGCAGGTCGCTGGTGGTCCAGGCCGTCAGCGCGCCGCCGTCCGGCCGGGGGAGCGGCGGGGCGACCGCGCTGGACGGGTCGCTGCCGATGGAGGTGCCGGTGGGGAGCACCTGCGCGCCGTCGTCGGGCCAGGTCGGGGCCGGTTGCAGGTCGTCGGAGCGCAACCGGACCAGCTGCAGGCCGAAGTTGCCCGCGCTCTGGCGCGTGAGGAACTGCGCCATCAGGTAGCCCCCCTCGTCGGGCACGAGCTGCGGCAGGAACGCCTGCGGGTTCGGCAGGGCACGGACCGCGTGTCCCTCGGCGTGGAGGCGGAACAGGTGGAGCTGCGTCTCGAGGGTCGAGACGTTGCCGTCCCAGCCCATCACGGCGCCGTTGACCCCGCCGTCCGGGCGGGGCACGAGGGTCACGCCGCGGAGCGGGGATGTCAGCTCGCCGATGCGCAGCGGGTCGCCCGGGGCCATCATGTCGCGGAACACGCGGGTCACGAACAGCATCCGCTTGGCTCCGGGCGATGGGCCGACCAGGACGTAGGAGAAGTAGATCTCCTCGCCCTGTGCCGCCGTGCCGCCGAACTCGGGCCGCTCGATCCCCTGACACCCGGCACCGCCGCACTCCGCGTGGAAGGAGGGGAAGTGCGCGACGGGGACGGCATCCGCACCTGCCGGCAGGCCGGTGCCGGCCGCCAGGCGCCGGGCCAGGATGCCGACGGTACCGTCATCCGGGTTGCGGAACGGAACGGCCGCGACCAGGCCGTGCTTGCCGTCGTCGGCCGCCAGCAGCAGGGGGGTGGACAGCGTGTCGCCCGCCAGCATCGGCGCCGTGGCGAAGCGGGCCGGCAGCGGCTCGTCGAACAGTCTGGCGGACGTGCCGACCGCGCCGTCCGGCAGGACGCGGACGCCCTCCACGACGGCGGGCTCGGCCCCGTCGCCGTCCGGGTCCTGGATCCACACGACCCAGCAGCCGTCCGGCGTGCCGACGACGCGCAGGTCCACGATGTTGCGGGGAAGGTCGCCCGATCCGAGCACCGAGCCGGTCCAGTTGTCGAAATGCATCGAGTCGCCGTCGCGGCGGGCCCACAGCAGCACCGGCTGCCAGTGGTCGCCGAAGATCCAGTGGGCGAACAGCGCGGTCTGGGGATCCCGCTCCTCGCCGCCGTCGCAAGTGCCCCAGCTGTGGGCGCCGCGCGCGGCGAGCGTCTCGCCGTAGAACGGCTCGAGGTCGACCTCGGCGCCGGAGGACCGCGGTCGGCCGTCCCAGTCCAGCGCGCGCACGTACGCGCGTGTCTCGGCCGCGGTGTCGATCACGCCGGTCCCCACCGGGTAGGGCGAGACGGCCTCCACCAGCACCTCGCCGCCGAGGAGCAGCAGCCGGGGGTCGACCCGCTTGCCCGGATCGAGCTCGACGGGGGCGCCGGCCTCCGGGACGTCGAAGCAGGCGGCGGTCGGGTCGGCCGAGTTCACCAGGCCCCCGGCCATCAGCTCGCCCTCCGGAACGCACTCCTGGTCCCCATAGACGTAGCGCAGGCCGTAGTCGCAGTTGTCGCTGCTCTCGGCGCAGCGCCCCGTGGAGCAGATGCAGACCTGGTTGCGATCCGAGTCGTCCGAGCAGAAGCGCATTTCGCCGCGGTCGTTGGGCCGACCGCAGTTCCCCGGATCGTCCGAACGGCAACCCGGGCCGCCGGCTCCCGCGGCGAGCAGGCAGGCGGCCCCGAGCATCGGCACAGCGCAATGCATCGCAAGTCCCTCCATCGGCCGGCGTCGGCCGCGCGGCCCGGCAAGCATACCCGGCAGGTCCGCGATCGGGCAAGCCGACGGGGTGGCCCGGAGGCAGGCCCGGGATCGCGCTACGGCAGATGGAGCGGCAGGCGTTGGGTCGCGCCGGCCATGATCTGGACGCGGTCGATCGTCACGGGGGCGCTCGCGCCCGCCGCGGTCACCTGGGCCTCGTACGACCCGCCGGAGACGACGAACGGCTCGCCGCAGCGGACCGGGCCGAGCCAGGTCGAGGCGCCGGGACGACGGATCTTCACCTCGCCCTGCACGTCGGCGTCCCCCTTGCGGCAGACCAGCGTGATGCGCGAGACCTCGAAATCGATCTTCACCGTCGCCGGAGCGCCGGCGGCGACCCGCACGTCGTCCTGCGAGCGCACGGGGTCGTCGAGCGCCTCGGTCAACGTCACCTTGACCCGGTAGGTAGCCACCGGTACCTCGAGCTCGCGGTTCGCCTCGACCGCCAAGGTCGCGCCGCCCCC
>JAFGHH010000540.1 GCA_016930215.1 Deltaproteobacteria bacterium
ACCCGGACGACCGTGGATTGACGACGCCCGCCGGTCCGCCCATGATGCGCGGCGGAGGTGCTCGATGACCCGGACTTGGTGGCTCGCGCTCCCGGCCATCCTGGCCGCCTGCGGCTCGGAAGACCCCCAACCCTACAGCGGCCCCCCCGTCGGCCTGCTCGACGACAGCCCGCTGTTTCCGTTCCCTTCGATCCACCTGATGACCGAGGACCCCGCCACCGAGACCGGCTGGCGGGTCGCAATCCCCGAGGGGCTGCTCCCCGTGGCCGACGAGGGCGCGCCGCTGGAGCTGGTCCGCTTCAACCACCGCGACGGCTTCTCGGTCGCCCAGCCGATCGTGCTGGTGCTCCCCGAAGCCGACATCGACCCCACCTCCCTCCCTTCCGAGACCGACGTCGCCGGGAGCCTCGAGGACGACGCGACGGTGAAGCTCGTCCGGCTCACCGACGGCGAGCGGGTGCCGCTGTTCGCGGAGTTCGATCTGGCCCCCGAGGTGACGGGCCCGGCGAACCGCACGCTGATCGTCCGACCGATGAAGGCGCTCGACTTCGGGACGCGGTACGCGGTGGTGTTGACGACGGGGATCGGCCTGCGCGGCGGCGGCCGGCTGCAGCCGCTCGAGCGGTTCGCGGCGCTGCGCGACGGCCGCTCGCCCCACGGCGGCCTCGACGCCTACGTCGAACACTACACGGAGCTGCTCGACACGCTGGAGACCCACGGCATCGCCCGGTCGACGATGGCGCTGGCCTGGGACTTCTGGACCGCCTCGGACGCCTCGACGCACCGCACGTTCGCGCGGGTGCTGGAGCGGACGGCGGCGGACCTTCCGGCGGACCCGGCGTTCGAGCCGACCTGGGAGGTGCGGAGCATCGAGGATTCGACGAGCAACCCCGAGCTGAACCCGCACGTCCTGAAGCGGGTGCGCGGCACGTACCGGGTGACGTCGTTCGTCGACCCGGCGACGCTGCGGTTCGTGCACGATGCGGACGGGCTGCCGGTCGTGCAGGGGGAGGCCGACGCCCTGTTCCTGATGGTGCTCCCCGCCTCGGCGGAGACCGCGACGCCGGGTTCGTTCGGCGTGCTGTTCTACGGCCACGGACTGATGGACGGGCCGGAGTGGCCGCTGGGGGACGACGCGGACGGCGACCGGGTGCAGCGGATCTGCGACGAGCTGCAGCTGGTGGCGATCGGCACGGAGTGGACCGGGCTGGCGGAGCGGGACAAGCCGGACGCGGTGACGGCGGCGGTCGATTTCAGCCGGTTCCCCGTGGTGACCGACCGGCTGCAGCAGGGCGTGGCCAACGCGCTCGCCCTGCCCCGCCTGCTGCGCACGCTGTTCCGCGAGGCCGACTTCCTGCAAGCCCCCGGCGGCGGCGGGAGCATCATCGACCCCGACCGGTTCCTGTACTACGGCATCTCGCTCGGCGGCATCGAAGGCGCCACCTTCGTCGCCAACTCGGAGCTGGTCGACACCGGCATCTTCCACGTCCCGGCCGGCGCCTGGACCCTGATGCTGGAACGGTCGAGCAACTGGGACGAGTACGACACGATCATGCGGCAGTGGACCCCCGACCCGGTGGACCGCCAGGTGTTCTACGCCGTGTCGCAGCTGCTGTGGGACCCGGTGGACCCGATCACCCACCTGCACCGGCTGGCGACGAAGAACGTGCTGTGGCAGGAATCGATCGGCGACGCCCAGGTCTCGAACCTGGCGACCGAGCTGGTGGCGCGCAGCGCGGGCGTGCCGCTGATCCTGCCGTCGGCCACCGACCCGTGCTGCATCGAGACGTCGGCCGGTCCGTTCCCCGCCGGCTCGCGCGGCCTGCAGCAGTTCGACCCCGGCTGCGGCCGCACGGCGCCGGGCAACCGCCCCGCCGAGAACAACGCCGCCCACTCGTACGTCCGGCGGCTCGAGCCGACGATCCGGCAGATCGAGACGTTCTTCACCCCGGGCGCCGAAGGGACGATCGTCCCGGCGTGCGGCGCCGTGCCCTGCGTCTGGACCGACTGCCCCCGCGAGGGCGACCCGCCACCGGTCGGCGCGACGCCGTAGCCGCTACGGCGCGATCTCCTCGATCACGAACTCGACCCGCCGGTTGAGCCGGTTATCGATCAACCGCTGCCCGTCGACCAGCGGGTCGGCCTCGCCCGCCGCCGAGACGGTCAGGCGGCCGGGCTCGATCCCCTTGCGGATCAACGCGTCCCGTACCCGCTCGGCCCGCCGCTGCGAAAGCCGGAGATTGGCCTCGACATCCCCCTGGTAGTCGGCGTGGCCGACGAGGTTCACCCGGCGGTACTCGGGGTGCTCGCGCAGCATCCGCGCCACGTCGTCGAGCACCGGGTAGGAGACGCCGCGGATGATCGCCGTGTCGAACTCGAACTGCACGGTCTCCTCGAGCACCAGTCGCTGCGGGACCGGGCGCTGGTCCGGGCAGCCGTCGTCGTCCTCGAAGTCGTTGACCGTCTCGGCCGCCGTCGGGCAGGCGTCGACCTCGTCGAGGAACCCGTCCTCGTCGTTGTCCGGGTCGGGGCAGCCGTCGTGGTCGTGGAACCCGTCGAAGTCCTCCGCCTCGGTCGGGCACCGGTCCTCGGCGTCGGAGAGCGTGTCGCCGTCGGCGTCGGCCGGGACCGGCGGCGGCGACAGGCCGCAGGCGGGGTCGAACGGATCGTCGCACTCCGACGGCGGCGGCGGCGCGGAAGCGACGACCGGTCGCGGCGCCGCCGACGGGCAGCCGGCGAGCAGGACGAAGGCCCACGTCGAGAACGCGGCCGGCGCACGACGGCGAAGACGCGAAACGACCGGGAGGCCCGGCGACATCGACGGGACCCTACCACGAGCCGGGCACGGGTCGAAGATCGAGGAGCGCGCCCTACGGCCACCCGATGTTCACCGACGGGGCACGAAGCGTTCCGTGGGTCACCTCGAGCGTCACCGCGGGGTCGGTGGTCGAGACGACCCGATGGACCGAACGGACCTCGAGGTCCGCCCGGTCGCGCGCGGTCGTCCACAGCGTGGTCAACTCGGCCGGGACCGTCAGCGGCGAGACGGTGAGGTCGCGGCACGAGAGGGCGAACCTGCGGGAACCCTCGAGCGTCGTCTGGAATACGACCCGGACGTCGGAGACGTCCGCAGCGGTCCAGGCCACGTGCCAGGGCAGGCAGGCGGTCAGCGTGTCGCCGTCGAGCGGCTCGGCGACGGCCGGAAGCTCCGGGACCGTCGCGCTCAGGTCGAAGGCGGGGACGTCGGCGCCGCCGGTGGACCAGACGCGAACGGTGGTTCCGGCGGGGGCACCCGACACCGGTCCGCCGCTCGTCGGGCGATAGCAGGGGATGGAGCCCTCGGCCGGAGCAACGGTGAGGACGGTGCCGCCGATGTCGACGCTGATCTCGCCGGTGACGAGGTTCGAGCCGACGGGAACCGCGGCCGGCAGCCAGTGCAGCACGCGACAACCGTCGGATTGGCCGAGTTGGGTGGCCCATTCGAGCGGCGGCTCGTAGCGGCAGACGGCGGTCGACACCCCGACGCCCTCGCCGGAGTCGTGAATGTCGACGGTGATGAGCATCGACTGCTCGCGAGTCAAGGTCACGTCCTCCGGGAGGACGTCCGGGCAAGCGAAGGAGTCCGCCTCCTCGACCACGTCTTCGCCCAGGTCGCCGGCGTCGTCCGGGAGCTCGGCGTCCTCGGGGGTCACGGTGTCCTCGGCGACATCGGCGGCGCCGCCGTCGTCCGTCGTGCCGGTGGTCTCGTCGTCGCAGCCGCCCGTCACAAGGGCAAGCGCCAGGAGCGGTGCCGCGATCGGTACTCCGGTGCGCATCTGCTCAAACCTCCACGCTGCGAACGTCCTCGAAGTGGAGGGTTTCGGTTTCCGACGGGGCGGCAAGGGCGAGCGGTTCCTCGCCGGCCTCGACCTCCCGCTCGGCACACGACAGCACCACGATCGCCCACAGGGCAAGCACCACGGATCCGCAGACCCGAATGCGGCTTCGACTCATGTTCGTTCCTCCTCTCTCGAGCCGGCACGGCGGCCGGCCTCAGGGACCCACCAGCCACCGCACAAGGCGGAGTGCGAAGTGGGAGTTGTGCAGCCATCCGAATGCTTCGCCGTCAAAGACGACGTCGCCGTACGCCTGGGTCGTGTGCAGCACGCCGTCCAGGCAGACCAGATCGGTGAGGGTGCCCCAACGGTCGGTGCGGACCAGACCGGCGTACCGCCGGCAGGTCGGACTGCTGGGGGCCTGAGGGAAAGCGATGCCCCAGCCGCCGGCACCGAATGCGATCGAGACGTAGGGCGGCGTGATCAGCGAAAGGGGTTCTGGACGCTCCGGAGGCATCAACCACGGCTTGCCGACCGGCCGTGGTGCGTCGAACAGCAGTCCATCCCGGTCGATGCGGGCCAGGTGCATCGCGGGGTCGAAGTCGGGCCGGACCCACACGAGGCCGAACGTCGAGCGCCGGTCCCACGCCACGGCAACCGCCCGGCTCGTCGCAGACGGCCCTATCCTCATCGGAGTCGCGAGCAACTCCGACCCCGCGGTCACGACGGCCGAGAAGACGCAGGACCTGTAGTCCACCCGGTAGGCCGGCGGCGGGCCGGCAAGGAACGCGACGGCGTGGCGGTCGCCCGAGGTGGCGCTGTCGATCTCGAGGACGAGGTTCGGCTCCCCGGTTCGAAACACGTCGATCGGCTCACCCCGCCTGATGCCGCGTGAGCCGAAGGCGAGGAAGCGAACCGCGTCGCGGTTCTCGTCGGTGATCGGCACGGCACCCTCGACCCAGAACACGCCGTACGTGCCGTCGTGCCACACGAGCGAAACCGCCAGGGCCGGAGACCCGTCCGCCAACGCCACGGGGGAGTAGAGCGGCTTGCCGTCGAGATCCAATTCCACGAACCAGACGGTCGAGTCCGCCCAGTTCGTCCAGACCAGCCCGAAGCCGTCCTCGTTCGCCACAAGATCGGCTTGGCCGAAGGGCCGACCCGGCTCGTGGAGCCTCCAACCGGGGCCCACCAACCTGCCTGCTCGGTCCGCTGGCCCAGATGTCGCTGCCGGTGACGAGCAGAGTGAGCGTGTCGCTGTCGGCGACCTCGTCGAGCGGCTCGACCGGCGGCGGTTCACCGGAACCCGTACGGCACGCCCAGTCGCACTCGTCGCCGTTGAGGCGATTGCCGTCGTCGCATTCCTCGCCGGGATCGACCACCCCATCGCCGCAGTTCGGAGGCACAAGGACCTCGGGCCGCTCATCCGCGTCGTCGCCGCCGGCGGTGCCATCATCGCCCGGCGCGTCGGGTCCTCCGCCGTCCGCGTCGTGGGCCACCAACCCGTCCACGGCATCCCCATCGCCCTGCCGGGCGCCGTTCCCGCACCCTCCAAGCATCAGCCATCCGACGACCATCCAGCAGAGATCGGCAGCGCGCCGCAACCTGCGATCGACAACTGCGCCCGCATTCCTGTCCGGCGATCTGGATTCGTCCCGCATGGTGTCACCTATGCCGGCAGCTCACAACTGTCGCAACTCTCGCAGTAGTACGGATATCCGCTCGAGTTGCAGGTGTCGGTACCGGGGCCCCCCTTGCAGTAGTCGTCGGCTCCGAAGTTGCCTCCTGCGCCGTTCTCGTAGTCCCCGAACACGGTGTCCTGGTCGGAACCCCCGTCCAGGTAGTCGTTGCCGGGACCACCCGCCAGCATGTCCTCATCGTCATCTCCGTAGGCGACGTCGTTTCCGTAGCCGCAGTAGATGTAATCATCGTCGTTGCCGCCGCCGAGGAAGTCGTTCCCGTAATAGCCGGAGATCACGTCGTTCCCGTCCTCTCCCTCGAGCCAATCGTCGTAGGCGCTTCCGAAGATCCAATCGCCGCCACCGTTGCCCCACACCTCGCCGCCGGGACTCGCCCAGATGGCGTCTGCGCTGCCGGTGTTCGGGTATCCGTAGTCTCCGTGAGCGATGGCACCGTCATTCGTCGGCGGTCGCGCCGACGACAGCGCGGGCAGCGATCCGGGAATGACCCACTCGCAGATCACCTCGTAGAGCGGCGAAGTGATGTCTCGG
>JAFGHH010000541.1 GCA_016930215.1 Deltaproteobacteria bacterium
CGACGTGACGTTCCACAACACCGTCTTCCCGCCGCGCGACGTGGCGGCGGTGTTCAAGGCGACGATCGTGGTCGTGGGCAACGGCGTGGCGCGGCTCGACGCCCGCATGGTCGTGATCATCGTCCCGCCCGAGGGCGACTGGATCCCGATCATCTGACCCGGCGCGTCGCCCCGCGGCGACCCGCCGCCGCGAATCGCCTACCGGCCCAGCTCCTCGAGCACGCCCTTGATCAGCAGCGGCCAGACCGTGGTCGCGTCGGCGAAGACCTCGGCGAACCTCCCGCCCTCCGCCGGCGGGAGGAACTTGCCCCACGACACCCCCTCGGAGTAGGTGCACCCCGACAGCCCGCCCCAGTGCGCCGGTTCGGGGCAGATCCGCACGCCGTAGCGGTAGCGCGACGGCAGCAGGTTCAGCCCGAGCCGATGGTTGAGGATGTCGATGAACGGCCCGACCTCCTGCGCCCAGTTGCGAGGCACGCCGCCGCCGATCGTGAAGATCCCGGTGCGTTCGGTCGAGGCGGCGAAGCGGGCGAAGGCGTGCAGGTCCAGGAACGGGTTGAAGCGCGGGACCTCGGCCAGCATCTCCAGCGGGTCGGTGACGCCGCGGGCCTGCGCGCGCCGCACCGACCAGGTCGCCAGGTCCAGGCCCAACTCCGAGTCGGTGAAGGCGGGGATGAACACCGGGACGTTCTTGCGGTACGCCGAACGCAGCACGCCTTGCGCATCGGGGTCCTGGTCGAGCAGCTCGCCGATCGTCCGGCACAGCAGGTGGCTCGACAACTCCCGTTCGGGGCCCAGCCGGTCGAACGCCCGGCTGACGAACTCCTCCACGTAGTTGAGGTTGGCTTCCATCTCCAGAGTGTCGTAGACCCGGTTGTAGCCCTTGACGAACAGCTCCTCGTCCGAGATCCGCGGGTCGTGGCGGTAGTGCACGTTGCCGACCGCCTCGGAGATGCCATGGGCCACCAGGGCCCCGGTCGAGACGATCGCCTGCACCATCCCGGTGTCGACCATCTTGGCGATCACCTTGCCCATCTTGGCGATCGTCATCGCGCCGGACAGCGTCAGCACCACCTTGCACTTGGGGTCCCGCACCATCGCCAGGGTCACGTCCAGCGCCTCGCCGAGGGAGCGGCCGCTGAAGGCGGTGCGCGACATCGCGCGCAACAGCCCGGCGAAGGACTCGACACGGTCCAGGTCCAGGCTCTCGAGCGCGACGAGGCCGTCCTTGCTTCCGTCGTGGAACTCGCGTGGCTTCGTCATGGCGGCCATCCTAGGCGCGGCCGCGGGGAGAGGCAACCCGCCGCGGCCGGAAAACGACGGCACAACGGCCGAAGGCGGCCCGCGGCCGGACCCGCGTTGACCGTTCTCGACGCTTGCCGTACCTTGAGCACATGGTTCGCCCGTTTCCTCCGGTGTTCGTCGGCCTCGCCCTGGCCCTCGGCCTCCCCGGCTGCAGCCACGACTGGTCCGCCGCCGACGGCTCCGACGCACCGGATGCGCCCGACACGACGGACGCCGCCGACGCGGACGCACCGTTCCCGGACGACGGTGCCGACGCCGATGTCGCCGACGTCGTCGACGATGCCGGCGCCACCGATGCGGACGCCGACACCGACGTCGACGCCGCCGAGGCGACCGACGACGCGGCGGACGACAGGCCGACCTGCGATCCGACCCTCGAGTACTGCGCCGACGGCTGGCTGCACCGGTGCAGCGCCGACGGCGCGGGATGGGAGGACGTCTACTGCGACTTCGGCTGCGCCCCGGACGAGCTGCGCTGCCTGCGGCTGGCCCCCGCCAACGTGACCGACGACTCCCTGCTCGACACCGGGGCGACCGCGCTCGAGGTTCCGGCCCTCGGCATGGTGGTGTTCCACACGGCGAGCGGGGAGATCACTTCCTACGACGGGAGCGGGGCGGAGGTCACGCTTCGTCCGGGCGGCACCGGCACGCTGGCGGGGATTCCGTTCCTGCAGCAGGACCAGGAGGACGATTCGCCCCGGCTCGGCATCTGGGTCTTTTCCCGGCTGACCGTGGGGACCGGGGCGCGGATGTACGGCACGGGGCCCAACGTGATGGTGCTGCTGGTCGCGGGCGATGCGCTGCTCGACGGCGTGATCGACGTCGGCGGCCTGCCCGCCTACCTCGGTGCAGCCGCCGGTCCCGGCGCGAGCGCCGGCGGCGCGGCCGAGGATCCGGGCCTGGGAGTGGGCGGCGGAGGGCCCGGACGCGGCCTGGGCTGGATCGGCGGGGACGCCTCGGGCGGCGGGGGCGCCGGCTTCGGCGGGCGCGGCGGCGCCGGCGGCGACGTCGGGATGTACCCGGGCGGGGGGGGCGGCAACGCCTGGGCGACGCCCGAACTGGTGCCGCTGGTCGGCGGCTCCGGAGGGGGAGGCGGAGGGGGAGACGCGGACGGCGGCCACGGCGGCGCCGGCGCAGGCGCGTTCCAGCTTTCGGCCGGCGGCCGGATCGTCGTCGCCGACGGCGGCGGAATCACCGCCGGCGGCCGGGGCGGACAGGGCGGGCAGGAGGGCGGCGGAGGCGGAGGCGGAGGCAGCGGCGGCGCCGTGCTGCTCGAGGCGCGCGAGATCGCCGTCCACGGCGGAGTCGCCTGCAACGGCGGCGGAGGCGGCGCCGGCGCACGCTCCGGCAGCAGCGCCGGAGAGGACGGGCAGCCCGGGGAACTCCGCGCCGCGCCCGCCGCGCCGGGCGGCCTCGGACGGGACGACGGCACCTCGGGCGGCGCCGGGTCGGACGCGCTCGCCGTCGACGGTGCCGACGGCGTCGACGCCGAGCCCCTGTCGCTCGACGACGCGGGAGGAGCAGGCGGCGGCGCGGGGCGCATCCGGCTCAACGGGCCGGCGATCGACGTCGAGGGCTTCCTGTCGCCGGCGGAATCGACCGGCCTGGCGACCCGCGGGGACTGCGCCACGCGCTGACCGGCGCGCTCACCACCCCGCGAACAGCGCGTGCAGCAGCGGCCAGTCGGCCACGTACACGGCCGCGAGCGGCGCGAGGAGGGCGGCCTCGATGGCCCCCAGGGCCAGGAACGGCCCGAACGGCACCTTGACCTCGCGCACGCTCCGCGCCGGCGGCTCGTCCGCCCCCGGCGGCGTCGGCGACCTCCCGAGCAGCCCCATCACCACCGCCACGTAGACCAGTCCCTGCACGGCGGCGAGCACCAGCACGAGCGGGAGGGCGAGCGGCCCGAACTGCGCGCCGAGCAGCGCCAGGATCTTGCCGTCGCCCAGCCCCATCCCCTCGCGCCCGGTCAAGAGTCGCCATCCGAGCACGAACAGCAGGTACACCAGGAGGTAGCCGGCGGCGGCGGCGAGCGCGTGGCGCAGCAGCTCGCCGCCGGGGAGCATCCACTGTCCCAGGAGCGCCAGCGCCGTCAGCGGCAGGACGATCACGTCGGGCACGAGCAGGGTTTCGAGGTCGACGAGTGCGACGACCATCAGTCCCCACAGCACCTGGAACTCGACGAGGAACCGTCCCATCAGCGACGGGTCGAACCGCCCGTCGAGCAGCAGGGCGTCGGAGGCCAGCTTGTACCAGACCGCCCCGGCCAGCAACGCGCTCGTCGCCTCGACCAGCGGGTAGCGCATCGAGATCCCGGCCCCGCAGTCCCGGCAACGGGCGCCGAGCAACAGCCAGGAGAGCAGCGGGACGTTGTCGTACCAGCGGATCGGGTGGCCGCAGGCGGGACAGCGCGAGCCGGGCCTGGCGAGCGACAGGCCGCGGGGCCAGCGGTGGACGACGACGTTGGCGAAGGAGCCCCAGATCGCGCCCCAGGCGACCGCGCCCAGCGAGATGAGCCACAGCGGCATCCGGCCCGACCTGCTCCCCGCGCCCCGCCCGGGGGCGCCGTGCCTGCGCTAGCGGCCCTCGGCCGCCGCGCGGATGGCGGCGATCCGCTCGGCATGGCGGCCGCGGTCCGCCGGGCCCCGGCCGAACACCGCCGCCCCGGCCACCAGCACGCTCGCCCCCGCCTCGACGATCCGCCGCGCGTTGTCCGGACCGACGCCGCCGTCGACCTCCAGATCCCACCCGGGACGACCGCGGGTCTCGAGCAGCCCGCGCGTCTGCTCCAGCTTCCGCAGGCCGGCCTCGATGAACTTCTGGCCGCCGAAACCGGGGTTGACCGTCATGATCAGCACTCGGTCGAGCTCCCCGACGATCGGCTCGAGGGCCAGGACGGGGGTCGAGGGGTTGAGCGACACGCCGGCCCGCGCGCCCAGCTCGCGGATCCGCGTCACGGTGCGGTGCAGGTGTACGGAGGCTTCGGCGTGGACGGTGAGCACCGCCGCCCCCGCCTCGACGAACGCCTCGAGGTAGCGCTCCGGCTCGACGATCATCAGATGCACGTCCAGCGGGATGCCGCCGGCCGCCTCCCGCAGCGCCCGGACCACGCACGGGCCGATCGTGATGTTCGGCACGAAGCGGCCGTCCATGACGTCGACGTGGATCTCGTCGGCACCGGCCGCGCACACCGAACGGACCTCGTCGGCCAGGCGGCCGAAGTCGGCGGACAGGACCGAGGGGGCGATCTTGACGCGCTGCATGCCCCCTTTGTAGTGCCGAGGGGTGCCCGGAGACAAGAGGCCGAGCCGCTTTTGTTGACCGCCCGGACCGCCCCGGATATACCCCGAGGCATGAAGCGGGCGGCGATCGGTCTGGCGGTGGGTGCCCTCCTGGGAAGCGCGTGCGGACCCCAGGTCAGCGAACAGGCGCAGCGTCTGTCGCAGAGCCTGGTCGCCCTGGCGCACGAATCGTACGGCAACGGCGACCTGGGCGACGCGCTCCGCAAGGGGCTCCAGGCCGTCGAGACCGACCCGGCCAACCCCGACGCCACCTACGTCGTGGCCTTCATCTACGCCGCGCGCACCGAGTATGTCGACGCCGAGCGGTACTTCCTCAAGACGCTCGCGCTCGACGACACCTACACCGACGCCCGGAACGCCCTGGGACAGATCTACAACAACCAGAGCCGCTGGACCGACGCGATCGCGATTCTCGAGCGGGCGGCGGAGGACCTGCTGTACCCCACGCCGCACCTCCTGTTCGGGAACCTCGGCCAGGCCTACCTGGGAGCCGGCCAGAGCGCGAAGGCGGTCGAATGGCTGCTGCGCTCGGTGCGCGAGGAGCCCCTGTTCTGCGTCGGCTTCTACCGGCTGGGCGACGCCTTCACGCGCCAGGGCGAAGACGACCGCGCCGAGGAGGCGCTGGCGAGCGCGCTGGCGGTGGACGACCCGGGCTGCCAGGCCCTGCAACCGGCCTGGCGCATGCTCGGCGAGGTTCGCCTGCGCCTCGGCCGCCCCGAGGAGGCGGCGGCGGCGTTCGCGCGGTGCGTCGAGCTCGACGGTCGCAGCGCCGACGGCTCCGCCTGCGCTGCCGCCCTGACCGGCCTCCCGGAGCCGCCCGCACCCGAGCCGCCGCCGGCCCCGCCGGCACCCTGAGCGGCCCGGCGGCGCGGCCCCGTGGTGGAGGTTTTCCGGATGGTCGCTCCCGACACCCGCCCCGACGAGTCGCCGCCGCCCGCCGGCGAGGCGGCGAGCGTCGGTGCCCTGCTGCGGCGGCTGCGCGAGGCGCGCGGCCTGACCCAGGAGGCCGTGTCGCTCGAGACGAGGATCCCCGTGGGCTCGATCCGCAAGATCGAGGACAACCGTTTTGCCGAGCTGCCGGGCGAGGTGTTCGTGCGTGGGTTCCTGCGCGCCTACGCCCGGGCCGTCGGCGCGGACGCCTCGCGCGTGCTGGCGGTGTACGACGACCTGCGCGGTCCGGCCGAGCCGCAGAAGACCTCGCGCTGGCCCGGCCTGTTCCTGATCCGGCGCCCGCGCCGCGCTGGCCTGGTGCTCGCCGTGCTGGTGTTCCTGGCGATCCTCGCCCTGCTGTTCGCCTTCGTCTATCGCGGTCCCGACGAGGAGACCAAGTCGAGCCCGCCCGGCCCCGCCCCGCGCGAGGACGCCGGAGTCGCCGGCGACGCCGGCGCGCCGTAGGATCGGGTGATGAAGCCCGAGTCCGCCGAGCCCGGCGACGCCACCGAGGCGCTCGTGCTGCGCCGCATCTCCTACGGCGAGACCGACCTGGTGCTGCAGCTCGCCACCCGCCGTCTCGGACGCATCGCCTGCTTCGCCCGCGCCGCCAAGCGTTCCCGCCGCCGCTTCCCCTCGGGCTTCCCTTCGTTCGCGCTGCTCGAGATCCACGTCGGCCCGCCGGGGCGGGGCGAGGCCCTGCGCCCGATCCTCGACGCGGTCGTCGTGCGGCCCCACCTGCGGCTGCCGCGCGACCTGCCGTGCTACGCCGCCGCCGGCCTGCTGGTCGAGGTGGCGCGCGAGGCGTTCCCGGAGGAGCAGCCCGAACCGCGGGCGTTCGACGCGCTTGCCGATGCGCTCCACCGGCTCGACGCCGGTCCGTTCGCCTGGGGCGAGCTGCTGGCGGCCGAGCTGCGGCTGCTCGCCCCGCTCGGCCTCGTCCCGCGCCTCGGCAGCTGCCTGTCCTGCGACGCCCCCGTCCCGCCCCGCCGGGCCGCCTGCTTCGACGTCGCGCGCGGCGGCGTGATCTGCCGGCGCTGCGGCGGCGCCGACCGCACGCTCGACGGCGCGGCCCGCGAGCAGATGCTGGCCGCCCTGGCCCCCGTCGGCGAGCTCGAGCCGCCGCCGCCCGGGCCCGATGCCGACCCGCGCCCGCTGCACGACGCCCACCGCGTGATGGTCGCTTTCCTCGAGCACCACCTCGGGCGGCGCTTCCGCTCCGCCCGCCTGCTCGAGCAGGTGGCCGCCTCCCGCTGACCGCGGACCCCGACGCGAACCCCGACGAAGACCCGGCCTCCTCGCCCGCGGGTCGGCGCGGGACCGCCGGCCGGCGACGGCGACGCGCCGCCCCGGCCCGGAGCCGAACGCCGCCCGCCGCTACGGCGCGCGGTAGACCAGGACCGTTCGGCTGGTGCCCACGGCGTAGATGAGATCCATGTATCCGTGGACGGAGTTCAGCGTGTTGGTCGTGGGGCTCGGAGCGTAGAGCTTCCAGGCATCCCCCTCGCGCTGGACGATCGTGCCGTTCACTCCGACCGCCCAACCCTCGCTCGCGCTGCGCGCGTAGTAGCCGTACAGGGTGGACCCCGTGGCGCCGACGGCCGAGCCCGTCCACCGCGTGCCGTCGTAGACGGTCTGGTTGCCGGTGCTGCCGACGGCCCGGATCGCCGAGGCGCTGGTACCGTAGACGGCATACAAGGCGGCGGACGTTCCCGAGGCGACCGCGCTCCACCTCGTGCCGGTCCAATGCCAGATGTCGCCGCTCAGACCCACGGCCCAGACGTCGTAGTCCCGGAGGCCCCAGACGCCGCGCATCGCGTAGTCGCCGGCCGTCGCGCTGCCCCAGGAAGTGCCGTCGAAGCCGACGAAGATCGCATGGTAGGAGCCCAGAGTCGTGCTGCCGCCGACGGCCACGACCGAGTCCGGGCCCCAGCCGACGACGTCGTAGAGGTGCTCGTCGAGCATGGGGGCGGGGGTCACGTGCGGGATCGCCCAGCCCGAGCCGTTCCAGGTCCGGATGACCCCCCGGTCACCCACGACCACCGTGAGTGGCGGGGCGCCGGAGTAGGCCCAGACGCCGCGCAGGACGCCCGTGAAGCCCGCATCGCTGCGGTCGGTCCAGTTCCGCGCCGAAGTGTTCCACTGCAGCACCTTTCCGCCGCTTCCGACGACCCAGACGCTGTCCCCGCGGACGGCGTACACGTCGTAGAGCGTGGTGGAAGTGGAGACCGGCGGGACGACTGCGATCGGGCACCAGATCCCTTCGTCGGTCTTCCCGTCCGAGTCGTTGTCGATGCCGTCGCAGCACTCACCGACGCAGGCGAACGACCAGTTGCGGCAGTCGCTGCTGCAGGTCTGGGTCCCCGCCGTCGGGCCGCTCGGGCACGTATGGCTGCAGTAGCGCGTCGTGCCCGCGCAACAGGTGTGGGTCTCGTCGCACAGCGTATCGCAGTCGTCATCGATCCCGTTGCAGACTTCCGCCGGCGGGGTGCAGGTGCCCCAGGCGCAGGTGCTGGAGCAGACGCGCGACCCGACGGTCCCGCAGGAACTGGTGCAGGTGCCGGTGGTGTCGCGACAGCAGGCGAAGCCGTTGTCGCAGCCGCTCACGCAGTCGTCGTCCCGCCCGTTGCAGACCTCGGCCGGCGGGGTGCAGGCGGTGCCGGTCGGGATGGCGCAGCCGGCGGTGCAGGCTCCCGTGCCGGTGGACGAGCAGGTCGTGGTGCACGGAACCGACTCGCCCTGGCAGCAGGCGAAGCCGTTGTCGCAGCCGCTCACGCAGTCGTCATCCCGCCCGTTGCACGTCTCCGCCGGCGGCGTGCAGTCCGCCGGCGCGGGGAGCTGGCACGCGGCCGTGCAGGTTCCCGAGCCGGTGGACCCGCACGACGTCGTGCAGCTCACGATCGCGCCCGGCGTGCAGACCGAGCCCTCATCGACCTCCGTGTCGCAGTCGTCATCGACCCCGTTGCCGCAGGCCTCCCCCGGCGGCGTGCAATCGGCCGGGGCCGGGATGGCGCACGCGGACGTGCAGATCCCCGTGCCGGTGGAGCTGCAGGTCGTGGTGCAGCTCACCGTCGTCCCCTGCACGCAGTCGAAGCCCTCGTCCGCCGAGGTGTCGCAGTCGTCGTCGACCCCGTTGCACGTCTCGGCCGGCGGCGTGCACGACGCCGCCGGCGGGACCTCGCACGTCGCGGTGCAGGTTCCCGAGCCGGTCGAGCCGCAGGCGGTCGGGCACGGGACGGTGTCGCCCTGTCGGCAGTCAAAGCCCTCGTCGGCCGTGCCGTCGCAGTCGTCATCGATCCCGTTGCAGGTTTCGGCCGGCGGCAGACAGGCCGCGTCCGTCGGCTCGGTGCACGCGTCGGTGCACTGGCCGGTCCCGGTCGTCCCGCACGTGGTGGCGCAGGCGACGGTCGCGCCGCGCACGCAGTCGAAGTCCTCGTCGGCCGTGGTGTCGCAGTCGTCGTCCGCCCCGTTGCAGGTTTCGGCGGGCGGCACGCAGTCGGCCCAGTCGCAGGCGACGCAGGCCTGCGTGCCGGCCGAGCCGCAGGCGGTCGTGCAGGAGCGCGGGTCCGGCGTGTCGCAGGTCTCGTGGTCCTGCCAGACGAAGCCGTCGCCGCAGGCCGCGCTCCGACAGGTGTGCAGGCACGCGTCCGTGCTGTCGTCGTTGCCGTCGTCGCATTCCTCGCCCGGATCCGTCGTGCCGTTGCCGCAGGTCCCCGGAACGCACGCGTGGCAGCCGTCCTCCGGGTCGGTGTCGTCGCCGTCGTCGCAACCTTCCCCGATGTCCACGACGCCGTCGCCGCAGTGCGCCCGCAGGCAGGTCGTGCGGCAGGCGTCGGCGATCGAGTCGCTGTTGCCGGGCCCGTCGTCGCACTCCTCGTGGTCGCTCCAGACGAACCCGTCGCCGCAGTCCGCCGTCTGGCAGGTCGTGGGGCAGTCGTCCGTGTCGTCCGTGTTGCCGTCGTCGCACGTCTCGCCCGGCTCCGTCTCCCCGTTGCCGCAGATCGCCCCCGTGTCCTCCGCGGCGTCCCCGTCGTCCTCAACGTCGCCGTCGGCGCCCCCGTCCGCGTCGTCCGCGTCGGCATCCGTCTCGGCGAGCGTGTCCACCGGAACGTCCCCGTCATCGCCGGCGTCGTCGCCGACGGCCCCGTCCGCCGGAGGGTCGCCGAACAGCGAAAGGCTGCAGCCGGCTCCCGCCAGCATGGCGACCACCCACAAGACGACCAATCCATCGTGCCGCTGCTTCATGGCTCACTCCCTGCGGTGCATCCGACCCCGACCGCCGGTTCCGGCGCCACGGAAGATGCTCCCGGCGTCGTCGGGGCCGAGCCCCTCCCACGCCACGCTGAACCCGTACACCCGACCCGCCCTCGTTGGCCTTCGCGAGGGGGAGGCTAGCAGCGAAGGTGGGACCTCGCAACAGGCGACCGCGCGACGGATGCGCTGGGTCCCGGCCAACCGGCTCGACAACCCCCGCACGCCCTGGAATACTCGACCAGGATGCCGCGCCGCCGGGGGAGCGGACCGGCCGGGAGGACCCGATGACCGAGAAGCGTCTGGTGCTCGCGATCGACCAGGGGACCACGGGCAGCGCCGCCCTGCTGGTCGACCGCGAGTTGCGCGTGCTGGCGCACGCCAAGCGCGAGTTCCCCCAGCACTACCCGCAACCCGGGTGGGTCGAGCACGACCCGGAGGAGATCTGGCAGTCGGTGCTCGCCGCCGTCCGCGAGGTGTTCGAGCGTTCGGGCCGTTCGTCGCGCGAGGTGGCCGCCGTCGGCATCACGAACCAGCGGGAGACGGCGGTGCTGTGGGACCGGGAGACCGGCAAGCCGGTGCACCACGCGATCGTCTGGCAGTGCCGCCGCACGGCCGAGCTGTGCGCGCAGCTCAAGCAGGAGGGGCTGGAGCGCGAGTTCCGCGACCGCACGGGCCTGGTGCTCGACCCGTACTTCTCGGGCACCAAGGTCCGCTGGATGCTCGAGAACGTGCGGGGCCTCCGGCGGCGGGCCGAGGCGGGCGAGATCGCCTTCGGGACGATCGACTCGTTCCTGCTCTGGCGCCTCACCGGCGGGACGGTGCACGGCACCGACGTCTCCAACGCCTCCCGGACCCTGATGCTGAACCTCGAGACGCTGGACTGGGACCCCGAGCTGCTCGGCTATCTCGGCGTCCCGTTCGACGTCCTGCCCCAGGTGCTCGACACGTCCGCGGTGCTCGGCACGACCCGGGGGGTCGACGGGCTGCCGGACGACCTCCCGATCGCCTCGCTGGTCGGCGACCAGCAGTCGGCGCTGTTCGGCCAGGCCGCGTTCGACGCCGGGCAGGCCAAGTGCACGTACGGCACCGGGGCGTTCCTGCTGCTCAACACCGGCGAACGGCCGGTGCCCTCGACGCACGGGCTGTTGACCACGGTCGCCTGGCGCATCCAGGGCCGCACGACCTACGCCCTGGAGGGCTCGTCGTTCATCGCGGGCGCCGCGGTGCAATGGCTGCGCGACGAGCTGAAGCTGATCGGCACGTCGGCGGAGGTCGAGGCGCTGGCGCGGACGGTGCCGGACGCCGGCGGCTGCCTGTTCGTGCCGGCGCTGGCGGGGCTGGGGGCGCCGCACTGGGACCCGCAGGCCCGCGGCGCGGTGCTCGGCATCTCCCGCGGCACCAACCGCGGCCACCTGGCCCGCGCGGTGCTCGACGGCATCGCCTTCCAGATCGTCGACCTGGCGCGGGCCACCGAGGCCGACGCGAAGCGCGCGCTGCCCGACCTCCGGGTCGACGGCGGCGCCACGGCCGACGACCTGCTGCTGCAGCGCCAGGCCGACCTGCTCGGCGTCCCCGTGCTGCGCCCGAAGATGGCCGAGACCACGTCGCTCGGCGCCGCCCTGCTCGCCGGCCTCGCCGTCGGCGTCTGGACGGACCTGACGGCGCTGCGCGAGGTGGTGGCCGTCGAGCGGACCTTCACCCCGGCGCTGGGACCGGCCGAGCGCGAGCGCGACCTGGCCGCCTGGCGTGCCGCCGTCGCCGCCGTCCGCACCATGGCCCGCGGGGCCGGAAACGGGAAGTGAACCATGCGAAGACTGCTTGCCTGCACCGCCCTCCTCGCCGCCGCGCTGCCCGCCTGCAGCGACGACTCCGCGACCGACGCCGGCGACGCCGACGTCCCGGACGACGTTCCGGTGGACGTTCCGGCCGACGTCGAGGATGTCGAAGCCGAGGCGGACGCGGAGGCGGACGCGGCCGACGTCCCGCCGGAGGTCCCGCCGCGGATCTGCCGCGAGCCGGCGCCGCTGGGCAGCGGCCCGCACTTCTACCAGGCGACGCTCGAGGCGGGCTTCGACCGCGACCAGCTCTACGTCCTCGGCAACGTGATGGCCTCCGCGGACCTGGACGGCGACGGTTACCCCGACCTGCTGATCCACCGCGGCGCCGCCGGCGTGCGCGACGACCCGGAGACCGACCCGCCCCAGGCCTGGCAGAAGCGGGTATTGATGAACCGGCCCGGAACCGGGGGCCGGACGTTCGTCGATGCCACCGTCGAGTCGGAGTACGGCCGGACGCGCGACGGCTCGGGTCTCGGCCGCGCCGCCAGCTTCGCCGTCGTCGCCGACGCGGACAACGACGGCGACAACGACGTGTTCAGCGCGACGATGATCAGCGACGACACCGGCGTGGTCGACCCCGGCGACCGCTCGGAGCTGCTGCTCAACGACGGCAGCGGGCGGTTCACGCCGGCCGACTCGAGCGCGATCTCGACGGGTCCGGACGAGCACTGGCCGGCCCACGCCGCGACGTTCCTCGACGCCGACCGCGACGGGCGGCTCGACCTGTTCGTCGGCTTCCAGTACCGGCGTTACGGCTACCCGGACCTGGCGCTGCAGGACCGCCTGTACCACGGCGCCGGCGACGGCACGTTCACGGACGTCACGGACGCCGCCGGGCTCACGACCCACGTCGGCACCTACGACGAGGGGACCAACCACCGGCCGACCGACGGCACGACCGCGTGCGACATCGATGGCGACGGCGACGACGACCTGGTCGTCGCCGCCTACGGCCGCCAGCTCGACCTGCTGTGGGAGAACCAGGGCGACGGCACGTTCGTCGAAATCGGCCGCGAGGTCGGCTACGCCTCGGACGGCCGTGACGACTACACGGACAACGAGATGTACCGCTGCTACTGCCAGAGCAACCCCGGCGTGTGCGACCCGGCGCCGCCCGCCCCGCGGATCTCGTGCGCCAGCACGTCCTGGAACCCCGGCAGCGACGACCAGCCGTACCGCCTCGGCGGCAACACCTTCTCGACGATCTGCTTCGACGCCGACAACGACGGCGACTTCGACCTGTTCAACGCCGGGATCCGCCACTGGTGGGCCGGCTCGTCGTCGGACCCCAGCGAGCTGCTCGAGCAGGTGCCGGCGCCCGACGCGCGCGGCTGGACGCTCCAGCGCCCCGGCAACGAGACCAACGGGCTGGAGCGCGACTGGCGCGCGGTGGACTGGAACGAGGGCGACCTGACCGTGTCGTACGTCGATTTCGACAACGACGGCTGGAAGGACGTGTACCTCGCCAGCTCCGACTACCCGGACACGCGCGGCTTCCTGTTCCGCCGCCTGCCCGCGGGCGGCTACGAGGAGCTCGGCCGCGCCGCCGGCATCGGACACCCCGGCGCCAACGCGCAGACCTGGGCCGACTTCGACCGCGACGGCGACCTCGACCTGATCGTCGGCTCCAGCACGATGCGCTCGTGCTGCGGCTGGACCGAGCCCGAGGTGCACTACTACCGCAACGACGTCGGTCACCTCGGCAACTGGGTCCAGCTGGTGCTCGAGGGCGACCCGGCGGCCGGCGCGAACCGCTCCGCGGTCGGCGCGCGGGTCACGGTCGTCGCGGGCGACCTGACCCAGGTCCAGCAGGTCTCCGCCGGCCACGGCCACTACGGCCTGCAGAACGACCTGGTGCTGCACTTCGGCCTCGGGGCCGCCTGCGACGTCGATTCGGTCGAGGTCCGCTGGCCGGACGCCGCGGGCACGACCGAGCGCTGGGAGGACCTGCGCGGCAACTACCGCATCCGCCTGCGCCAGGGGTCGCCGCACGCGTGGTACGAGTGACCGATCGGGTCGACGACCCGGCCGCCGATCATGAAGTGCGGCGTGCCGATGACACCCCGAGGCAGGGGCCGCGGCGACTTCACGATTTGCGCCCCGGCTCCTCGTGGTCGTGGTCGTAGACGTGGTCGTCCACCTCGTGGACGTGCTCCTGGACGTGTCCGGAGGCCTCCAGGTGGCCGTGGGACCGGACGCCGCGGAGGGTGGGCACCACGACGGTGGCGCCGCCCACCTCCCCGATCACCGCATCGATGCGAAACGCCTCCCGGATCGTCTCCGGCGTGAGGATTTCCTTGCCGCCCGCCGCGAGGAGGCGGCCCTGCTTGAGCAGGAGGAATCGGTCGGCGAAGCGAAGCGCGTTGTCGAGGTTGTGCGTCACCACCAGCGAGGTGACCTGCAGCTCCCGCGTGACCGCGTGGAGCAGGCTCATGACCTCGATCTGGTTGACCGGGTCGAGGTGGTTGATGGGCTCGTCCAGCAGCAGCACCTTGGGCTCCTGCGCCAGCGCCCGGGCCAGCATCACCTTCTGCAGCTCGCCGCCGCTGAGCTCCGCCGCGGAACGCATGGCCAGATGCTCCAGGCGCACCAGGCGCAGGATCTCCTCGACCTTCTCCACGTCCTTGCGGCGGGTCCAGCCGCCGTCGCGGGCCTTGCGGCCCAGCAGTACGGCCTCGAACAGGGTGCAGTGCGCCGCCTCCTGGCGCTGGGGCATGTAGCCGAAGTGGCGGGCGATCTCGCGGCTGCTCATGGCCGCCACGGCCGCGCCGTCGATCAGCACCGTGCCCGTGCGGGGCCGGAGCAGACGGTTGAGGTTCCTCAGCAGGGTGGTCTTGCCCGACCCGTTCTCCCCGAGGATGGCGGCCAGGCACCCCGGCGGGACCTCGAACGACATCCCCCGCAGGATGTCGTCGCCCCGGTAGGCGAAGCGCAGATCATGCACCCGGAGCGTCATGAGCGGATGTCCCCGTGCTTGAGGAGCAGGTACAGCAGGAGAGGCGCCCCGGCGAAGGAGGTCAGGATGCCGACCGGAAGAACCACGGGGGCCATCACGGTGCGCGCCAGCAGGTCCGACACCAACAGCAGCAGCCCGCCCGCGAGCGCCGCGTAGGGGAAGAGGAAGCGGTGGTCCGGACCGATGACCATCCGCACGATGTGCGGCGCGATCAGGCCCACGAACCCGATGATGCCCATGAAGGCGGTGGTGACCGACGCGAGCAGGGCCGCGAGCACCAGCGAGACGAGGCGGAGACGGTGGACGTTCACCCCCAGGCTCCGGGCCGTGTCGTCGCCCCAGGTCATCGCGTTGTAGTCCCAGCCCTTCCAGAAGAAGAAGGCGGCCGGCGGCCCCAGGGCGACGGCGATGATGCCGAGCTCGGGCCACTGCACCTTGCGCAGGTCGCCGAAGGTCCAGAACACGGCGGAGGCGATCTCGACGTCCGAGGCGAAGTACTGCAGCAGCATGGTGCCCGACCCGAAGAAGGCGCTGATCGCCACGCCCGCGAGGATGAGCGCCGCGGGCGAGAGACCGCGCAACGAGGAAAGACCCACCAGCATCGCCACCGTGATCAGGGAGCCGGCAAAGGCACAGGCCACGATGACGTGCGGGGAAGCGGCGACCGCAGACTCCGCCTCGGCCACGGCTGCCGTTCCCCCGCCCAGGACGACGATAGCGAAGACCGCCCCGAAGACCGCGCCCTGGGAAATGCCGAGCGTGAAGGGCGAGGCGAGGGGGTTTCTCAGGACGTTCTGCATGACCGCGCCGGACAGCCCCAGGCACGCGCCCGCCAGGAGCGCGGCCACCACCTGCGGAATGCGGATGCTCCACAGCACGTGCCGGACCACGGCATCGCCACCGCCCGCGATCCCGGCGAAGACGTCGCCGAAACCCAGGGAGAAGGCCCCGGTGCGCAGGGAGATCGCGACCGCGGCCATGCTCAGGACGACGAGCGTTGCCCCGACAAGGAGCTTCCGCTGGAAGTGCCGCCGGTATCGGGCGTGGAGCTCGGTCTCCGGCATGTCAGTTCCACTCGACGGGACCGGTTTCCGGGAAACGCAGGGGCCGACAGGCCGGAAGCTCCCCCGCCGGCCGAAAACCGAGGAAGGTCTCGATGATGTCGCGCGCCTTCTCCGCGATCTCGACGTCGCCGAACCGACCGGGGTACAGGGTCTTGCCGATGAAGTAGGCGTTGATGAGCGCGAGCTCCACGTTCGTGTTGTAGGCGTTGTAGGGCAGAAGCGAGTAGGCGCGACCCGCGCGCGAGGCGTCGAGCAGCCGGTAGAAGTCGCGGTTGTGCTCGAGGTCCTCGTCGACGATGAGCCGGCTGCTTGCATCGATGAACAGGAAGTCGGGGTTCCAGGCCAGGATCTTCTCCCGATCCACGAAGAAGTGGCCGCTTGGGCCTACCGTGTCGGCCAGGTTGCGCGCGCCCGCCATCCTTCCGGCCAGGTATCCGGCCTCGGTACTGTCCAGGCCGTGGGACCCTTTGTACGAGAGCCCCCCGAAGTAGGCGAAGGGCCTGTCCTTCTCCGGGAGGTCCGAGGTCCTTCTCTCGAGGTCCTCCTGCAACGACGAGATGGCGGCCTCGAGGCGGGCGGCTCGCTCACCGAGACCCAGCACCTCCCCGAGCAGGGACAGGGAGACCCGGGCTTCCGCGCGCCATACCCCGAGCTCACCGTACGAGAGGTACAGCGCCGGCACGCCGGTCCGCTCCTGGAGGTTGTCGACCTGGCCCGGGTCGAGGGCCACGACCACCAGGAGGTCGGGGCGGCAGAGCATCACCCTCTCGGCGTCCGGGAGCACACCCGCGCCGCCCGCGCCCACCACGGGAAGGCGCAGGAAGTCGTCGTCGAGCGTGGCCGCGTAGGGCCGCACGTAGGGGTCGCGGGCCATGCGCTTCTCCATCTCCTCGAGGCCCACGACCCGGTCCACGGCGCCGAGGTAGGCCACGAGGCGCAGGCTTCCCGGTCCGATCGCGATGAGGCGTTCGACGTTCTCGGGAACGGTCACCTGCCGGCCCGCGAGGTCCCTCACGGTCCGGCCGGAGGCGCGCTGCGGCCCCGGGCAGGAGGAACAACCCGACGCGACCAGGGCCAGAACCGCGGCGAAACGGAGGCTCCGGGCGGAAGCGACGCGTTTCCCGATGATCCTCATGCCGGTGCGGTCTCCGATGTCCGCGGGGCGGACAGCATGGTGTTACCAATTGCTATTTCATGTTACCAACAGGAAAGCAACAATCCCGTCCGTTCGACGTCGGGAAGGAAGCCCGGCGACGATCCGCCGGGACTGGATGCGGCGGCAGATCCTCTCACCGGCGCGCCAGCCGTCTTCCGCGGTTCCAGCGTGAACTCCGGATGGCCGACCTGTCGGCGAGCGTCCGGGCTCTTGACGAATGCCGTCCGGCTGACCAAGGTGCGTACCGTGGACGACGACGACAGACGGCGAGGTCGCTCCGACCGGACCCGAGGGGCGTCCGGGGCGACACCACGGACGGGGTTCGTCGCGGGAGGGCCGTGGCTCGGGGGGCTGCTCCTGCCGGCCCTGTTCGTGCCGGGCGTACCGGCGCCGGCGCGGGCCGAGACGGCGCCGGCCGAGGAATCCGTCGCCCCGGTCTTCGAGCCGACAAGCGCGCCGTTCGTGGCCGTGGAGCTCCACGGCTCGGTGATCTCGGACATCGTCAGCACGTCGGTGCTGGCCGGCGCTTTCGGCTACGCGGTCCGGGGCGGGTACCGGTGGTCGTCGGGCTGGGGCGTGTTCGGACAGCTCGAGCAGGACTTCTGGTACGCGTCCGAGCACGAGGACGCGCTGGTGGAGGGGGTGGTCGACATCGGCGTCGGGGCGGACTACGTGTACGCCGACGGGTTCGTGCACACGAGCCTCGTGATGGGACCGTCGATCCTCGCCTTCGACACGCTGCTCGACGACGCCGGCACGGTCGGGTTCTTCTTCGAGCTGCGCCCGGTGGGGCTGCGGTGGCGGGTGCATGGGAACGTCACGCTGGACTTCGCCCCGATCAGCTTCGCACTGGTGGCCCCCGTGCTCACCCGGATCCCCCTGATCTTCCCCCAGTACCGCACGACCTTTTCCGTGGAGTTCGGCTGGTGAACGGACGCCGCCCCGCTCCCGCCGTCGTTCGGCCGCTCGCCGGTCTGCTGCTGGTCCTGTGGGCCCTCCCGGCGCAGGCCTACACGGTCGGGAGCTCGCTCAGCGACCCGTGCCACGAGCGGATCACGGGGCGCGCCTTCGTCGACCTGACGCGCGAGCTGGCGATGGTCGAGGAAGGGGTGATCCCGATCCCGGACAACGACACCTGGCAGGATCTGTCGGAGCAGATGCTGGCCAACCTCGGGGTCGCCCGGAACGAGCTGACCGAGACGCAGCAGTTCATCCTGCTGAGCCTGGTCGTCGGCGTGCGGGCGCCGGACACCGACGGGCATTCGCTGATGAACCTCGCCAGCCTGCGCGCGATCCACGGCGACCCGTCCGACGAGGGGCAGTACGCGCACTGCCTGCGCGCCAGCGGCGACGACGGTCCCGCGGGCGACGCGGCCGCGGTGGACGGCACCCGCCGTCGCATCCTGGAGCTGTTCGACGAGGGGCGGAGCCACTTCGATCACATCCCGGGCCAGACGCGCGTGATCCGGGTCCCCGTGTACCTCGACTTCTACGGCCGCATCGATGTCCACGTCTACGCGCCGTTCTACTACGTGGGCCAGGCCCTGCACGTGTTGCAGGACAGCTTCTCCCATACCCTGCGCTCCGACGACGACGGCCTGCACACGATCCGCTCGGTGCTCAACTACATCGATGCCATCTCGAGCGACTTCGACGAACGCCGGGACGGTCTGGCCCACTCGGACAGCCTCGACCAGTGCTTCCGGCCCGAAGCCGCGGACCTGACCGAGGCGGCCAAGCGGGCCACGCAGGACTTCGTGTTCGCCGTGCGCCAGGAGTTCTCCGGCGTCGACCCGGACGCCGTCGAGGCGGTGCTCGACGCGTGGGTCACGCTGCGGCCCGGCTGCACCATCGACAACGGCTACTGCGGCGGCGGGCGCTGGCTCGACCTGCTGCGCGAGGAGCAGACCCGCCCCTACGTCGCGGCGTTCTTCGGCTGTTCCGTCGCCGGCGGTTCGGGCCCGGGCGCCGCGTTCCCGTGGCTGCTCGTGCTGCTGGCCGGCGCCGGGCTGGTGAGGCGGCGGAGGCGTCCCGGCGCTCGGTCGTCCGCAGTCCGTGTCCGCGCCTGCCGCGAGGACGCGCCACGCGAACGGCGCTCACCCCGCCGCGAACGCCGGGACGCTCCCCGGCACCCACGACCTGCTCCCCCCGCTGCGGGTCGCGACGCTACCGCGGCGCCGCCGATACCGAGCCGATCCTCGGGGCCGGCCTGATCCGGGGCCGGAGCGGAGTTCCTGGCGGCGACCCCGGCGACACCCGGACGCGGTGGACAACCCGAGCATCCGGGACCATAGTGTTCCGCCAGGGCTGTTGCCGGAGGAGGAGCTCACCATGGGGAAGGCCGCATTGTCGCTGTTGGGGGTGGCGTTGCTCGCCGGCTGCGGATCGTCCGGCACCGGCGACGACTGGGAGGTGGACGCGGCGTCCGAGGCGGTCTCCGATGCTACGGGCGACGGCGAGTCCGACGGGATGACCGACGGCGTGGACAGCGGCGCGGACGCGGACGACGACGCCGACGCCGGGGCCGACGCCGACGGCGACGCGGACGACGACGCCGACGCCGGGGCCGACGCCGACGGCGAC
>JAFGHH010000542.1 GCA_016930215.1 Deltaproteobacteria bacterium
GGTGCAGTCCGACTCGCAGCCGTCGCCGTCCACGAGGTTCCCGTCGTCGCAGTCCTCGCCCGAGTTGGTCACGCCGTTGCCGCAGGTCACCGGCCGGCACCGCTCCTCGTAGCAGAAGCCGTCGACTCCCGCGGCGGTGGTGCAGGCCGTCCCGTCGTCCGGCGGCCGCCCGCCGACGCACTCGCCGTCGATCGTGCAGACCTCCTGGCCGTTGCACGCGTTGTCGTCGTCGCATTCTTCCGGAATGCACCCGCCGCCGTCGTCGGCCCCGTCGTCGTCGGCCGTGTCGTCCGGCACCTCGACATCCGCGTCGGGCTCCACGTCGGCGTCGGCGTCCGGCCCTGCGTCCACGTCGGAGTCGGGCGAGATGTCGGCGTCGCCGCCGTCGGGTCGCCGGAACGACGACTCGTCGAAGGCGGCGACGCAGCCGCCGAGCAGCACGACCACGGCCGACAGCGCGGCGACGAGGACGGTCGTCGCGGCGCGAGCGCAATCACGACCACCGGGACCGAATCGCCCCGTACGGGAGGGCGAGTCCTGCCCGAGCTTGCGTGTTGCAGGGCGAGTCCTCCCGCTCCACCTCACCTGCCCACCTTCGCCTACCCGCGCCATCAGAACCTCCCTCCCACACCGACGACGAACCCGGTCGGGGACCCCGACGGGTCGAGCCCTGCGGGGCCGGCGGTGACCTCCACGGGCGGTGCCTCGTCGCCTCCGAAGTCGAAGTCGGTGAAGAAGGCGAGCACCAGGGCGGTCACCCCAAAAGCCCCGGCCGCGGCGAAGAGGACGTTGGCCGCGAGGAGCTTCGCGTCGTAGTGGTCCAGCGCCGCCGCACCCTCGTCGCAGGCTGCGCCGTCGCCGGCGGCGCACCGATCCCGCAAGTTTCCCAGGTCCGATTCCTGCGCCAGCGCCAGCCCGCCGGCGACCCCGGCGCCGATCCCGGCCGCCGCCGCGGCGCCCGCCGTCGTCCAGAACCAGAGCGCGTCCACCCCGGCGTCGGACGGCTCCTCCGAGCCTCCCGGCCCCTCTCCCGAGTCGTGTCCGCCGTCCGCGGCTCCGGTCGCCGCCTCTTCCGGGTCCAGGGCAACCGCCAGCCGCACCGTTTCCAGCGGCACGATCACCACGTCGCGCGAGGAGGTGACGTGCCCTTCGAGCGACACGTCGAGCTGATGCCGGCCGATGTCCAGGACGATCGGCCGCTCCAGCGGCGTCCTCAGGCGCTCTTCCCGATCGATCACGACCGTCGCGCCCACCGGCTCGGTCTCCACGAGCAGGAAGCCGACGTACTCGCGCAGTTCCTCCTGCGCCGCCGCCACACGCGCCCGCTCGTCCTCCGTCGCCGCCGCCGCGAACTTCTCCTGCCATTCGTCGAATCGGCCGAGCGCCTCGCGGTACCGGTGCAGCGCCTTGTGGCACATCGCCAGGTTGAACAGCGCCGAGCGGGTCGGGTAGCGCTCGTACGACCGTTCCAGCTCGACGAGGGCCATCTCCCAGTTCTCGTTCTGCATGAGGCGCGTGCCGCGCTCGAACAGCTCCCGCGCCTCGGCCATCGCTTCGCTCCGGGCGACCTCCTCCTCGTCGGGCGTCCCGGCCGCCGGCTCCCCGGCCGGTTCCTGCGCCGTGGCCACCGTGGGCGGACCGAACACCGCCGCCAACAGCACGCAACTCCACGCGGCTCCCCGCATCGTCCACCTCCACCGATGGCGAAGTGTACGCCTGATCTCGCGTGATCCTCAAGACCTGCCGGCGTGGAAAGTCCCTCGACTTGCACTTGCCGCGCGCCGGCCGTGGGGTACAATCAGTGTTGCCAGAGGGTGGCCGAGGAAGAAGCGATGGACCGCACCGGACAGATCGTCGGCGAGAAGTACCGCCTGAGCCGGTTGATCGGCGAGGGCGGGATGGGCGAGGTGTACGAGGCCCAGCACACGATCATCGGCCGCCGCTGCGCCGTGAAGTTCCTCCATCCGGAGATGGCGCGACAGGCCGAGGTGGTGACGCGGTTCGTCCGCGAGGCGCAGGCCGCCTCGGCGATCGGCCACCGCGGGATCATCGACATCTACGATGTCGGCACCACCCCCGACGGCGCCCCGTACCTGGTGATGGAGTTCCTCGAGGGCGCCTCCCTCGGCGGACGCCTGGAGACCAGCGGCCGGCTGCCGGTCCACACGGCGGTCGAGATCGTGGCGCAGGTGCTCTCGGCCCTCCGGGTCGCGCACCAGCGCGGCATCGTCCACCGGGATCTCAAGCCCGACAACATCTATCTCGTCGAATCCCCCGGTTCGCCCATGGTCGTCAAGCTCCTCGACTTCGGGATCTCCAAGATGACCGTCGTGGGCGACGGACAACAGCGGATGACCCAGACCGGCGCCGTGCTGGGGACGCCGGTCTACATGTCGCCCGAGCAGGCCGCCGGCCGTTCCGACGCCGACCATCGGCTCGACATCTATGCGATGGGCGTCATTCTCTTCGAGCTGTTGACGGGCCGGCTCCCGTACGGGGGAACGAACTAGAACCAGATCCTCGCCGCCATCCTTTCCGAGCCGTTCCCGCCGGTCCGCTCCCTCAATCCCGAGGTTCCCCCGGCGCTCGAGGCCGTCGTCTGCAAGGCAACGGCCCGCCGTCGAGAGGACCGCTACCCGACGGCGCAGGCGATGCTCGACGGCCCGGTGCCGTTTCTCGACGCCGCGGCCCTCGTGCGCCTCGGAATCGACGCCCGACCCGCGGTCGCACCGATCGCATCGCCGCCCGCCGATCGTCCCCCCGCCTCCGGTACATCGACCGCCATGGCCCAGGTCGGAAGCCCGACCTGGAACACCTCCTCCGCCGGCCGAAGGCGTGTCGTCTGGGGCGTCGTCGCCGCCGCGCTCGCGTTGTCCGTCGTCGGTTTCTTCGTCTGGCATCCGTGGTCCGGGTCGGGCGCGGCGGCGGACGGTCCCGTCGCGCCGGCGAGCTCGACGGTCGGACCGCGGGCGGCCCTCGATCCGTCGGCGCTTCCTGGCGCGCCGCCGGTTCCGTCCGCGGGACCGCCCTTGCCGCCGGTCGCGGCGGTCGCGCCCGCGCCGGTCCAGCCGGTCGTCCCCGCCACGCAACCCGTTCCCGACGCCGGGCCCGGCGACGCGGCCCTCGAGTCCCGTCCTGCGGAGCCGGACGGGTCGCCGGCCGTCGCGCCGCCGGCGCCGATCGACACGCCGGCCGACACGGTGACGATCCGGATCGAGGGTCTTCCGCGAGGCGCGCGCGTGGTCTACGGCGCCGAGCGGATCGAAGAGGTCCCGTTCCAGGTGCCGAAGTCGTCGCTCGGCACGCTGCTCGTGGTCACCGCCCCGGGGTACGAACCGTACCGGGAGAGCGTCGTCGCCGATCGCGACGTCTCGCTCTCGCCCCGCTTCCGCCGCGCCCCGGCCGGCACGTCGCCGAGACCGCCGCCGACCGCGGCCGGGACGACCGCTGCGTCCACGACGCCCCCGACTCCCGCGCCGGATTCCGTGGTCCAGGGCGCGCGCGGCACCGAGATCGTGACGACGTTCCAGTAGGCACGGGAGCCCGCCGGGGCGGCAACCTGCTCCGCTCCCATCGTACACCGGGGTCCAGAGCGCCGGTCAGGGATGCGCGGCGTCCTCGGCCTGCAGGCGGTTCCACTCCTCCTCCATCGCGGCGAGCGACGGCGCGGGCTCGGCGACGACGTCGGTGATCGTGCCGTCCGGGCCGAGCACCGGCCTGAGGATCGGCGAGACGA
>JAFGHH010000543.1 GCA_016930215.1 Deltaproteobacteria bacterium
GCAGGTCCTTCACCCGCGAGTTCTCCCGCTGCCGGGGCAGCGTGTACGCGTGCAGCTTCTCGGCGACGTGCGACTCGATCGGGTAGAGGTGCAGCGTCGGCGGCGCGACACCCGCGAATCCGAGCAGGTCATCCGTGACGACGACGTCCGGCTCGCCGACGATGGGATCGCCGAACGCCACGTCGACCCCGAACGGCTGCCCGTACGGCTTGCCGGCCAGCTTCGCCTCGGCCCGGTAGCGGAAGCCCTCGTACGGCATTCCATCCTGCCGGATGTCCGGATGCTCCGGGTCAGGACGGATCTCGAAGGCGAGGAAGTCACCGAGGTCGAGCCGCCCGGCCTGCCGCAGATGCTCGAGGACGTCGGCTGACGAGCCGGTCAGGCGCAGGTCCACGTCCTTGGTCGTCCGGGCCCGCTCCATGCGAAGCTCGATCACCAGCCCGCCCTTCAGGAGGACTGTGTCGCCCATGACCTGCACGACCCGCGCGAGGAACCGATCGAAGACGAGCAACTGGCGGCGCCTGGCGAAGTCGACGCCGGTCGCCGAGGCTGTTCGCAGGCGCTGCTCGAGCGCCTGCTTGAATGCTGCCGGTGAGGCGTACGTTTGCGACGTCTTCATGCTGCACCGCGTGCCGTGCGGCGAATGGCAGCGACCTCGGACCGCCCGACGAGACCGCGGGCGACGGCGTCACGGACCGCCTTGCGGACGGTTTCCGGCGAGACCCCCGCGCTCGCGCAATCCCGCAGGGCACGTACCGGAGTCGTGACCGGCACGGAGCCGGCCCAAGTGCGATCTGCTTTGGGCAGGTCGGCGAAGTGTAGTACGACGCGCTTGGGTACGCGCAGGCGGCGCGCCTTCCACGCTTCGGGCAGCGTGAGGTGGACCTTCGCCGGCATCACGTCGGACAGGCCATGCAGGGCGAGCGCCGTCTGGCGGGAGAAGACGCCGGTGCGTTCGGTCCAGAGCCAGATGGTGACCAGGTCTTCGTGCTCGCCGGCGGGAAAGTGGACGAGGCGGTAGACCCCGCGGCGGATGCGGACGACGCGTTGATTCCGCAGGTACTTGACCAGGAGCTGGGCGTAGTAGCCCGCCTCGGCGGCCTGGGCCGTCGTGAAGTGGCCTTCCTGGGCGGCGGCGATCTCGTACAGCCGGTTCCAATCGGGTCCGGTCTTGGCGGGAGTTGCGTCCGTCATGGTGCACGGAACGTAACCTGTGGTTTATGTTTGTGCAAGTCCGATGGCGCGTCGGACACCACGTCGGACGGCATTCGGCCAACCCCGTCCAACCCGGAACTACCATGGTTATAAGGGCGCGGGGTTGATTTCGGGAGGGACAGGTCACGGATCGAACCGATCATGCTCTCGTTCTACGATGCCGGCAGGGCGGGCACAAGCCGCCCACCTGGCCGCGCGTCGCTAGGGCCGCAGCGCGTCCCAGAAGTCGCATGGCGCCGCTCGCGGGTCGGGGGACAGGGTCGCGCCGTCCAGGAAGACGACCACCCGCTCGTCCGTGGACGAGTAGCGCGGCCAGTCGGGACCACCGGCGGCTCCCGGAGCGCCGTCGGCGGCCAACGTCGTCCAGTAGCCCTGCATGGAGTCGATCGTCGCCTGATCGCCGGCTGGGACCGTCACGGTGAGTTGGTCGAGCGTTCCGAAGGCGTAGAACATGTCGAGACCGTGGAACGAGCCGGCCGTGAGCAGTGGGCCGCCGGCGCGATCCGGAACGTCGTCGAACAGATACCGGAAGACCGGCGCAGTACCGGCGGCTGCCAGGGCCCGGGCCTCCATCCGGGCGGTGCACGTGAACTTCACGTCCGACGTGACCGCCACGTAGGCGGCGCGCCAGGAGCCGTACTCCGCCACCGGATACAGCGCGACAACCTCGTCCACGATCTCGGCAGGCAGGGAGACGCTCCCGAGGAACGTCGCTAGCGCCGAGCGGAAGGCGGCTTCGTCGGCCACCGCGGGGGCGTTTCGGCCGTTCTCCTCCGAGGTGGACCCGACGATCATCGGAACCGCGTTGTGCGCGCCCGCCTCGATGAGCGCACGAGGAGCGTCGGGGAGCGCGTAGCCGTCCACGACGCCGTCGAAGTTCAGGCGGCCCAACGTGCCGGTGCCGCTGCCCGCGGGGTCGAAGCCGGCCATCACCGAGCCGGCCGCGAGCCCGCGCAGGCAGGCCGGGACGTCCGCGGCGTCGCCGCAGCCCATGCGGGTCACGTAGCCTTCGCCCAACGCCTCGGCGTCGGCCAGGGGAGTGGCCACGCAGCCGCCGCTGTGCATCACCGCCGCGTGGAACAGCCCGGCGGCCAGCGGCGAGGCGACCAGCCGACAGACGCTGACGGCGCCGGCCGACTGGCCGAAGATCAGCGTCCGGGACGGATCGCCCCCGAACCCGCGGATGTTGTCGCGGACCCACCGCAGTGCGGCCAACTGGTCGTGCATGCCGTAGTTCCCGGAAGCAGCCTCGCCCCCCTCCGCGGTCAACGCCGGGTGGGCGAGGAAGCCGAAGGGCCCGAGCCGGTAGTTGACGGTCACGACGACCACGCCGCGTTCGGCAGCCAGGGAGGTGCCGTCGTACATGGTCTTCGTGCCCGACCCCTGTTCGTGTCCGCCGCCGTGGATGTAGACCATCACGGACCGCGAGCCGGGCGGCGCGTCCAACGGCGCCCACACGTTGAGTTGGAGGCAATCCTCCTCCCCGACCACGGCGCCGGCGTCGTCGTACTGCGGGCAGAGCGGCCCGTAGGCCGAGCCGTCCCGCACGCCGTCCCAGCAGCCGAACGGATCGGGAAGCCGCCAGCGGCGGTCGCCGATGGGCGGAGCCGCGTAGGGGATCCCCTTCCAGGACCAGGCGCCGTCGGCGAGGGTTCCACGCGCGGGTCCGCTCGCCGTATTGACTTCGCCCGGGGCGGGGTCGGGCAGTTCCAGGCAGCCACCGGCGTCGTCGGCATCCGTCGCCTCCGGTAGCGGCGCATCCTCGGTCCCAGGCTCCTCTTCCGCCGCGTCGTCCGGGACGTCCCCGTCCACCGCCTCGGCCGGCGTGTCGAGCGTGTCGCCGTCGTTCCCCGCGTCCCCGGCGGGATCACTCCCGCAGGCCCCCATCGTCCCCGCCAGCGAAACACACAGCAACAGGCACACCGGCCATGACCACGCCTCCATCGTCCCTCCCGCTACCGGCGGTGTTCCGTGGATCCGGCGTTCTGCTCGCCGAATCCAGCGCCGGGTCGATGGTAGAGTCAGCGCGTGCCGGCTGCAAGTTCGGGCCGTTTCCGGTACATGACTCCTCGTGGGACGATCGGCGGACCCAACGGCGCGCGCACCCCTCACCGTCATCCGCGGCGGCGAGCCCGATCCGGTCGCCCCGCCCGACGAGACCCTCATCCGGCGCGTCCAGCGGGGCGACCGCGAAGCGCTGGGCGAGCTGTACCGCCGCCACGCGGTGCTGGTGCGCACCGTCGCCTACGCCCTCACCCCCGGGCTGTCCCGGGCCGACCTCGACGATCTGGTGCAGGACGTCTTCCTGGCCGTTGCGGACGCGGCCCGCCGCTACCGGGAACGAGGCAAGGCGCGCGCCTGGATCGTCGCCATCGCCGCCCGGACGGCCCGGCAGCGCCGGCGCGTGCACGCGATTCGTTCCCGCCTCTTCGCCGTCTTCGCCCGCGAGCGCGCCGAGGAGGACCGTTCGGCGCCCTCCGCGGACGGGACCATCGCCGCGCTCGACCTGGTGCGCCTTCTCGAACGGATCGACCCTACCCCCCGGCAGGTCGTCCTCCTGTTCGAGTGCGGGGGATTGACCGGCGAGGAAATCGCCGAACTTCTGGGCATGCCCCTCAATACCGTCTGGTCGCACCTGCGCCGCGGCCGGCAGGCCCTGCTCGAGGCCTACCGGGACGACGGGCCGGCCGTTCCGCCCGTGGAGGAAGACCGATGAACTGCGGGGACCTCGATCGCTTCCTGGAGCGCAACCTCTCCGACGAGGACCGTCGCTCCTTCGAACGGCACCTGGCCGAGTGCGGCCGCTGCCGGGATTTCGCGGAAGCCTGGTCGGCCGTGCGCCGGACCCTGACCCGGCAGCTCGAAGACCGGATCGGCGGAGCGCCGGGCCAGGACGAAGTCCAGGCCCTGGTGCGCGAGGCGGCCGACGAGCGGCGCCGCTCGCCACGCCGCCGGCCGCTCCGGGCAGCCATCGCCGGATTGGCCGCCGCTGCCGTGCTGGTGTGGCTGCTCCTCCCGAGCGGCAGCGAACGCCCGGCGGGCCCCGAGGTCGAAACCGCGCCGTCGACGCCGGAGGCGATGGACCTCGCCGTGCAGGGCGGACCCGCGGCACCGGCGAACCGGCCGGAGACGGTCCGCGCGACGCCGGAGGCCGGCGTCGTCCTCCGGCGCGGACCGGCCCGGATCGGCCTCGCTCCCGACGCGCAGGTGCAACTGACCCCCGCCGACGATGGCGGCACGCGGCTGCGGCTCGACCGCGGCGGGGTCGCGATCGACCGCGAGGCCGGCCGGGAGGCGGCCCGGCTGGAGATCGAGGCTCCGTTCTGCCGGGTCGTGGTCACCGGAACGCGTTTCTGGGTCGAACTGCGCGAGTCGGACGTCGTGGAGGTGGGGGTCGAGCGAGGCTCGGTGCGCGTGGTCCACGAAGCGGGCGCCACCTGGTCGGTTCCGGCGGGGCGTACCCTGCGGATCGGGCGTCGCGGCGAAGGGGTGGAAGGGAGCCTGGACGCGGGGCAGGCCGAACGGCTGGCCGGATGGTTGGGGGACCCCCCGGTCGCCATCGCGGCGCGGCCGACGCTCGCCGCTCCTTCGGGCGCGCTTGCCGGCGGATGGCCGGCCTCGCCCCGACCCGCCGCGCCGGACGCCACCGGTCTTCCGGCGGGAGCCGGCCGGCGTCCCGGACCGCTCGACGCCGACGCCGCCGCCCCGCCGACGGAACCCGCGCTCGCCGCGCCCTCCCCGGAGCCGCCGGCCCCGTCGCTCGACGAGATCCAACGCTGGATCCTGGACGGCCGGACCGGCGAGGCGGAGCGGGAGCTGGAGGCGATGCTCGCCCGACGGCCGGGCGATGCCTCGGCCTGGTCGGCGCTGGCCGCGTGTCGCCGCCGGCAGGAGTCGCACGCGGAGGCGGTGACCGCCCTGCGCCGGGTGATCGAGCTGGCCGGACCGATCGAGGGGAACCGCGCGCGCTTCCTCGCCGGACGCACGCTGCAGGACCAGCTCGGCGACCCGGCCGCCGCCATCCCGCTCTTCGAAGCGTACCTGCGGCAGGGTCCCGACGCCGCGCCGCTCGCGGCCGAGGCGCGACTGCGGCTCGCGAAGGCGCTGCTCGCCGTCGGACGCGCCGCCGAGGCCGAACCGCTGCTGCGCGACATGGTCGAGGAACACCGCGGCGAGCCCGTCGGCCTCGAGGCCGCCCGACTTCTCGAAGGTCACGCCTCCACCCCGATCGAGGAACACTGATATCCGCATCTGCGACGTCCATCCCCGTCTCCCGCCTTCACCCGAGCCCCACGGGCCGGTCGCCCGGTCGCCCCGCGGCGACGACGCCCGCACGCGCCGCGGCTCTTGGCTCGCCCGCGAACGACTCGCCCGCGAACACCCTGGCCGATCGCGCGACGGCAGTGCTACGGTGCGGGTCGCCATGCGGGGAACGCCACGTGTTGCGCGCTTCGGTCGGTTGCCCATCCTCGTCGTCGCGCTGGGCGTTCTGTGCACCCGGGCGGCGCCGGCCGCCGGGAGCCCGGCCGATTCGTCCGGGGGCGGACCCCCCGTGGTCCTCCTGCTGCAGGTCGCCGGCGGCGACGCGGAACGCGACGGGGAAGAGCGGTTCCGCAACGAGCTGGCGCTGCTCCTCGAAGGCCTGGTCGTCCGCGCCGCTCCGGCGCCGACGCCCGACTTCGCGGACCTCCCCCTGACGCAGCAGCTCGAGCAGGTGCGCCCCCGGATGGAGGGCGAGGGTGCCGTGGCGGCGATGTGGCTGACGCCGGTCACCGAGGACGTGATCGTCCTGCACGTCGTGGCGCTCAGCACCGGCCGGGCTCTGGTGCGCCTGATCGAGCGCCAGGCGGTGGACGGGGCGGAGGTCGATCTCGCCCTGGCGGCGAGCGACCTGCTGGGCAGCGCCTTCATGTTCGAGGATCGGTTGCCCGCCGAGGCGCCCGGTCTGCAGCGGGCGGTCGAGCGCGCTCGCGAGGATGCCGCCGTGGGCGAGCCGATCCCCTGGGCCCCGCGCTTCGTGGGTGCCGCCGGCGGGGGCCTGGCCGGTGCGGAAGGGCCCTCGATCCTGGCGGGGGGGCTCGTCGGGGTCGGCTGGCTGTTCCTCGACCAGCTGTGGCTCGACGTCTCCCTGGGCCTCCTGGCGGGACCGCTCGAGCGCGACCCGGCGGTGACCGTGTCGGGCTATCGCGTGGCGCTCGGGCTGGAAGCCTTCTGGGGGTTCGGCGATGGTGCTTTGCGCTACGGCCCGATGGTGCGGCTCGCGGCCGAACGCGCCGAGATGTCCGTCGCCCTGGAGGACAGCACCCTGGTCGGCTACGGCTGGTGGTCCGGCCGCGCCGCCCTCGGCTTCGAGTTGGACTGGTGGATCTCGGACCATGTGGTCCTGTTGCTCGAGGCCGGTTTGGACAGCGGCTTCCCCCGGCAGAAGACCCGCCCGGAGACGGACGGCACCCCGGCGGTGGCCACACCCTGGCTCGGATGGCAGGTCGCGCTCGGACTCCGCTTCCCCATCTCCACCGGAGAAAGCTGAAGCAGACCCCGGAACCAGCGGCGAGCGGCGAGGAGCAACGAGATCGCCTGCGGACGCGACACCACCGGCGTGGACGAGCGGGGAACAGGCGACAGGCGACCGGCGACAGGCGACGGGCAATCGCCGACGGGGGAAGGAACAGGCGACAGGCGACCGGCGACAGGCGACGGGCAATCGCCGACGGGGGAAGGAACAGGCGACAGGCGACCGGCA
>JAFGHH010000544.1 GCA_016930215.1 Deltaproteobacteria bacterium
CGATCTCTGCGCCTGGCAGGAGGGGTGTCGTGTCGAGTGATCGGCGGTCGCGGCGGCCGTGGACGGCGTGCCTGGCGCTCGCCGCCGCCGGCCTCGCCTGCCACTCCGGCGGCGCGCGGAGCGCCGGCGCCGGCGACGACAACGTCGCGGCCGTGCGGGCCACGGGGCGCACCCGCGTCGACCTGCTGTTCGTCATCGACAACTCGGGCTCGATGGCCCAGGAGCAGGAGGCAGCGTCCCGCTACTTCGGCAGGCTGCTGCGCGCGCTGGTCGACCCGCCCGACGACGACGGCGACGGACGCCCGGACGCGGTCCCGGTGGAGGACCTGCACGTCGGCGTGGTCTCCACCGACCTGGGGACGATGGGCCTCACCGTTTCGACCTGCCGGATCCCGGACGGAGGCGACGACGGCTGCCTCCTCCACGCGCCCTCCGGCACCGTCCCGGACTGCGCGACGGAGTACCCGACGTTCCTCGCGCGGGACCCGCTGAACGCGACGGACTACCTGCCGGAGCGGCTGGCGGCCGACTTCGCCTGCCTCGCCACGCTCGGCACGAACGGCTGCGGCTTCGAACAGCCGCTCGAGGCGATGCGCCGCGCCGCGGCGGAGCACCAGGGCCCCGGACGCTGCAACGAGGGCTTCCTGCGCGACGATTCCGTGCTGGCGCTGGTCGTGATCACCGACGAGAACGACTGTTCCGTCGCGCCGGACCACCCGGAGATCTTCGACCAGGACCGCACCGACATGGGCCACCTGGGCCTGCGCTGCTTCCTGCATCCCGAGGTCGCCCGGCCGGTCGAGTGGTTCCGCGACCGGCTGCTGGCCCTCCGCCCGCGGGCGGCGGAATCCGTGGTCCTGGCGGAACTCGTGGGCGTGCCGCCCGACACGGTGTGCGAGGGCGACGGCGCGCGGCTCGCCGAGTGCCTCGGGCTGGCGCGGATGCAGGAGACGGTCGATCTCCTGACGCCGACGCAGCTCGTCCCGTCGTGCAACACGTCGATGGGCCTCGCCTTGCCGCCGGTGCGCATCGTCGAGCTGGCGCGGCTGTGGCGCGAGGCGGGCGGCGGAACGTACGTCGGCTCGATCTGCCGCACCGACTGGACCGACGCCGCGGAGGGGATCCGCCGGACGATCGCCGACCGGCTGGAGCCCGAGTGCCTGCCGTACGAGCTGGAGCCGGAGGCGCTGACCGACCCCGACCGCGCGGACCCCTCGTGCGCCGCGAACTGCGCGCTGGTCGAGCTGCTCCCGGAAGGCCGCACCTGTGCGGGCGACCCGGCGTGCCCGCCGGAGGCCTGCCCGCCGACGACGCTCGACGAGGTGCTGGCGGGGACGACGGCGCCGTGCCGCGTGTCCGGAGAGGCGGAGACCTGCGAGCCGTCGGCGCGCGACCTGGGGCGCGTCGTCCTGCCGGGCGACGCGCGGTTCCGCGGCTGCCTGGTGCGGCAGGAGCCCGGCGTCTTCGACGCGGACCTCGGCCGGTGCGTCGCGCCCGCGGACGCCTCCGGCTGGCGCTACGTCCCGCCCGCCTGGAACGACGGACCGGGCGGGCCGTGTCCGCGCGCCGTGCTGCCCCCGTGGCTGCGCCGGGAGCGCGACGAGGGCGCGGTGCTGCGGCTGTACTGCGGGCTGCTGGAGTGCCCCTTCGACCGCCAATGCGGGCCGCCCGGGCAGCCGGCGGAATCGTGCTGCGCGCCGGGATCGTTCTGCGCGCGCGACGCGGGCACGGGCGTCGGCTCCTGCCTCCAGCCGGACCGCTGACGGACCGGTTCTCGCCCCTCGGCCCTGGGGGACGGCCTTCCCCGCCGCGGCACGACCTTTCGCCCCGGAGCGCTTGGGGCTATGCTTCACCGCCGAGGGAGGACACGATGCAGAAGCACTGGTCCCTGCTCGCCGCTTCGGCGCTCGCCCTGCTCGCCGCCGGCTGCGCCGACGACTCCGGGACGGACCCCGACGCCGACGCGGGCATCGATTCCGTCGCCGACCGGCCCGCGGACTCTCCGCCCGAGACGGCCGCGGACGCCGACGCGGACGCCGACGCGGACGCCGACGCGGACACCCCGTCGGAGACGGTCGACGTCCCGCGCCCCGACGTGCCCCCGGACGACCTCCCGCCCGCCGGGAACCCGAACGCGGAGGCGACCTGCGCCGTGCCGGCCGAGGCGCAGCTCGCGGACGTCTCGAGCCCCCGGACCGTGGTCGGCACCGGCACGCCGGGGAGCTGCACCTCCGACGCCTTCGTCGAGGCGGTGGCGCTCGGAGGCGTCATCACCTTCGACTGCGGGCCGGACCCGGTGACGATCACGCTCGACCGCACGGCGAAGGTCTTCAACGACACGGGTCCCGAGATCGTGATCGACGGCGGCGGCCTGGTCACGCTGAGCGGCGGGGGCAGCCACCGGATCCTGTACATGAACACCTGCGACGAGGCGCAGCACTGGACGACCCCGCACTGCCAGAACCAGGACCACCCGCGGCTGACCGTGCAGAACCTGACGTTCGTCGACGGCGACTCGCGGAGCGAGACCGAGTACGACGGGGGCGGTGCGATCTGGGTCCGCGGCGGGCGGTTCAAGCTGCTCAACTGCCGGTTCTTCGACAACGTCTGCGCCGACGTCGGCCCGGACGTGGGCGGCGCGGCGGTCCGGGTGTTCAGCCAGCACGAGGGGCTGCCGGTCTACGTCGTCAACTCGACCTTCGGCGGCCGCGACGGCCTCGGCGGTGTCTGCTCCAACGGCGGCGGCATCAGCAGCATCGGCGTCTCGTGGACGATCCTCAACAGCCTGTTCTCGCACAACCACGCGATCGGCAACGGCGGGAACCCCGCCGAGCCCGGCACGCCGGGCGGCGGCAGCGGCGGCGCGATCTACAACGACGGCAACACGATGACGCTCTCGCTGTGCGGCTGTCGCCTCGAGTACAACGAGGTCAACGCCTACGGCAGCGCGATCTTCTTCGTCAGCAACGACCACTCGGGCGACATCCGCATCGACCGCTGCGTGATCACCAACAACATCGGCGGCTCGTGGTACCCGACCTACCCCCAGATCTCGAACCACTCCGACACGCCGATCGTCGTCACCGACTCGACGATCGAGTAGCCGCGGTCGCCCGGCAGCTTCGTCCGACCGGGCGATGCTATACTCAGCCGCATGACACCACGGGTGGTTCTCGGAATGCTGGTGGCGGGGCTCGCGGCAGGCGCGGGCTGCGACGAAACGACTTCTCCCGGACCGGACGACGGGGCGGGGGACGAGGTGGCCGACGCGGAGGACGGCCGGGACGTCGAGCCGGAGGAGACGGTCGAGGCCGACGACGGGGGGGCGGAGGATGCCGGCCCGGGGCTCATCCCCGAGGACCGCCTGCCGCCGCCGGGCACCTGGGAGAGCGCCGGCGTGGAAGGGGGCATCCCGGCCCGCACCACGGTCTGCGCCGACGTGACGGCGGCACCGTACTCGGCGGACCCGGGCGGAACGGCCAGCGCGGTGGCGGCGATCCAGCAGGCGATCGACGACTGCCCGGCGGACCAGGTGGTCCTGGTGCCGGCCGGCACGTACCGGATCGACGGCACGCTCACGCTGCGCAAGTCGGTCACGCTGCGCGGTGCCGGGCCGGGGGCGACGCTGTTCCGCGTCGAGTCCGACACGGCGGTGCACGTCGGCGGCCTGGGTCCCTGGCCGCCGCCGAAGGTCAACGACGACTACCGCGCCCCGGTCACCGGCGGCGCGACCCGCGGCAGCACGACGGTCTCCGTGGCCGACACCTCGGCGATCGAGGTCGGCCGGATGGTGATGCTCGACGAGGAGGACGACCCCGCGCTGGTCTGGACGAAGAACGGCAGCACCGGCCGCTACCGCGCCTCGATGCACCTGGTGGAGTCGAAGACGGCGACCGGCGTGACGTTCCGGCCGCCGCTGCCGGTCACCTACGCCCGGTCGCCGCAGCTCTCGTGGTTCCCGGACCTGGTCGAGCGGGCGGGCATCGAGGGGATCTCGTTCGTCGGGACGGGCGACGCGCCCGGGCTGTTCCTCGACATCTACTCGGCCTGGAACTGCTGGGTGCTGGACTGCGAGTTCAGTGCGATGCCGGCGAAGACGATCATGGTCGGCTGGTCGGGGCACGTCGAGCTGCGCCGGATCTACATGCACGACCAGAGCAACGGCGGGCCGAACTCCGAGGGGCTGGACCTGTTCTGCGACACCAACTGGAGCCTGGTCATCGACAGCATCTGCGTGGCCGGCGGGTTCCCGCAGATCAACATCGGCGACGGCGGGGCCAACCCCAACTACTCGGGCGGCTTCGGCAACGTGATCGCCTACAACTACTGCGTCGATGCCTACTACACCGACCCGCCCGATTCGACCGACGCGGGCAAGATGCCGTCGGACGTCGGCACGAACCACAGCCCGCACACCCAGTACAACCTGGTCGAGGGCAACGTGATCGGCAAGTTCGGCGCCGACGCGTACCACGGCAGCGGCTCGCACACGGTGCTGCTGCGCAACGTCGTCACCGGGGATTGCCGCTGGCCCCACGTCACCAACAGGACGGCGATCCAGCTCGACCGCCGCAACCTCCACTACGCGCTCGTCGGCAACGTCCTCGGCCGAGCCGGAACGCCGGCCGACTTCGAGTACGCGACGGCGAGCGGCTGGAGCGGCAGCGCGATCTTCAGGCTCGGGTTCCCCGACGTCGGCAACGACGGCTTCTCCGGCACCTACCCGCCGACCGACCTCGCGCACGCCGACGGCGGACCGCGCGACCTCTACGTCGAGCGCGACGACAGCGAGTTCGGCACGACGCTGATCGAAGGGAACTGGACCTCGACGCTGGGACGACAGGACTGGACGACGCCGCCGCAGCCGATCCCGGACAGCTACTTCCTGGCCGGCAAGCCGGCCTGGTTCGGCTCGCTGGCCTGGCCGCCGGTCGACCCGGCCCACCCGGTCACCGACGACCCCGCGATCATCCCGGCCGGCTACCGCCACGTCCACGGAACCGACCCGCCGCCCTGAGTGCGCGGCAGCTTCCCGTCCGCCTCGCGGCGCACGACGGACAGCAGGCGCGCGGGCGCGGGGCCCGGCGGCAGGCCCTACGGCCCCAGCCGCACCGACACGCGGTCGGGGTGGCGGGTGCCGGGGAGGAAGATCTCGGCCGCGTGCAGCGCGTGGGCGTCGAGCGCCGCGATCGCCTCGGCCAGCCGCTTGAGCTTCGGCCGGTAGGGTCCCGGGCCGAGGTGCACGACGAGGGCGTCGCCGGTGAGCAGGTCGAAGCCGCCGCGCACCGAGAGGTGCAGCTCGGCCGGCGAGCGGCTGCCGGGCAGCCCGACCTCCTCCAGCAGCCGCAGCAGCTCGACGGCCGCGGTCAGCTCCTGCCGCAGCCCCACCGGGTCGGTGCGCCGCCGGTCGAGGTCGAACCCGGTCAGCACCGGCAGGTCGGGCGCGCCGCCGCTCGTCGTCGGCCCCATCACCGAGCCGTCCTCGGCCATCAGCTGCAGCGTGCCGTCGCCGGCCAGCAGCGCCACCGGCAACCGCTCGACGATCCGCACCACGACGGTGGCGGGCATCCGCTTGTCGACCGTCGCGCGACGGATCCAG
>JAFGHH010000545.1 GCA_016930215.1 Deltaproteobacteria bacterium
CCGTGGAGGTAGCGGCGCGGCGCTGGGCCGCGCGAAGCGCGGGCCGAGCCCGCCGGCCCCGCCGGCGAGGCGGCATCGAACGGCTCGTGGCGCCATCCTGCCTGACGGCGTCGAGGGCCGACGCCATGCCAGCGGCGTGGCGCAGGCTCCGGAGGGCCCAAGCCCGCCGGGTCCGGAGCCGTGGATGTCGCAGGTGGTCGAGCGCGAGCGCGAGGGCAAGCACGTCCACGACCACGACCACGTCTACGACCACGACGCAGCCGGCGGGTGCGGTCGAACACCGGGACGGGCGGGGCTCAGGGGGTTCCGGACAGCGTGACGGGACGGCGGTCGGGGAGCGGGCCGGAGATCTCGACCAGCAGGATCTCCTCGGCGAGGTCGTCGACGCCGGCCGGATGCTCGACCACGATCGGCAGCTCGCCCCCCGCCGGCAGCTCGACGGGCGCCGCCGGCGAGACGGCCCCGAACGGCGCGGCCGGCCGGCGCACCGCGATGCGCGAGACCGCCACCGGCTGGGCACAGCCGTTGACCAGCCGGATCGTCGCCCGGCCGCCCGCCGGCACCGGCGCCTCCAGCGCCGGGGAGGTCGTCAGGCAGTCGGCCAACGGTCGCGAGGCAAGCTCCACGCGATCGGTCGCGATGAGGACATCGATCGGCGTCCCCCGCTCCTCATCCAACGTCACCTGCAGCCGCAGCTCGTCTCCCTGCGCCCCGGGCACCTCGACCTCGAACGAGCCGTCGGACCGGGGCACCACGTCCACCGCCGGCTCCTCGAGGTCCAGGTCGTAGATCCGCAACGTCGCCTCCGCGGGCGTCACGGCGCCCGGCTCGCCCGTGATCAACACGGTGGGCGGCCCGAGCGTTCCGTAGCCGAAGACCCGCGAGGGGTCGATGTTGGGGGGATCGGGCTGCGGCGTTCCCAGGCAAGCCACCCCCAGCAGCACCGGCAGCGCCGGCAGGACGGGGAGGAGCGGGAATCGTCGCAGCATCGGTGGGGCCTCTCTCGGTGGGTATGGCACGCGTCGCGGCGCCAGGCAACCTTGCGCCTCGGGTCCGGACTAGATCTCCACGCCGCACCAGCCCTCGGCGCTCCGCCCGTCGATCACCACCTCGCCCGCGCCGAGCGCCAGGTCGAGCGTCCCTTCCCAGAGCACGGTCGTGCCGGACGGCTCGTCGGTCACGGTCCGTTCGAGCCGCACCGGAATCGCCCCCTCCGGCATTCCCTCGACCGTCAGCCGCAGGTCGAACACGCACATGCACAGGCAACGACCGAACTCGTCGGGCCCGTCGGTCTCCGACACCACGTACACGTCGTCGACCAGGCGCATCTCGATCGTCCGCGCACCACAGCAGTTGAGCAGCGCGCGCGCGTCGGTCAGCACCAGCGTCTCGGTCTGCGGGTCGTAGGTCCACGCGAGCACCTCCGCCGCGCAGTAGTCGTCGTCGTAGTCCTCCGGATCCCCGACCGTCCCGTCGGCGGCGAACCCGCCGCAGTCGCTGATCGCCTGCTGCTGGGTCATCAGCCCCGGGTCCGCCGGGTCGTCCTCGACGCACCCCAGCCCGACCACGCCGGCCATCGCCACCACGACCACCATCTTCGTCTGGAACTTCGTCATCTTCCTTGCTCCTTCCTGGCGGGTTTCCCTCCCGTCACCGGCTGCCTATCGCAAGCACTGTGCCACGAAAAAGCGAAGTACTTTCGTCGCATGAGTGTTCCAGTTTGTACCTTTTCGTAGCGCACAATCTGTGACTGTGGTACATTCCAGGGTCATGCCGTCGGCCTCGGGGTCCCGCATCCACGGCCGCTACGAGCTTGCCGAGCGACTCGGGTCCGGCGGCTCCGCCCGTGTCTATCGCGCGCGCGACCTGCTGTTCGGAACCGACGTGGCGCTCAAGGTGGTGCCGCTGGAGGGGGGCGAGCCGCCGGCGACGTTCGTGCAGGAGTTCTCGGCGCTGCGCGGTCTGTTCCACCCGCGGCTGGCGCGCGTGCACGACTTCGGCCGCGCGACGGTCGAGGAGACGGCGGTCGCGTTCTACACCTCGGACGTGGTGGACGGCGTTCCGCTGGGGCGTCACGCCCGCGGGCGCGCCTGGTCCGGCGTGCAGCCCGCGCTCGCCGACGGTCTCTGCGCGTTGGCGTTCCTGCACCGCGGCGGGCTGCGCCACGGGGACTTCAAGCCCGACAACCTGCTCGTGGCGCGCGACGGCCGGGGCACGTTGATCGACCTCGGCTGCGCGGCCGCGCCGCCGCCCGGCACCGTCTCCGGCACCCCGGGCTACCTCGCCCCGGAGCTGCTCGCGGGCGCCGCTCCGGACCTGCGGGCCGACCTCTACGCCGTCGGCGTCACGCTCGGCGAGCTCGCCGCGCTCGCCCGCCGCGTTCCGGCCCGCGTGACCGCGCTGGCGGCGCGCCTGACGCGCGAGCGGCCGGCGGAGCGGCCGGCGGACGTCGATGAAATCCTCGCGGCGCTGGGCGAGGCGGCCGAGTCCGGCGAGCCGCTCGCCCCGCCCTGCCCGCTGTTCGAGCGCGAGGAGGCGGTCGGCGCGGCGGCCCGCCTGCTCGACGCCCTCCACGCCGGGGCGCCCGCCCCCCGGGCGCTCGGCCTCGTCGGCCCGGACGGCATCGGGCGGACGCGGGCGCTGGCGGAGTGCAAATGGCTCGCCCAGCCGCGCGGCCTCGTGGTGGAAGGCGACGCGCGTCGTTCCGACGCGATCCACGACCTGCTCCGGCGCGCCTCCGGCGACCCCGCACTGCCCGACGACCTGGGCGGCGTCGTCGCCGGCCGGCGCCGCCTGGCCGCCGCCCCCGAGCCGGTCGTCCTCGTACTGGACGACGCCGACCGGCTGGAGCCCTCGCAGGGCCGCGCATTCGAGACCCTGCTGCGGCTGCTCGACCCCGCCGGGCCGCTCGCGGTGTTGTGGACCGGCCGCGCGCCGGTCGCGGTCCCTGCCGAGGTCGCCGTCGTCGTCGAGCTGCGACCGCTGGGCGAGGCCTCGGTGCGCCGGATGGTCGGCTCGCGGCTTCCCGCGGGGAAGCTCTCCGACTTCGTCCGCCTCACCGGCGGCGTCCCCGCGGAAGTGCGCGCCCTGCTGGCGCTGGTCCGCAGCGGCGCCGAGGACCTGCGCGGCCTGGCCGCCGCGGTCCCCGCCGACGAGCGACACGTCGCGGGCCTGCGGGCCCTCGACGAGGGCGCCCGCAGGCTGCTCGGCCTCTGCGCCGCCGCCGGCGGGTACCTCGAGCCCGACGCGGCGGTCGCGCTCGGCGTCCCCGACTCCGCGCTCCACGAGCTGCTGGCCCGCGGCCGCCTGCTCCCCGACGGCAGCGGCTTCCGGCTGGCGCGGCTGGGCGACGCGGCCGCCGTCGAGCGGCTGCTGGGGGCCGAGGCGCTGACCGGCCTGCACGCCGCCCTCGCCGACCGCCTCGCCGGCCGGCCCGAGCGGCGCGCGGAGCGCGTCCGGCACCTGGTCCTGGCGGAACGGCTCGACGAGGCGCAGCAGAAGCTCGCCGACGCGGCGCCCGAGCGGCTTGCGCAACCGGAGGCGTGGCGCAGCGCGGCGGACGCGCTGGCGGCGGCCCGGCCCGAGCCGTCGGTGTTGCTGGCGGCGGCGGAGCTGCACGAGTCGGCCGGCGACCCGCGCCGCGCGCTCGAGCTGGCGGCGCCGCTTCTCGAGCTCGAGCTGGCGCCGGCGGAGCGCACGGCGGTCTTGTTCCGCGTCGGCTCCTGCCATCTCAAGCTCGGCGATGCGCAGCCCACGCTGCGCTACCTGCTGCAGGCGCTCGAGCGCGAGCGGGACGCCGCGGCGCGGGCCCGGACGGCCGACCTGCTCTGCCGCGCCTACGTGCAGCAAGGTGCCTACGAGCAGGCGGCACAGCTCGCCGAGCAGCAGCTCGCGCGGGGTCCGGCCGACGTCGCGGCCGAGCTGCACGAGGACCTCGGCGTGGCACTGAGCTACCTCGGCCGCGCCGACGAGGCGCGCCGGCAGCTCGGGACGGCCGAGCGGCTCGCGGTCGAGGGCGGGCTGCCGCGGGCCGCGGTGCGCACGCTGAGCTACCGCGGGATCCTCGAGTACCGTCTGGGCGACGTGCCGGCCGCGGCGGAACACCACGCCCGCGCCCTGGGGCTGGCGGAGCGCCACGGGCTCGTCGACCAGGCGGCGAGCGCCGCGCTGAACCTCGGGACGGCGCTGCACCGCCTGGCCGACTGGGGCGCCGCGCTGGAGGCCTACGAGCGCGGCCTCGAGCCGGCCGTGGCGCTCGGCAAGCTCCGCACCGAGGTCGCGCTGCGCTTCGACCTGGCGCAGCTCTACTGCGACCTCGGGCGGTTCGAGCGGGCGGAGCAGTTTCTCGCGCAGTCCCGGGAGCGCGCGGTGCGCGGCGAGCTGGGCTTCTTCGTCGCCGCGGCGGAGCTGCTCGCCGGCGAGATCCTGCTCTGGCAGGGGCGGCTCCCGGAGGCCCGGGAGCGGCTGGTCGGGGCGCGCGAGGCGCTCCGCGCGCATGGCACGCCGCGCGAGGTCGCCGACGCCGAGCTGCACCTGGCGGAGCTGGAGCTGGCCGACGGCGCGCCCGACGAGGCCGACGCGCGGCTGGCCGCCGCCGACGTCGCCGCGACGACGAGCGACGCCGAGGACCTGCGGACGCGGGTCCGGCTGCTGCGAGGACGGGTCGAGCTCGAGCGCGGCCGGCCGTCCCGCGCGCTCGCGTCGTTCGAGCAGGCGGTGCCGCGGGCGGCGGCGAGCGGCGAGCGGGACCTCGAGGCCGAGCTGGAGTCGTGGCTGGCCGCGGCCTGCGAGCGCCAGGGTGCGGACCACGCCGCGCGCCGTCACCGCGACCGGGCGCTCGAGTTGTGGGAGCGTTGTGCCGCCGCGCTGCCCGCGCACCTGCGCGACGGCGTGTGGCTGCACCCGCGGCGTGCCGCCCTCCAACGCGGTGCGCCGCCGGAACCGGCGGTCGCCGCCGGCCCCTCCTCCCGCGAGCGCAAGCTCGCGCGGCTCGTGGCGCTCAACGCCCGCCTCAACTCGTCGCTCGACGCCCAGAAGGTGCTCGAGCTGACGATGGACGCCGCCGTCGAGCTGACGGGGGCCGAGCGCGGCTTCCTGCTGCTGGCGCCGCAGCAGGGCGAGGCCAAGTCGAAGCTCCGGGTGGCGATCGCCCGCAACATCGACCGCGAGGCGGTCGGCAAGGCCTCGATGAAGTTCAGCCGCAGCATCGCCGAGCGGGTGCTGGCGACGGGCGAGCCCGTGTTGACGGCGGAGGCGCTCGCCGACGACCGCTTCGCCCGGAAACGGTCGGTGCAGGCGATGGGGCTGGTCGCGGTGCTCGGGGTGCCGATCCGCGGTCGCGACGGGGTGCTCGGCGCGTTGTACGTCGACAACCGGTTCCAGCGCGGCCGTTTCGGCTCGGAGGACCTCGAGATCCTGCTCGGGCTGGCCGACCAGGTCGGGATCGCGCTCACCAACGCGCGGCTGCTGGCCGAGCTGGACGCCCGCACGCGGCAGCTCGAGGCGGAGCGCAAACGGATCTCGGCGTCCTTGGCGGACCGTTCGCGGGAGGTCGAGCAGCTGACCGAGCAGGTCCGCCTGACGCAGCGGGCGCTCAGCCACCGCTACGACTACAGCGGCATCGTCGGCCGCGGCCCGGCCATGCAGGCGGTGTTCGCGGTGCTGGACCGCGTCACGCCGTCCCGGCTCGGCGTGTTGATCGAGGGCGAGAGCGGGACGGGCAAGGAGCTGGTGGCGCGGGCGATCCACTACAACGGCCCGCGGCGCGAGGCGCCGTTCGTCGGCGTCAACTGCGGGGCGCTCTCGGAGACGCTGCTGGAGTCCGAGCTGTTCGGCCACGTCCGCGGGGCGTTCACGGGGGCCGACCGGGACCGGGTCGGGCTGTTCGTGCACGCGGCCGACGGCACGCTGTTCCTCGACGAGGTGGGCGAGATGCCGCCCAGCATGCAGGTCAAGCTCCTGCGGGCGCTCGAGGAAGGCGAGGTCCGACCCGTCGGCGCCTCGGAGACCCGCCGCGCCGCGCCGCGCATCGTCTGCGCCACGAACCGCCGGCTGACCGAGGAGGTCGAGGCCGGCCGGTTCCGCGAGGACCTGTACTACCGCATCGCCGTCGTCCGGGTGGTCGTGCCGCCCTTGCGCGAGCGGGTCGAGGACCTCCCGGACCTCGCCCGGCACCTGCTCGAGCGGCTGGCGGCGGAGGCCGGGCGTCCGCCCGCGACGCTCTCGGTGGAGGCGTTGCGCCGGCTGCTGGCCTACGACTGGCCGGGCAACGTCCGTCAGCTCGAGAACGTCCTGAGCCAGGCACTGGTGTTCGCAACGGACCGTACGATCGGTGCGGACGAGGTCCTGTTGCCGGCCGCCGCGCGGGGGCCGCGACGCGAGGCGCACCGGGAGTTCCAGGCGCGCGAGGCGGCAGAGCTCGCCGCGGCGCTCGACGCCTCGCGCTGGAACATCGTCGCCGTCGCGCGCACCCTCGGCATCCCGCGTACCAGCCTGTACCGCAAGCTGCGGCGCTACGGCCTGACGCGGAAGGGCTGACCCGTCACCGTCCCTCGAACTTCGGAGGCCGCTTGCCGTGGAACGCCGCGAGCCCTTCCCGGAGGTCGTCGGACCGCAGCGCCTCGTTCCGCAGCGCCCGCAGCCGGGCGCGGGTCTCGTCGGGCAGTGCCGTCGCGAGCGCCGCCTCCACGGCGGCGATGGCCGCCCGGGTGCCGCGCACGGCGAGCGGGGCGTTGGAAGCGATCCGCCCGGCCAGCTCGAGAGCCCGCGGCAGGACGGCATCGCGGGAGGCGGCGACCTCGAGCGCGCCCGAGCGTTCCAGCTCGGCGGCGGCGAGCGGCATCGCGGTCAGGAAGAGCTTGCGGGCGAGCGGTGCGCCGAGCCGGGCGACGAAGCGGGCGGCGCCGCCGGCCGAGTAGACCAGTCCCAGGCGGCAGGGGGTCATGGCGAAGCGGGCCGTGGGTGCGGCGACGCACAGGTCGCACGACAGCGCCAGGTCGGTCCCGCCGCCGAAGGCGTCGCCGTTCACCGCGGCCACGGTCGGGCACGGCAGCTCGGCCGCCGCGAGGACCACGCGTTCGAACCGCGAGTCCGGGTGCGGCTGGTCGGGATCCTGGTCCGGGGCGATCTCGCGGACGTCGTAGCCGGCGCAGAAGGTGTCGCCGGCGCCGGTGACCACGACGGCGCGCGGCGACCTCGCGGCCAGCTCGGCGAGCCGCGCGCACCACTCTTCGATCAACGGTCCGTCGAAGGCGTTCCTCGCCTCGGGCCGGCAGACGGTCACTTGGAAGACGCCCTGTTCGAGTCCGGTGACCAGGATCGTTGCCATGCCCGCCTCCCGCCGGAAGGACCTACGGGCCGGCCCAGCGGACCGGGACCGGCCCCACGCTGCCCACGTCCAGCCGCAGGGAATCGACCGGCACCCCCGCCGGCAACCGGTAGAGCAGCGACACCGCCTCCTTCCGCCCCGTCTCGAGCAGTCCGACGGTCGTCTTCGCCGAGCGGACGAACCCGTGCCACCCCTCCGGGTCGTCGGCGTCCACGCACGTGTCGAGCGTCCCGCCCTTCCAGTAGAGGCTCAGGTCGCCGCGCTCCGGCCGCACGCACCACTCGGCGACGTGCCGGCCGCCCCCGCCGTCCACGAGCACGAACTGCGCCGTGTCGAACAGACGGTAGGTTCCGCCGAGCGTCGCGCGAGCATCATCCGGCAGCGTGAACCGGAAGAGCCCTCTGAGCTGCGAGTCTTCCGGGACCGAGGCATCGATTCTCGACCGCGCCTGCGCCAACGCCTCCACCGCGCCCGGATCCGCGCTTCCCGCCTCCAGCTCGAACTCCACCCGCACCAGCCGCTCGCCGGCCTCGGGCACCAGACGGAACTCCTGGAGCGGGTTGACCGACTCGCCGTACTCCGGCACCTCGGTCGCCACGACGCTCGCGACCCGCCACGTCGAGGCCTCGCCCGTCGCCACCGGTTCTGCCGCGCCCCCCGCGTCGCCCGTCGCCACCGGTTCTGCCGCGCCCCCCGCGTCGCCCGTCGCCACCGGCTCCTTCTTGCCGCATCCGCCCGCCGGGCTCGCCGCCGCCGCGCATGCCGCCAGGACCACGCCCCATCCATGCACCTTCATCGGTTCCTCCTTCGGCCGGTCGCTTCCCGGACGCTCGCATCCCAACCCGGTCGCCGCGGAACGGACCCGCGCGCGGCGCCCGCAACCGCCGCCGCCGGCCGCCCGGCCCGACGGCCCGCCGAACCCGCGGCACGGGTGTCCGGGCTCGAGTCCGGCGAATCCTCCCTCGCTGACATCTTCTCGGATCCTCCTTCCGGGCGCACCGTTCGTCGCAGACCGTTGCGGGGAACGATGGGCTGCACGAATGTGTTCCTCGCTATCACGCGCCGCCGGACGGTGCAACCGACGGTCGCCGCGGTCCGGTCGCGATCTCCGGGCTCGAGGCGCCCGCGATCGGCTTCCGGGAAGGAAGGGTGGTGCCCCGGACGCGCTCAGGGACAGCCGATGCAGTCCCCGCTACAGCTCGTCCAGCGGGCAATCGAACCGAGCAGGTCGCACGCGCACTCCTGGCAGTAGGGCGTCGCGCAGCCGTTCGTCGTCCAGCCGATCTCTCCCACGCAGATGTGGTCGCCATGGTAATCGACGCAGCTCACGCCTTCGTCCGTCAACGTATCGCAGTCGTTGTCGATTCCGTCGCAGACCTCCAGGGGCAGCACGCCCACGCAGAGGCCGCCCGAGCAAGCATCGACCGTGCAGGGGTCGCCGTCACTGCACGCCGAGCCGTCGGGGGCATGCGCGTCGGCGGGACAGCCGACGGCCGCGCCGCTGCAGACCTCGGCGACGTCGCACGAGCCCGCGGCAGCACGGCAGACGGTGCCCGCGGACGCGAACCGGTTGGACGGGCAGGTCGCCGAAGAGCCCGTGCACGTCTCCGCCACGTCGCAGGCCCCCGCCGACGCCCGGCACACGTGGGAGGACGTGCGGAACCTGTCGGTCGGGCACGCCGCCGAGGACCCCGTGCACGTCTCCGCCACGTCGCAGGCTCCCGTTGCTGCCCGGCAGGCGTACCCGGACGCGCGGAACGAGTCGCTCGGGCACGCCGCCGAGGACCCCGTGCACGTCTCCGCCACG
>JAFGHH010000083.1 GCA_016930215.1 Deltaproteobacteria bacterium
CCGCCAGCACCAGGCAGGCGTTGACCGGCTTGCCGTCCAGCAGCACCGTGCAGCTGCCGCACTCGCCGATCGAACAGCCCTCCTTGGTGCCGGTCAGTCCGAGGTCCTCGCGCAGCACCTGCAGCAGCGTGCGGTGCGGCGCCGTCGCCAGCACGTGCTCGCGGCCGTTCACCCGCAGGCGAATCGTCTTCAGCTCGTCCGCCATCGTCCGCTCCGTCCCTACGCCGCGCCCCGCGCGCGCGCCACGGCGCGCTCCAGCACGCGGAACGCCAGCACCTCGGAGGCCTGCCGCCGGTAGGCCGCCGAGGCGCGGAAATCGTCGATCGGTTTCGTTTGCGCCGCCGCGGCCCGCGCCGCGTCCCGCAGCGCCGGCTCGTCCGGCACCCGCCCCGCCAGCCCGGCGTCGTCCACGCGCAGCGGCACGGGCGCGGCCGAGCCGAAGACCACGCGTGCCGCGCGGACCCGTTCGCCGTCCAGCGCCACCCAGGCCGCCGCCGAGACGATCGCGATCTCGTAGGCCCGGCGCACGCCGAGCTTCAGCGCCGCCGAGCCGCAGGCGCCCGGCTGCGGCGGAAGCCGCACCGCCGTCAGCAGCTCGCCCGGCCCCAGCACCGTCTGGCCGGGGCCCGTGAAGAACTCCCGCGCCGGAACCTCGCGCGTCCCGCCGCGGGACTCCAACACCAGCACCGCGTCCAGCGCCACCACCGGCGGGGCGGTGTCGGCGCAGGGACGGGCGTTGCACAGGTTGCCGCCGAGCGTCGCGCGGTTGCGGACCTGCGGCGAGCCGACCGAGGCGGCGCCGTCGGCCAGCGCCCCGAGCGCCCCCGCCAGGCGGGCGTCCGCGGCCAACTCGCTCATCGTCGCCAGCGGGCCGCAGGTCGTCCCCGCGGCGTCGCGCCGCACGCCCCGGAGCCCGGCCAGCCGCAGCAGCGACACGAGCCGCTCCGGGAACGGTCCCGGCCGGAACGCCGGCAGCGCAGAAAAACGCAGCCGGCGGTCGTACTCGCGCTTCAGGTCCGGCACCACGTCGGTGCCTCCGGCGAGCGCGCGGGACGACACGGCGGAGTCCGCCAGCGCCTCCAGCGCCGCCGCCAGCGATTCGGGTTCCACCAGGTCGAAGCGGGGCAGCAGCATGGGGGGAGAATCTAGCGGAATCGCCGGATTCGCGGTAGAGCGTTGTCGCTCCGGGCCTCAGCCCGCCGCCGGCAACGCCTCGGGCACCGGCGCATCGACCGGCGCAGCCGGCACACCGTCGCGCCGCGAGACGAGCGCACCGAGGGCGGCCAGCGAGCCGAGCGAAGCGGCGAGCCACCCGAACACCGGCACCAGCGACGCCAGCAGCCACAACCCCACGCCGGCCAGCACGTGCCGGGCCGGGCTGCCGCCCCAGCCGCGTTGCCGCGCCAGCCGTCGTCCCAGGTACGCCCCGCACATCGCCCAGCCGACGAGCCACGCCAGCGCGGCCGCGAGCCACACCGCGAGCCCGACTCCCGCCAGCCAGCCGCTCAACACGGCCGCCCAGCCGACGACCCACGCCGCCCCGTGCAGGCCGAGCCCGATCAAACCGGCGCGCACCGGTCGCCGCGCCAGCACGTCGTCGAACCGCGCATCGTCCCACCGTCGCACGACCCGTCGCCAGGCCGCCCAGCCGAGCAGCCCCAGCGTCGCCATCCCGGCCAGCAGCACCAGCAGCGGCCGGTCCCAGGCGGACAGCATGCGTTCCAGCAGGCTCGCGACCCCCGGCAGGTTCACCAGCACTTCGGATCCCTCGACCCGCGCCCCGGGCGCGACCTCCTGGTGCCGGTTCGCGACTCCGATCAGGTCGCGCTCGACCCGCGCCGCGGGGCCCAGTTCGAGGCGTCCGCCCACGGCGACCAGGCTGCCGCGGACCGTCCCGTCCACCCGGACCGTCCCGCCGACGACCACCAGGTTGCCGTCCTCGACCTGGCCTTCCTCGAGCACCACCGGCGCTCCGCGGACCACGACGCGCGTGGGTCCCTCCAACTCCATCGGGTCCTCGCGCGGCCGGTCCGGCGCGACGACGCAGCCGTCGCCGACGAACGCGGCCGCAACGGCCAGACCGAACACGACACCACGTGCCAGTGACAGGCTCATCGCACCTCCCCTCCCGGGCCGGCGACCGCTTCCCGCGGGCGGTCCGGGTTCTCGTCCGATCTATCCCCGCGCCGTCCGATCGGTTTCGCGCGTCGGCGTTCCGGTCCGACGCCGGGAGCCGCGGCCCCCGGCCGCCGAGGTGGCGGCGCCGTCCGTTTCGCGCTACACGATCGTGGCTCCGCGGGATCTCCACCCGGGAGCGGGAGCCGCGCGCCATGCGCCTCAGGATCGACGACCTCGAGGAAACCTGGCCCGACGGCCTGTCGCTCGGCGAAATCCTGCGCCGCCGCGGCGACCCCGCCGACCACGTGCTCGTCGAGCTCAACGGCGTCCACGTGCGACGCGACGAGCTGGACCGCACGTTCCCCAAGGCAGGGGATGCGATCGAGGTCCTACTCCCCGCTCACGGCGGATAGCACCCTCCGGGAACTTTCCCTTCGTACCCGCCCACCAAGTCGCCTGCGGCCCGCAGCCGCGGGGACAGGAGGGCGCAATGGGCGAACGATGGGCCGGGGTGTGTCTTGCGGTCGGTCTGGCCGGGGCGTGGACCGCTCCCGCGGCGGCGGCCCGGGGCGAGCGCGGTCCGAGCGTGCTCCCGCTGCGCAGCGTGGTGCTCTACGAATCCGGGGTCGGGTACTTCGAGCGGCGCGGCCCCGTGCAGCGCCACGGGGACCTCGCCCTCCTCGTCCCCCAGAACCACCTCGACGACGCCCTGATGACCCTCGTCGTCCTCACCACGGACGGCGCCCGCGTCGGCGCGCTGACTTTCCCCAGCGTGCTGGCGCCCGAGGCGGCGCTGGCCGAGTCGCCCGCGCCGGTCGACGCGTTCTACCAGGACGGGCCGATCGTCCCGCTGCTCGGCGCGCTCGCCGGCCTCCAGGCGCACCTGCGCACCGCCGCCGGCGAAGTGCTCGACGGGCGCGTGATCGGCACCGCCCGCGTCGAGGAAGCGCGGCCCGTCGCCGACGGCGATGCCGCGGACGCCGGCGGCACCGCGCAGGTCCCGGTGCTGGTGTTCCTCACCGACGACGGCGCGCTGCGCTGGTTCCAGCTCGACGAGATCGAGTCGGTCGGCCCGTCGGACGGCCCCGCGCAGACCGCGATGGACCGCGCCGTCGCCGCGCTCTCGACCCGCCGCGGCGAGGCCCAGGAGTCGATCGGCGTCTCGGTGCGCGAGGGCGGCGACCTGGCGATCGGCTACCTCGCCGAGGCCCCCGTCTGGCGCGTCAGCTACCGCCTGGTGTTCCAGGACCGCAAGGGCCGCCTGCAGGGCTGGGC
>JAFGHH010000546.1 GCA_016930215.1 Deltaproteobacteria bacterium
CCGCAGGGCCTCGACGACCGGACAGGCCGTGCCCGGAGAGGCGTCGATCAGCACGAGCGGCTCGCTGCCGGACGAGCCGGCACCCGGGGGCCCGCCCGCCGCCTCGACCCCGCGGCGCTTCACCGCCCGCACGACCGCCGGGGCCTGGCTCTCCCCGATGTTCAGCGTGCCGTCGATGAAGGTGAAGCAGGCTTCTCCAAGGCCCGGTCCCGGCCGGCCGACGCGGATCGTCCCGATCGGTTGGGGCTCCTCGTGCAGTGCCTGCTCCGGACAGATCTCCGAACACACGCCGCACGCATGGCACAGCTCGGGGAAGATCAGCAGCTTCCGCTTGAGCAGGGCGATGGCGTTGAACCGGCAGGCGGTCACGCAGCGCCCGCAGGAGTTGCAGCGGCTCGCCTCGAGAACCGGCTTGGGGAGCGTCACGGGACGGTTCTCGAGAAACTCCGGCCGGAGGAACAGGTGGTCGTTCGGCTCCTCGACGTCGCAGTCGAGGAGGATGACGGGCGAACCGGAGACCGCCAGGCTGTAGGCCAGATTGACGGCCACGGTGGTCTTGCCGGTCCCGCCCTTCCCGCTGGCAATCGTGATCCGCATCGGCGACCTTCTCTCGCCCGCTCGCTAGGCGCCGCCGCGGGGCTTCATTCCGTGGTGGGGCGCGACCGTGGGGCCGTCGGTCTTGCCGAAACCGCCGGCGGCGTAGCGCTCGACCGCCTCCCGGATCGTCCCGGACGCGCCCGTGCAGATCGTGATCTCGGCAGCCGAAAGCGCCTGGTGCGCGTTGGGTCCGACGTTGCCGGTCAGGACGACCTGGGCCCCCTTGTCGGAGATCTGCTGGGCGGCCTGGACTCCGGCGCCTCCGCCGAGCTGTCCGGCCGTGTTCGGCTGCGCTTCCAGCTGCTTCGTCTCCGTGTCGTAGAACACGAAGTATCGGCACCGGCCGAATCGTGGATCCACCGGCGAATCGAATTCCGTCCCGGCTGCACTGACCGCAATGATCATGACAACACCTCCGAGCCCCGCGGCTCATTCCGCGCTGCACCCGCGCGCAGCATCCGTCTGTGGGGCGGTCTCGAACCGCGCCCGCGCCGATTTCCCATGGATGACGCCGGTTCCATCGTCCCCCCGACCCGCCGACCTCCAACGGCGTCGACACTGCTCCACGCCGTCGCTCGGGTCAAGACCGCCGGGCGTGCGTCCCGGAATCCCGGTACACCCTGCAACCACGGCACTGCCCGCCGAAACCGGCCGCAGTCCGCTTGGGGCGGGTGGCCCGCCGACGGTCCGCCGGATCGTTTCGTGCCCGCGTGCGGCTCCCGGCCATCGTCTCGTCGAGGAGGCCGCGGGCGCCGCGCGGCAGGCTCGTTCCGGACCGTCCCGCCTTCGTCTATCATGGCCTCCATGCGGGAAGCGGATCTCACGCTGGAACTGTCCCCGGAGACGATGCGGCGGATGGTCGACGGCGCGATGGAACGGATCGTGGACCACATCGCGTCGCTGCCGGAGCAGCCGAACTCGAGCACCGAAGGCGGACCGGAGCTGGCGCGCTCGGTCCGGGAGCCCCTGCCGCGGGAAGGGCGGCCCTTCGAGGAGCTCCTGGCGACGCTCTTCGAGCGCTACGTTCCGGCGAGCTACCTCACTCCCGGCCCGGGGTACCTCGCGTACATCCCGGGCGGCGGGATCTTCCACGCCGCGGTCGCGGACCTGATCGCGAGCTCCATCAACCGCTACGTCGGAATGTGGGCGGCGGCGCCGGCGCTCGCGCAGCTCGAGGCGACCGTCGTGCAATGGCTGTGCGGGATCCTGGGCTATCCCGCGGGCTCGGGCGGGCTGCTCACGACGGGCGGGTCGATGGCGAATCTGGAAGGCATCGTGACGGCCCGGCGGGAGCGTCTTCCCGAGACCTTCCTGTCGGGGACGATCTACACGTCGGACCAGGCCCACCACTCGGTTCGCAAGGCGGCGCTGCTCGCGGGGTTTCCCGAGGCGAACGTCCGGGCGATCGAATCGGACGCGCGGTTCCGGATTCGTCTCGACGCGCTGCGGGACCGGATCCGACGGGACCGCGCCACGGGGCATTCGCCCTTCCTCGTCGTCGGCCAGGCCGGCACGACGAACACCGGCGCCGTGGACGACCTCGACGCGCTGGCCGATCTGGCACGGGACGAGCGGTTGTGGCTGCACGTGGACGCGGCCTACGGCGGCGCCTTCATGCTCACCGGGCGCGGTCGCCGGGCGATGGCCGGGATCGAGCGCTCCGATTCGCTGTCGCTCGATCCGCACAAGGGCCTGTTCCTCCCGTACGGCACCGGGTCGCTGCTCGTGCGCGACCGCGGGGCGCTGCTCCGGGCCCACACGGTGCGCGCCGACTACCTGCCCCCGATGCAGGAGGACCCCGAGTTCATCGATTTCTGCGAGGCGTCGGCCGAGCTTTCCCGCGGCTTCCGCGGACTGCGGTTGTGGCTGCCGATCAAGATGCACGGGATCGCGCCGTTCGAACGGAACCTGGAGGAGAAGCTCGACCTCACCGAGTGGATCACCGGCGAGCTTCGCGCGCTCGACGGGATCGAGATCGTCGCCGAGCCGCAGCTTTCGGTCCTGGCGTTCCGTCGGGTCCGGCCGGGCCTGGACGAGGCGGCGCTCGACGCGCTGAACCGCCGCTTCCTGGAGCGGACCAACGCCGCCGGGCGGATTCACCTGACGCCGACCGTGCTGCGCGGCAGGTTCGTGATCCG
>JAFGHH010000547.1 GCA_016930215.1 Deltaproteobacteria bacterium
CGACGGGCGCGGCGGCCTGGTGGGCGGCGTCGAGATCTTCCGCGACCTCTCCGAGCTGGAGGCGCTGCGCGACGAGCTGGCCGGGGCGGCCGGCGCCCACGACATCGTCGGCGAGAGCCCGGCGATCCGCGAGCTGCTGGCGGTGCTGCCCGAGGTGGCCCAATCCGACGCCAGCGTCCTGGTCTCGGGGCCGAGCGGTTCCGGCAAGGAGCTGGTGGCACGGGCGCTGCACCGCCTGTCGGCGCGCGGCGAGCGGGCCTTCGTCCAGGTCAACTGCGGCGCGCTCCCCGACACGCTGCTCGAGTCCGAGCTGTTCGGCCACGTTCGCGGCGCGTTCACCGACGCCCGGCGCGACCGGTCCGGCCGCTTCGTGCTGGCCCACCGCGGCACGCTGTTCCTCGACGAGGTCGGCGACCTGTCGCCCGCCTTCCAGGTCAAGCTGCTCCGCGTGCTGGAGGACGGCGAGGTTCATCCGCTGGGCGCCTCCGCCGGCCGCAAGGTCGACGTGCGCCTCGTTGCCGCCACCCATCGGGATCTCGCCCGCCGCGTCCACGACGGGTCGTTCCGCGAGGACCTGTACTACCGCCTGCGGGTCGTCGAGCTGCGCCTGCCGCCGCTTCTGGAGCGGCCCGGCGACGTTCCGCTGCTGGCCCAGCACTTCGTCCGCCGGGCCGCCGGGCGGACCGGCAAGGCGATCGAGGGACTGTCGCCTGCCGCGTTGCGCGCGCTGCAGGCCTACGACTTCCCCGGCAACGTCCGCGAGCTGCGCAACATCGTCGAGCGGGCGTTCGTGTTCTGCCGCGGTCCGCTGATCGAGGCGCGGCATCTGCCGCCCGAGGTGCACGCGGGCGCGCCGACGGAGGGACGTCGCGGGACCGCGGGCGGCGGAGGACGGAGCCCGGACGCCCCCGTCGATCCTTCCCGGGAATCCGGCTCCCGCGGGGCGCTTGCCGATGCGAACCGCCTGCGCGCCGCCCTCGAGCGCCACCGCTGGAACCGCACTGCCACCGCCCGCGCGCTCGGCGTCGGCCGCAACACCCTCTGGCGCTGGATGCGCCGCCTGGACCTGCTCCGGCCGCCGGATTGACCGTCGCTCAGCGGGCGTGCGGCATCAGCAGCCGCAGCGCCAGCAGCACCCCCGCCCCGACGAGGAAGGCCCCGAAGTGGATCACGTTGCGCTTCGCGTCCCGGTCCCGGTTGACCTCCGGCACCAGGTCCGACGCGGCGATGTAGACGAAGTTGCCGGCGGCGAAGGCGACGATCGAGGAGAGGTCCAGGCTGCGCGCCCCCAGCCAGGTCGCCAGGCCGCCGACCAGGAAGGTCGAGGCGGAGGTCAGGTTCCACAGCAGCGCCTTGCGGCGGCTCCACCCGGAGTGGATCAGCACGGCGAAGTCCCCCAGCTCCTGCGGAAGCTCGTGGGCCGCCGCCGCCAGCCAGGTGACGATCCCCAGCCGTACGTCGATCAGGAACGTGCCGGCCACCGCCAGGCCGCCGAGAAAGTTGTGGATGCCGTCGCCCAGCAGGATCAACGCCGGCAACGTCGCGCGGCAGTCCGCCGTCTCGTGGTGGCAGTGGTGCCAGTGGAGGAACTGCTCGATCGCCAGGAACAGCGTGAAGCCCGCGACCATCCAGATCAGCGGCCCGATCCCCCCGCCTCCGGACTGCAACGCCGCCGGCAGCATGTGGAAAAACGCCCCCCCGAGCAACGAACCGGCCGAGAACGCCACCAGCGGCAACGCCAGCCGGCGCACCAGCGCGTCCGGCAGCAGGTACGACACCGCCCCGACGAGCGCGATGGAGGTCATCAGCACCCCACCGCCAAGGATCCACAGCAGTTGTTCCATCCTCGCCGCCTCCCGCGCGCGGCGCCGTGCAAGCTAACGCATCCCTGTCGCGGCGCCAAGTCGCTGCCAACGCTTGACACCGCCCGGCGCTCGGACGACGCTGCGGTCGATGAGGTGGTCCGACTCCGTACACCTGCCGGCGTTCTTCCGCGCACCCGCGGCGCTCGCCTTGCTGGCGCTCGTGGCGGTCGTCGGCTGCCGCGGCGCCGAGCGGAGCGCGCCGGAACCCGCCCCGGCTGCCTCGTCGTTCCGGCCGGTCCTGGACTCCCACGTCCACATCACCCCTTCGATGGTCGGTTTGGCGACGGCGTTGCAGGTGTTCGAGCGGTCCGGGGTCGACCGCTTCGTGGTCAAGAGCGCCGGGGCCGTCGGCAGCCCGCGCTACCGCGCCACGCTCGCCCTGCAACGCGTGCTCGGCGATCGGATGCGCGCCTTCGCCGTCCTCGACTGGGACGGGATCGAGGACCCGGCGTTCGGCCGGAAGCAGCTTCCGAATCTCGAGCGGATGCGGCGGGACGGCATCGTCGGGATCAAGATCTTCAAGAACCTGGGCCTCGGCCTGCGCACCGCCGACGGCAAGCTGGTGCCGCCCGACGACCCGCGGCTCGACGAGCTATTCGCCGCCTGCGGCCGGCTCGGCCTGATCGTCGCCTGGCACGTGGCCGACCCGGTGGCGTTCTTCGAGGCGCCGACGCCGGACAACGAGCGGTGGGACGAGCTGCAACTGGCGCCGGGCTGGAGCTTCCACGGCGGCGACTTCCCGTCGCACGACGAGCTGATCGCCGCGCGGGACCGCGTGCTCGAGCGGCATCCCGGGACGACGTTCCTGTTGATCCACCTGGCGAATTATCCCGAGAAGCTCGACTACGTCGACCGGTTGCTGGACACCCACCCCAACGTCTATGTCGACACCTCCGCACGCGTGCCGGAGATCGGCCGTCACCCGGCGGACCAGGTGCGGGCGTTCTTCGTCAAGCACCAGGACCGGATCCTGTTCGGCTCCGACTTCATCGTCGAAGGCGACGGCTCGATGCAGCTCGGCTCGGCCTGGCACGTTCCCGACGTGCTGCCGGGGCTCGACGACGCCGTGGAGTTCTACGCGCGGCACTGGCGGTTCTTCGAGACCACCGAGCGCCAAATCGACCATCCGACGCCGATCCAGGGGCGGTGGAAGGTCGACGCGATCGGCCTGCCCCCCGAGGTCTTGCGCAAGTTCTACGTGGTCAACGCGGAGCGGCTATTGTTCCGCGAGCCGCTGCCGGCGGTGTTCGACCCGCTCGAGGGGATGGTCTTGCGGCGCGGCCCGCCCCAGCACGGTCCTGTCGAACCCTGAGCCCGCTCAGCGTTCCGGTTCCCCGGTGCGTTCTTTCGGCGGCGACGGTTCGTGGAACCGGTCGTCGGCCCGCGGTGCGCTCGCGGACCGTCCGTCGGCCTCGGTCAGCCCCCGTTCGAGCCACCCGCTGCGCGAGTCCGGCGGGGCGTCGAACCGGGCCACGAACGGCTTGATGTCGAGCAACGGGGTTCCGTCGAGCATGTCGACGCCGGCCACTCGCAGCCGTGGACCGTCCACCGCGAGCAGCCGCACCACCGTCAGGCCGATCGGGTTGGGCCGGCGCGGCGCCCGGGTGGCAAACAGGCCGCGCGGCGTGGTGTCGAGGTACGGGGTGACGGTGAGGCGGAAGCCCGTCGTTCGGTCGAAGGCGTAGAGCAGGATCAGGTGGCTGAAGCCGGCCAAGTCGGCCAGCCCCTCGGCGTAGGCCGGGTCCAGCTCGACCGTTCCCTCGGTCTCGGGTGTCAGAAGCCCCTGGATCGGTGTGCCGGACGCGCTTCGGAAGGGGGTACGAAGCGTGCCGATCGCTCGCAGCGTCGGCAGCCCGGATCGTGGTGGTCGCGCACCCTCGGTCATCGGTCCACCCGGTTCCCGTCAGCGACGCCGCCGGGCGGTCTTCCGTTCCACCTTCGGCTTCGGTTTCGGCTTCCGCCCGGGCACCGCCTTCCGCGGCGGCCGGCTGACCTTTCGCGCCCTCGGTCGCGGAGGCGCGGTTCGGGCGGTCCGGGGCGCGGCCGGGGGCCGGGGCCGCGCCGCCAGCTCGCGCAGCGCCGCGCCGAGGTCCGCCACCGCCGAGTCGATCGATGCGTCGTCGGACTGGGAGAACGACAGTCGGATCGTGTTCCGGCCCGACCCATCGACGTGGAACGGACGGCCCGGCACGTACGCCACCTTGCGCTTGAGGGCCTCCTGGAGCAGATCCTCCCCGTCGAGGTCGTCGGGGAGCGTGATCCAGACGAAGAAGCCGCCGGTGGCGCGGTTCCAGCGCGCGGTCGAGGGGAAGTGCCGGTCGAGCGCCGCGAGCATGCGGTCGCGCTTGGCGCGGTAGTGCGCGCGCAGCCGCGCCAGGTACGGCTCGAACAGCCCCCGCTTGAGGAACCCCAGCACGATCTGCTGCGAGAGATTGCCCGTACAGCAGTCCCGGTACTGCTTGACCACCGCGAGGCGCCGGAGCACCTCGGGCGACGCCGCGACCCAGGCCATCCGCAGGCCCGGCGAGATGGTCTTGGAGAAGGAGCGCGCCAGGATCACGCGGCCCGACGGGTCGAGCGCGGCCAGCGACGGCAGCGGGTCGCCCTCGAAGCGCAGCGCGCCGTACGGGTCGTCCTCCAGGATGACGAACCCGTAGCGGGACGCCAGCTCGACCAGCCGGCGGCGGCGCTCCAGCGGCAGGACCGAACCGTCCGGGTTCTGGTAGTTGGGGATCACGTACAACAACCGCGCCGGGCGCTTGCGCGCGGCGAGCGTCCGCACGCACCGGTGCAGCGCGTCGGGGTCGATCCCGTCCTCATCGACCGGGACGCCGACCAGCCGGGCGCCGACGGTTGCGAAGGCGCCGGTGCCGCCGACGTAGGTCGGGCAGCCGACGACCGCCACGTCCCCCGGGTCGAGGAACGCCGCCGCGGTCAGGTCCATCGCCTGCTGCGAGCCTTGGGTCAGCATCAGCTGGTCCGCCGTCAGCGTCAGCCCCTCGGCCGCCGCCTCCCGGGCCAGCAGCTGCCGGAGCTCGAGCAGCCCCTCGGTCGCGCCGTACTGCAGCGCCTGCCGCCCCGCTGTCGCCAGGTCCTCCTCGAGGATCCGGCGGACCTCCTCGGTGGGGAAGACCGCCGGATCGGGCCAACCCCCGGCCAGCGAGCGCAGGTCGGGGATCGCCACCAGGCGGCAGATCTCGCGGATCGCCGAGGGGGGCAATTGCTCCAGGTGGGGTGCAAAGCGCAACGACGTCCTCTGTGGGTCGGTCATTTCATCCGTCCTCCAGCGTGAATTCCCAGGCACAGTACCACTCGTCGGGATGCGGGTCCGGCGGACAACCAATGCACCGCGTGCGGATGCGCGGGTCGATCGTCCGGGCGAATTCGGTGTACTCGATGATCCCGGCCGCCTTGCACGGGTAGTCCGGCAGCCCCTTGCGCTTGCGCGTGGTCTGGACCCGGCACTCGCTCATGCGGAAGATCAGCCGCCGCTCGCCCTCGCGCACCGTCTCCTGGCGGTTGATCGCGGCGTAGAGGCGGAAGCCGAGCGCCTCCTCGAGCGCGTCGAGGCCCTCTCCGGGGTTGCGGCCGAGAAACCCGAGCAACCGGCGCGCCTCGGCCGGGGAGAACCGCTCCCAGGCCCGGTTGTTGTACTTCCGGGCCGTGGACTGGCCGAGGTCCTCCTCGATCCCGAGGAACCAGCAGCCGTCGTGGGCCAGCCAGTTCTGCGAGTAGACGCGCAGCAGTCGGAGCAGTTGCTCGCGGTCGAGGTCCTCGATCCGTCTCACGGTTCGCCTCTCCTTCGAGGGAGCCGCGGCGCGCCGCCCCCGCCCGACTCCCGAACATCGTACACAAGCCCTCCCGGACCGTCCAGCGGGCGGCAGGGCAATGCGCGTGCCGGCCCGCGTCCCGGCGCGACCTTGCGCGAGACCGGCGTCGGTCATCCCGTTCCCTCGGACCTGCCCCGGACCGTAGCGTTCCATATGCTCCAAGAGTGGAACGTTGTGCTCCATTGGCCGGGCGTGGAGAACGCGGTTTCGACGTGCCGATCGCGTGCGCACGGCCGTGGCACGCTTCTGGCTCCCGCCGCCGTCCGATGCGCGTCGCGCTGCCCCGGTTCGGCACCGACCTCTCGCCGCGATTCTGCTTCGCGGCCGAGGTCATCATCGTCACGCAGGAGCGGCGCGACGGCGTCGAGACGGAGCCGCGCGAGCGGCTCGTGCTCGAGGGGTTGGGGTGGCCCGACCGGTTGCACCGCCTGGCCGAGCGGCACGTCGATATCTTGCTGTGCGGCGGTTTTCCGCGCATCTTCCGGGCCCAGGCCGAGGCGTTGGGGATCCGCGTCGAGGTCGGGTTGGGTGGCGAGCTCGAGCGGGTGCTGGACGCCTTCCGGCGGAACGCGCTCGACGAAGTCGCCATCGGCGAGCGGCCCCGCGAGTGTCGGGGCGGCCGGCGCCGCAAGGCGCGTCCGGGGGGCTCGCGCCGGTCCGGAACCGGCGGGTCCACGGCGTCCTGAGATCCATGGTCTGCTCGGGGGGCGTGAAATGAAGGAGAAGAATCGGTGACCGAACCAAAACGCGACCAGGTCGACATCGTGGAGCAGAGGCATCAAGCCGCCCGCAAGGCGACGGGCGGCATCCGGCACAAGGTGCTGGTGATGAGCGGCAAGGGCGGGGTCGGCAAGACCACCGTCGCCGTCAATCTCGGCTTCGCCCTGGCCCGGCAGGGACTGCGCGTCGGCATCCTTGACAGCGACCTTCACGGCCCCGACGTGGCGTTCATGGCGGGCGTCGAGGGGCAGCCGAGCGGTGCCGACGAGGGGCGACTGCAGCCGATCGACGCCGGCGTCGATGGCCTGCACGTGCGCGTGCTCTCGATCTCGGCCTTCCTTCCCAACCGCGATGCTCCGGTGATCTGGCGTGGGCCGCGCAAGGCCGGCGCCATCGCCCAGCTGCTCGGCGAGGCCGACTGGGACGACACCGACGTGATGATCATCGACTGCCCGCCGGGCACCGGCGACGAGCCGCTGTCCGTGGCGCAACTCGTCCCGGGCGCCGAAGCCATCATCGTCACCTCGCCCCAGGACGTCGCCCTGCTCGACTCGCGTAAGTGCGTCAACTTCGCCCGCGAGCTCGAGTTGCAGATGCTCGGCATCGTCGAGAACCTCGCCGGGTTCGTCTGCCCCGGCTGCGGACGCCGCATCGACCTGTTCAAGCTCGGCGGCGGCGAGCGGGCCGCCGCCGAGATGGGCGTGCCGTTCCTCGGCCGCATCCCCATCACCGAGGCGATGGTCCAGGCGGGAGACCGGGGCCGGCCGCTGGTGGTCGCCAGCCCCGACGACCCCGCCGCCGTCGCCCTGATCACGCTCGCCGCCGACCTGACCCGGCGGTGGAACGAGCCGGACGGCGCGAAGCAGGCGCCGGACGGCGCGAAGCAAGTGCCGGCCGGCACGAAGGAGGCACCCGTGAAAGGCACCAGGAGGATCGCGGTCGCCTGCGAGGACGACCGGGGGCTCGACGGCCAGGTCAGCGGCCACTTCGGCCGCTGTCCGACCTACACCGTGGTGGAGGTCCAGGACGGCAAGATCGCCGGCGCCCGCGTCGAAGTCAACCCGCACTTCGGCAACCACGAGCCGGGCGTCATGCCGGCCTTCGTGCACGGCCTCGGTGCCGACCTGATCATCGCCGGCGGCATGGGCCCGCGGGCGATCGACATGTTCGTCGACTTCGGCATCGAGGTCGTCACCGGCGCCGGGGGCAACGTGCGTCGCGTCGTGGAGGCCTACCTGCGCGGCGAGCTCAAGGGGATCGTGCCCTGCTCCCACGACCATCCCGAGTCGTGCGGCGGCGAGCACGAGGACGACGATTCCCGCCCCGCGCGCGGGAGACGTCGATGAACGGTCGGTTGGCGGTGCCCGTGCGGGACGGCGTCGGTCTCCAGGCGCGGCTCGACCGCCAACTCGGGCGTGCCGCGGCCTTCGTCGTCGTGGATCTCGACGGCTCGGTCGAGCCCGTGTACCTGATCAACGAAGGGGTGCAAGCCGAGCAGGGGGCGGGAATCGGAGCGGCCGCGCTGCTGCTGCAGCACGGCGTCACGGCGGTCGCCGCCGAGCACTTCGGCCCCAAGGCCGAGCAGGCGCTGCGGGCCGGCGGTGCGGCGCTGTACACCGCCCCCGGTGGCCTGACCGTGGCCGAGGTGCTGGAGCGCTTCCGGGCCGGCACGCTCGTGCGCCACGAGCTGAAGGTCTACTGATGCGGCTCGTCGTCGCCAGCGGCAAGGGCGGTACCGGCAAGACGCTGGTATCGACCCATCTCGCCTGGCTCGCCGCCGAGCGGGGCCTGGACGTCACCTATGCCGACGTCGATGTGGAGACGCCCAACGGCCACCTGTTCCTTGCGCCCGTGGTGGAGCGCGAGCATCGCCACACCGTGCTGCTCCCGTCGCTCCCCTTCGGCCACTGCACCGGCTGCGGCGTGTGCCACGACTTCTGCCAGTACAACGCGATCCTGCCGCTGCCCGACTCGGTGCTGATCTTCCCGGAGCTGTGCCACAACTGCGGCGGCTGCGTCCGCGTCTGTCCGCCGGCGGTGCTGTCCGAGGTGCCGCACGAGGTCGGGACGGTCCGCGAGGGGCGCGCGGGGAACCTGCGCTTCCTGGACGGGCGCGTCGACGTCGGCGAGCCGCGGGCGACGCCGTTGATCCAGGAGGTCCTGCGCCGGATCGACGCCGGCACGCTGGCGGTCGTCGATGCCCCTCCGGGGACCTCCTGCAACACGACCGCAGCCCTTTCCGGCGCCGACCGCGTGCTCCTCGTCACCGAGCCGACGCCCTTCGGCCTGCACGACCTGCGGCTCGCCCTCCAGCTTTGTCGGACGGCCGGCTTGCCCGCGGGGGTCGTGATCAACCGCGCCGACCTCGGCGACGACCGTCCGCTGCGCGCGTTCCTCGAGGCCGAGCGCGTGCCGGTACGGGCCGCGTGGCGCTACGACCCCGAGCTGGCGGTGGCCGTCGCCCGCGGCGAGCTGGCCGGGCGCCGCGTTCCCTGGTTCCGCGATGCCGTCGAGCATCTGCTCGACGCCTGTCTCGCGCCGCAGGAGGACGGCCGGTCATGAAGCAGATCGTCGTCGTCAGCGGCAAGGGCGGCACCGGCAAGACCTCGTTCACCGCCGCCTTCGCCGAACTTGCCGGCCGCTCCGTGGTGCTGGTCGACGCCGACGTCGACGCCGCCAACCTCGCCCTGCTCCTCGACGGAAGCGACGAGCCGCCGCGCGAGTACCAGGCCGGACGGCTGGCGCGCATCGACCCCGTGCGCTGCACCGGCTGCGGCCTGTGCGTCGATGCCTGCCGCTTCGATGCGCTTCACCTCGCGGAACCCCACCGGGTGGTGCTGCAGGACCTCGCGTGCGAAGGGTGCGGCGTCTGCGCCGTGGTCTGCCCCGAGGACGCCGTCTCGTTCGTGCCGCAGCGCGCCGGCCAGTGGACGGTGCGTGACACGGCCTTCGGCCCGCTGGTCCATGCCGAGCTCGTTCCCGGCGCCGGCAATTCCGGCAAGCTCGTGGCCCTGCTGCGGGAAACCTCGCGCGGGTTGGCCGAACGGCTCGCGGCGTCGTGGCTCTTGATCGACGGCCCGCCCGGCATCGGCTGTCCGGTCCACGCCGCGGTCACCGGGACCGATCTGCTGGTGGCCGTCACCGAACCGACGCCGTCGGCTCTGCACGACCTGGAGCGGCTGCTCGAGCTGGCCGCGCGCTTCCGCCTGCCCGCCGCCGTCGTGCTCAACAAGGCCGACCTCGATCCCGCCGGCACCGACCTCGTGGAGGCCGCCGTCGCCGCCCGCGGCGTCGAACTGCTCGGGCGCGTGCCGTTCGACCCCGAGGTGCCCCGCCGGCTCGCGGCCGGCACCGGGTTGCTGACGGTCCCCGGCGTGCGCGACGCCGTCGTCGCCTGCTGGGCGGCGGTCGCCCGGCGCGCCGGACGGGCGAACGCCTCCGCAGCGGAGGAGGGGCGTGATGCCGCTGTATGAGTACACCTGCACGCGCTGCGGCCGGACGACCGAGGAGCTGCAACGATTCGGCGAGTCCGCGCCGCCGGCGTGCCCGGACTGCGGCGCGCCGACCGTGCGGGTCCTGAGCGTCCCCGCGCCGCCGTCCTGCGGCTCGACGGGGCCCGCGGCGGGCCGCACCTGCTGCGGCCGGGAGGAGCGTTGTGACCGACCGCCCTGCGGCGAAGGCGGCCCGTGCGGCTCGCGGCGTTGAGCCGTACGCCCGACGTCGCTCCGGCGCCGGCCCCGCCGGCGGCGGCGACCCGTCGCTCGGCGCGTGGTTCCGTTGGATCCACGACTACCCGCTGCTCACGCCCGACCAGGAGCTGCAGCTGGTCCGCGAGATCCGCGCCTGCGAGGAGCACGAGTGGGCCTGCCTGCTCTCGTTCCGGCCCCTGCTGCCGCGGCTGCTCCGGCAACTCCTGCCGTCGCTGCGTCGCCCGCCGCGAGCCCTGCGCGCCCTCGACCGCCTGACGCGGTGCCGTGCCCCGGCGGCCGGGTCGTCGCCGGCGGCCGTGCGGGCCCAAAGGGCCGCCGCCGTGGCCGCCGCGGCGCGCAGGTTCTGCGTCCGGGATCGCGACCGCCGGCTGCTCGATGCCGCCCTCCACTGCGCCTGGTCGCTGGGCGGCGCTCCCGCGCGTCGCCGTTCGGGCGGCACCCACCGGTGCGACACGTGCGCGGGACGGTTCCTCGCCGAGCTGGGACGCGCGGTCCGGGCGACCCGGGACGCCAAGCGACGCATGATCCTCGCCAACCTGCGCCTGGTCGTGGCCGTCGCCCGACGCTACCGTCGGCCCGGCACGCCGCTGGTCGACCTGGTCCAGGACGGTCACCTCGGGTTGCTCAAGGCGGTGGACCGGTTCGACCCGCGCCGGGGCGTCCGGTTCTCGACCTATGCCACCTGGTGGATCCGGCACGCGGTGCGGCGCGCCGTGCTCGAGCGCGAGCGGACCGTCCGGCTGCCGGTGCATCTGACGGAGGCCCGTCGCAGGTTCCGTCGCGCCCTCGACGATGCCGGGAGCGCCGACGCGCTTCCGTCCGACGAGCGCCTGGCCGCCCGGCTGGGCCTCTCGCCCTACGAGCTGAAGGCGGCGCGGCTGCACGGCACCGACCACACGGTCTCCCTGGACCAGGCCGTGCCGGGAACCGAGACCGCGCGGTTGCTCGACGACCTGACGGATCCCGAGGCGGAGAGTCCGCTGGACCAGTTGATGGGCCGGCGCACCCGCGCCGAGGTCCTCCGGGCGCTCGCGACCCTGCCGCCCCGCGAGGCCCACGTGCTGCGCCTGCGCTTCGGTTTCGACGGTGTCGAGGAGCGCACGCTGCGGGAGATCGCCGAGTGCCTCCGGCTGTCGCGCGAACGGATCCGGCAGATCGAGCGCCAGGCGATCGAGCGGCTCCGTCGCCGGACCACCGCGTCTCCGCGTTGACAGCCCTCCCCGGCGTGTTCGACACTGCCGGCCATGCAGAACACCACGCGCATCCGAGCCTGCCCGTTGCTGGTCGCCGTGCTCCTGTGCTCGCCGGCCGCCGCCGCGGTCGCCGACCCGGTGCTGGTCGAGTTCCGGTCGGCCGACGGCATTCCGCTGGTCGCCGCCGGGGACGCCGCCCTGCCGTGGGGCGCGCCGGCGGCCGAGGCGGCCCGCAAGCGGGTCGAGGTGCGCGCCGAGGCGATCGGCCTCGCCCGCGAGGCGCTGCTCGGCTCGTTGCCCGCCGGGCTCCGCGCCGACGCGCGCGGCGGCTACCGCCACATCCCGCTGGTGCGGATGAACCTGACCGAGGACCAGCAGCGGGTCCTGGCGGCCCATCCGCTCGTCGTCGGCGTCTACCCGGACCGGCTGCGCCGCCCGCTGCTCGAGTCGTCGCTGGCCTACCTCGGCGCCGAGCGCTGGCACTCCGCCGGCGACGACGGCAGCGGCACCTCCGTCGCCGTGCTCGACACCGGCATCCGCTACTGGAACGGCCACTTCGGCGAGTGCGACGCGCCCGGCGACGAGGGGTGCCGGGTGAAGGTCTTCGAGGGGTTTGCCACGCTGACCTTCGGCTCCGGCACCACCGACCCGTTCGAGGTGGCCGAGGACGAGCCGCACGGGACGAACGTCGGCGGGATCGTCGGCGGCGTGGCCCCCGGCACCGACCTGCTCAGCCTCGGGGTGTTCGCGGTCTACGACGCGGACCCGGGCACCGGCTTCGGCGGCGGCGCCGCCTCGTCGGACGGCGACGTGGTCGAGGCGCTCAACTGGTGCATCGAACACCAGGCCGAGTACGGCATCGTCGCCGCGAACATGTCGCTCGGCTCCGAGCCCGACCCCGACCTGCACGGCTACTGCACCGGCTGGATGGCCGGCTCGTACCTGTCGGCCTTCGCCAACACGCGCGACGCCGGCATCCTGCCGGTCGTCGCCTCGGGGAACGAGTACGTCAAGACGGCGGTGGCGGCCCCGGCCTGCGTCGCGGCCGCCGTCCGCGTCGGTGCCGGGTACGACGACCCGGCCTTCGGCTACACCTGCGGCACCGGCCCGGTGGTGCCCGGCGCCGTGCTCTGCTTCTCCAACTCCAGCGCGCTGGTCGACCTCGTCGCCCCCGGCAACGACATCGATGCCGCCGGCCTGCTCCACTACTCCGGCACCTCGATGGCCGCGCCCCACGTGGCGGGCCTCGCCGCCGTCTACCAGGCCCGCTACGGCTCCGACCCGCTGTGGACGCTCGAGCGGATGCGGGTCGATGCCGTGCCGGTCCCCGAGGACTACTCCTCCCAGCCCTATGTCCACCGCTTCATCCGGATGGGCGACCACGAGGCCGTGCTGCGCTTCGACACCGGCACCGTGCTCGCCTCCAGCTTCAACGGCCTGCCGATCCCCGACGGCGACCCGGCCGGCCTGGAGCTGTCGGCCGAGGTGACCTGCACGTCCGCGGACTGCGTCTCCGGCGCCGTCGGCGCCGTGTACCTCGACCTCAACGTCGAGCACGGGGCCACCGGAGAGCTGGCGCTCGAGCTCGAGGCCCCGGACGGCACGACGGCGCGCCACGAGCTGCTCGACGACGCGGAGCTGGGACGCTACAACGTCAACTCGATCCTGGGCAGCCAGCACCTCCCGAACGTGTTCGACGACCTGAAGGGAAAGCAGTTCGAAGGCACCTGGACGCTGCGCGTGATCGACGACACCGCCGGCCCCGAGGACGGCAGCGTGCACCGCGCGGCGCTGCTGATCGATTCGGCCCGCGTGCGGCTCGACGGGACGATCGGCGCCCCGCGCATCGCGCGGCCGGGCGAGCCGTTCGACGCCGCGCTCCGCCTGGAGAACACCGGCAACCTCGACATCACCGCCGCCCCCGTCACCGTCCAGCTCGTCCGGCTCGACGCGGGCGAGATCGTCGATTCCGAGCCGCTCGATCTGCCCCTGCCGCTCGTCCCCGCCGCGACCTGGGCCGGGTCGGTCGAGCTGACGGGCGACGACGAGGGGCTGTACGAGGTGCGGCTGGCCGCCACCGGCCTCGAGCCCGGGCTCGCTCCCGGATTGGTTGCCGAGCCGTTCGCGCTGGCCGTGACGGAGCGCACCTTCGCCTCGTTCGGCGTCGACCCGCGCGTGCCCGAGCCGGAGCTGACCGCGCAGCTCGTCGATTGGAGCGTCGGCCTGATCGAGTCCTACGCCTGGGATTTCGGCGACGGCA
>JAFGHH010000084.1 GCA_016930215.1 Deltaproteobacteria bacterium
GGAGTGGCACGCGGTCTCGCAGGAGACGCTTGAGCCCCGGATGCAGGGGTAGGTCTCGTCGACTTCGGTGTCGCAGTCGTCGTCGGCCGCGTTGCACGACTCGGCGGGCGGCGTGCACCCGGCCGCCGGCGGGATGCTGCAGGTGTCGGTGCAGGTCCCGGTGCCGGTGGTCTCGCAGACGGTCGTGCACGGCACGCTCGAGCCCCGGGCGCAGGCGTAGGTCTCGTCCGTGGACCCGTCGCAGTCGTCGTCGATCGCGTTGCACGACTCGGCGGGCGGCGTGCAGTCGGCCGGCGCGGGCAGCTCGCAGGCGTCGGTGCAGGTCCCCGTGCCGGTCGTTCCGCACGTGGTCGTGCAGGACACGTCCGCTTCTCCCCGCCGACAGGCGAAGTCCTCGTCGATCGTGGTGTCGCAGTCGTCGTCCTCGCCGTTGCACGATTCCGCGGGCGGCGTGCAGTCCTCCGGCGCCGGCGCCAGGCAGAGGTCGGTGCACGTTCCCGTCCCGGTCGTCTCGCCCGCGGCGTCGCACGTCGTCGTGCAGGCGACCGTGGTCCCGGGAGCGCACTGCCCGGCCTCGATCTCGTCGGTCTCGGTGTCGCAGTCGTCATCGATCCCGTTCATGCACGCCTCGCCCGTCGGCGTGCAGTCGGTCGGTGCGGGGATCTCGCAGGCGTCGGTGCAGGTCCCGATGCCGGCCGGCGTGCCGCAGACGGTCGTGCAGGAAACCGTCGAGCCCTGGACGCAGGGGAAGCCGTTGTCGGCGCGCCCGGCCGCGTCGCAGTCGTCGTCGATCCCGTTGCAGACCTCGTCCGGCGGCGTGCACGCGTCCGGCACCGGAATCTCGCAGGTCCTCGTGCAGGTGCCGGTCCCGGTCGAGTCGCACGTGGTCGGGCACTCGACGGTCGAGCCGCGGATGCACGCGTAGTCATCGTCGCTCGCGCCGTTGCAGTCGTCGTCGATCCCGTTGCAGACATCGGCCGGCGGCAGGCAGTCCGCGCCGGTCGGGATCGCGCAGCCGTCCGTGCAGAGCCCCACCCCGGTCGTCCCGCACGTCGTGGTGCAGGAGACCGACGCCCCGCGCCGGCAGTCGAATCCCTCGTCGGTCTCCCCGTCGCAGTCGTCGTCCAGGTCGTTGCACGACTCGGGCGGAGGGTTGCACGTCCCGCTCCACTCGCAGGTCGAAGCGCAGGTCTCGGTGCCCTCCGACCCGCAGGTGGTCGTGCAGGGCCGCGTCTGGGGCGGTCCCGACCCGTCGTCGTGGATGCAGACCGGGGCCTCCGGGTGGACCGTTCCGTCGGCGTCGTTGCAGTCGAGCGGAACGCCCGCGCAACAGGCCTCGGTGCTCGTCGCGCAGCCGTGGTTGGCGTAGCCGTCGTGGTCGAGGTCCAGCGGGTCGTCTCCGCAGTAGTCGGGCTCCCATTCGCCCTCGACGCAGATCTGGTGGAGGTCGGTTCCGCCGTCGCAGATCCCGCAGGGCGCGACGACCTGCTGCAGCCGGTCGTCGACGCACGACTGCTCGGGCGCCTCCTCGAACAACCCCATCAGGCCGCAGCCCGACGCGGCCAGCGACCCGAGCGTCACGATCCCAGCAAGCCGTTGCAACATGGAATGCCTCCCCGACCGGCCCGCCCCGCGGGCGACCCGGCGCCGGTTCTTCCTCACCGCCTGCAGCCCGAGGCTGCCCTTCCCGACGTCGCCCGTCAAGTCGCGAGTTGCGGGGCGCACGTTGCGGGGCGAGTCGTGGGGGGCAGGGAGCAGATGGTCTGTCCGCGCCTTGCGGGCGGCGGACCGGCGCCTCAGACCTGCGTGCGGTCCTCGGCGCGGTGGCGGGCCAGCCAGTCATCGATGTCCTGGAACATCCGGTTGGTCCGACCCTCGGCCAGCCAGTGCGCCAAGTCGTCGAGCGTCCATTCCTCGACCGCCTGGCGCCGCGGGCGGAAGGCGAAGCAGCGGACGCAGGTGAAGGACAGCCAGGACAGGCGCACCGAGCGGTCCAGGCATTCCTCGTAGCGGCGGCAGCCGATCCGCCGGTGCAGGTCGACCTCGTGCACGCGCAGCGTGCGGTGCAGACGCACGGGGTTGGGACGCCGCAGCGACGGCTCGTCCACGGTCAGTTCCCTCGGGCGCCGGCGTCGCCGACCGCCGGGAGTGCGCCCGGCGCGGCGGCCCCCGGAGGCGGGTGGAACAGGTCGACCCGCCAGCAGCCGTCCTCGCGGACGAGCCGCTGGACGCTCCACGGCCCGCGGTGCTGCACGCCGACGTCCTCGGCGGGCCGCACGTCGATCCACGCCTCGTCGCCGTCGATCGAGCGCAGCGCGAGCCACTCCGGACGAACCAGCACGGAGCGCTCCGGGACGAGCAGCTCGGCGGGGGCGACCTCCTGCCCCATCGTGCGGGAAGCCTCGGCGGCGCGACGGGTCAGCTCGTCGCGGGCCGCGCGCGAGAGCAGCTCGAACGCCCGTTCGGTGTCGCCGCCCTCGAGGCGCTCGACGAACGCCCGGGCGACGACCACCGGGTCGCCGCAGGCGTCCCGGCGGGCCCGGCAGCCGGCGGCGGTGCTCGCCAGCAGCACGGCCAGGGCGAGCGTTGCGGCGGAGGTGCGCGCGCTCATCGGGCGTCGGCCTTCCCCGAGGCGACGCGCAGGCCCATCCGGTCGCGGACCTCGCGCATCGTCTCCCGGGCGACGGCGCGGCAGCGCTCCGCGCCCGCCTCCAGCGCCTGCAGCACGCGCTCCGGGTGGGCCCGCAGCTCGGCGGCGCGCTCGCGGGCCGGACCGAGCCGGGCGTCGATCGCGTCGGCGAGCAGCAGCTTGCAGTCGCCGCAGCCGATGCCGGCCACGCGACACTCGCGGTCGACCCGCTCGACGACCTCGGCCGTCGAGAAGCCCTTGTGCATGGTGAAGATGTTGCACAGCTCCGGCCGCCCGGGGTCGGAGCGGCGCAGGCGTTGCGGGTCGGTGTAGGCCGGCTTGAGCTTGCGGTGCAGCTCCTCGGGGGTCTCGATCACGCCGAGGTGGTTGCCGAGGCTCTTGCTCATCTTGGCCTTGCCGTCGAGGCCCATCACGCGCGGGGCGAGGCTCAGCTTCGCGTTGCACTCGGGGAACGTCTCGCCGAAACGGCCGTTGAAGTGGCGGGCGATCTCGCGGGCCAGCTCGAGGTGCTGGAGCTGGTCCTCGCCGACGGGGACGCGGGTCGCCTTGTACAGCAGGATGTCGGCGGCCATCAGCACCGGGTAGGCGAACAAGCCGGCGTTGACGTTCTCCTTGTGCTCGTCGGACTTCTGCTTGAACTGGGTCATGCGGCCCAGCTCGCCCATCGGGCAGACGGTCATCAGCGCCCAGCACAGCTCGGTGTGCTCGCGCACCGCCGACTGCACGAACAGCGTGCAGCGCTCGGGGTCGAGGCCGCAGGCGATGTTGACCAGCGCGGCGTCGAAGATGCGCTGCGGCATCTCCCGCGGGTCGTACTCGATCGTCGTGGCGTGCCAATCGACGATGCAGAAGATGCAGTCGTGGTCGTCGAGCATCGCGACCCAGTTCTGGATCGCGCCGAGGTAGTTGCCGACGTGGATCTCGCCGCTGGGCTGGATTCCGCTGAACGCGCGCTCGCGGGACGCCATCGCGCCACCTCCGCCCCGACGTTCTAGGGGTGCGGGGCACCCGAGGTCAAGGACTCGTGCGCCCTCCGGGACCGGCCGGGTCCCCGGCCTCGGACGTCCCGCCGCCGGCCGGCGGCGGGCTCCCGGGCCGCGGCGGGGACAGCGTGACCCGGTTCCGCCCGGCCCGCTTGCTGCGGTACATCAACTCGTCCGCCCGCGCCACCAGCGTTGCCACGGTGTCCGCCGCGTCGGCCATCGTCGCACCGATCGACACCGTGACCAGCACGTGCCGAACACCCACCGCCAGCCGGGACCGCTCGACCAGCGCCCGGCAGCGCGTCGCCAGCGGCGCCAGCAGCGACTCGAGCTGCATCGGCACCACGGCGACGAACTCCTCGCCCCCCCAGCGGCCGAGGAAGTCGAACGAGCGCAGGCTGCCGGCCAGCGTCCGGGCGACCAGCTCCAGCACCCGATCGCCCACCTCGTGCCCCCACTCGTCGTTGACCTGCTTGAAGTGGTCGATGTCGATGAACAGCACCGCGAAGGTCCAGCCGTAGCGGCGGAGCTCGTCCAGCCGGGCCTGCACCGTCAGCTCGGTGTAGCGCCGGTTGCCGACGCCGGTGACCGGGTCGAGGAACGCGAGCTGCTGCAGCTCCCGGAGGCGCTGGAGCGCGGCGAGCCGGGCCGAGTTGTCGGTGAAGGTCTCGACCGCGCCCGCGATCCGGCCCTCCCGGTCCCGCAGCGGCGCCACGCGGACCCGCACCGGCACCCGGTGCCCCGCCTTGTGCTGCAGGTAGAGGTCGGTGTCGCGCGCCTCGCCGTCCGCCAGCGTCGTCGAGAGCGGGCAGCCCTTGAGGCACAGCCGCGTCCCCTCGCCGTCGACGTGCATCAGCAGGTTGTCCGCGCAGCTCGACCCGAGCGTCTCCGCGGCGGTGTACCCCGTGATCCGCTCGGCACCGCGGTTCCAATACACGATGCGCCGCTCGCGGTCGGTGACGTAGACGCCGTCCGGCAGCTCGTCGACGATCGTCCGGAAGAACCGGGGGTCGGGGTCGAATGCGGTCAGCCTGGTCCGTCCTTTCCGGCGAACGCGCGTTGCCAAACGGCCGCGCTAGGCGTCCATGCAGGTGACGTAAGCCGCGTCGCCGACGTTCTCGACCGGCCCGAAGCCGGTCACGTGCCCCCGGGCCCGGCAGAACTGGTGGATCGCACTGTTGCAGTACAGCCCCCACCGCTCGGTCGTGCCGTTGCAGTTCGACTGGTAGGTCGACAGCTCGGTGTAGGTCGTGCCGACGATCACGGCGATGCTCGAGGGGACGCAGACGACGTAGGCGTCGGGGTACGAGTTCTCGACGGGCCCGAAGCCGCTGGCGAAACCGCGTCCGGTGCACCAGCGCTTGATCGCGCAGCTGCAGTCCGGGCCCGCGCGCTGCACCACGCCGTCGCAGCCGGAGTGGATCGCCTGCAGCGCCGGGAACCCGGGGTTCTGCGTCGCCTCGCCGATCACGCAGGCGACGGTCGCCGCGCCGTAGGCGCTCTCGACCGGCCCGAAGCCGGCGTTGGCGCAGCCGGCGCTGCAGCAGAAGCGGTGGATCGCGGCGTTGCACTCCGGCCCGTACGACTGCGTGGTGCCGTTGCACGCCGAGAGGAACGTGCTCAGCGTGGCGTAGGTGGTGGTCTGCGTCACGGCCCGGAAGCCGTTGTCGACGGCGCCGTCGCAGTCGTCGTCGGCCCGGTTGCAGGTCTCGGCGGGCGGCGTGCAGGAGCCCCAGGCGCAGCTCGCCGCGCAGACGCGCGTGCCGGACGTGCCGCAGCTCGTCGTGCAGCCGCCGCTCGTCCCCGCCAGACACTCGAAACCGTCATCGACGACGGTGTCGCAGTCGTCGTCGCGGCCGTTGCAGGTCTCGGGCGGCGCGACGCACGCATCCCAGGTGCACGAGGCGTTGCAGGTGCGCTGGCCGGTCGTGCCGCAGCTCGTCGGGCAGGCCTGGGTCGAGCCGGGCACGCACTCGGAGGTCTCGTCGACGAGCGTGTCGCAGTCGTCGTCGCGGCCGTTGCAGGCCTCCGGGGGCGGGACGCACGCCTGCCAGGCGCAGCTCGCACCGCAGGTCCGCGTGCCCGTGGAACCGCAGGAGGTGGGACAGGTGGAGGTGGCGCCCGCCGCGCACTCGAAACCGTCGTCGGCCACGGTGTCGCAGTCGTCGTCGCGGCCGTTGCAGGTCTCGGGCGGCGCGACGCAGTCGTCCCAGATGCAGCCCGCGGTGCAGGCGCGCGTGCCCGTCGAGCCGCAGGGCGTCGAGCAGGAGCCGGAGGTGCCCGGCGAACAGGCGAAACCGTCGTCGGGAAGGGTGTCGCAGTCGTCATCGATGCCGTTGCACGTCTCCGCCGGGGGCGTGCAGGCCTCCACCGCCGGCGGCTCGCAGGCCAGGGTGCAGGCGCCGCTGCCGGTCGTGCCGCAGCTCGTCGTGCAGGGCGTCGCTCGACCCACCGCGCACGCGAAGTCCTCGTCGGTCGCCCCGTCGCAGTCGTCATCGATGCCGTTGCAGACCTCCGGCGTGCCGGAACCCGCGCACGCGGTCTCGCAGCCCGGTGCCGAGTCGCGGTCCTGCCAGCCGGCGTGGCAGACCAGGATGCAGTGGCCGAGCTCGCAGCGGCCGTCGGCGTTGAGCCCGTCGGCGCACGCGTTGCCGCACGTCCCGCAGTTCCGGTCGTCGGTCTGCGGGTCCACGCAGCCGTCCGGGCAGTCCAGGCGCCCGCTGCCGCACGTGCCGGAACACCGACCCTCGTTGCAGACCTCGGACGAACCGCACGTGTTGCCGCACGCGCCGCAGTTGCCGGGGTCGGAGTTCGTATCGACACAGCCGGAGGGACAGAGGGTCAGGCCGGGCAGGCACCCCGAGTCGGTGCCGTCGTCGAGCGGCGCGTCGGGCGGGGTCTCCGCGCCGTCCCCGGCACCGTCCGGGAGGACGCCGTTCCCGGGACCGCCGGTCGCGCAGGCGGCGACCGCGGCGAGCGCCAGGCAGGCGATGGTCGGTCGAAAGGCGTAGCGTCGCGGCAGCATCGAGCGTCGTTCCTCGATCGGACGGTAGCATCGGCCCTCCGGGGCGGCAAGTCGCCTTCCCGATCCGCTCCCCATTCCCTCTCCCCTATCCCCTCTCCCCTCACCCCTGGTACACTCCGCGCCGTGCGGGCGGTCGTTCCGGCGGTGGTTGCGTGCCTCCTGGTCGTCCCGGCGGGACGGGCCGCGGCCGACGATCTGGCCGACTTCCAGCGCGCCCGGAACGCCTACGACGCCGGCGACTACCCGCTGTCGGTGGAGCGTTTTCGCGAGCTGTTGGGCCGGGATCCGTCGCCGAGCCGCGCGATCCGCGAGGAGTGCCTCCAGTTCCTCGGGGCGAGCCTGCTGTTCCAGGGGAACGAGGACCAGGCATCGGCCGTCTTCGACCAGCTGCTGGTGCTCGAGCCGGACTGGGAGCTGGACGCGGCGGTGTTTCCCACGCCGATCCTCGACGTGTTCGCGCGGGTCAAGGTGCAGATGCGCGAGCGGCTGGCGGCGCTGCAGGCGGCCGAGCAGCAGCTGGCGGAGCTCGAGCGGCAGCGGCGTCTCGAGGAGGACCGGCGCCGGCGCGAGGCGCTCCAGGCGGCGCTCGAGCCCCGCTACCTGGCGCGGGTCAGCGACGACCGGCACCTGGTGCTGGCGTTCGTGCCGTTCGGCGTCGGCCAGTTCCAGAACGGGCAGGAGGACAAGGGGTGGACATTCCTCGGCCTGGAGGCGGCGCTGGGCGCGGCGAACGTCTGGACCTTCTTCTCGTGGGACTGGTACCGCCGGGAGGCCCACGAGTGGGTCGGCACCACACGCGGCGACCAGGCGGCCGCCTACGCGGAGGGGTACAAGATCGCGAGCTGGGCGGTGCTGGGGGCGTTGCTGGCGGCGATGGTCGCCGGGGTGATCGATGCCCTGGTGCTCTACGAGGACCCGGGGACACAGTGGCGGATGCTGTCGTCCGACGAGGTGCCGGACGACCGGCGCCTGCCGGTGCGCGACCCGGCGGAGTTCCTGCCGCCGCCCCGGGGCGGTCCGGACGAGACGTTGCCGGCCGCCGCCACCCTCGGCTGGAGCTTCGCGCTCGACCTGTGAGCCGCCCGAGCTATCGTCCCGGGTTGTCGGCCCGGTCCAGCAGCTCGCGAGCGATCGGACGCCACTTGTTGCCGGCCACGCCCCAGTCGCCCTCCGGCGGCCGGGACAGGACCCAGCGCAGGAGCGTGCGCGCCTCCTCGAACTCTCCCTGGTCGAGCAGCGCCTCGGCGAGCATGATGTGGTTGATCGGATAGTCGGAACACTCGACCGCCTCGCGCAGGTACTCGATGCCGGCTTCGGCGTCGCCGACCGATTGCGGCCAGGGCGGGGCCGCGATGTAGAGCATGCCGAGCGCCAGGAGGGGCCCGCAGTTGTCGTAGGTGCGGTCCAGTTCGACCGCGCGCTCCGCGGCGGCCAGGATCTGCGGGATCATGTCGAACGCGCCGACCGTGGCCCGTTCGGCGACCCGCCCCAGCACCGCCGCCACGTAGTAGTGGCCCTCGACGCGGTCGGGCCTGAGCTCCACGGCCCGTCGGGCCGCCGCCAGGGCCGCGTCGAGCCAGTCGCCGCGGCTCGAGTCGGTCTCGTTGTCCTCGGCCAGCCGGAACAGCGTGCGCGCGCGCAACACCTCGGTCACGTACGGGTCGGAGCCGAGGCTCTCGGCGCGGTCGAGGGCGACGAGCGCGTCGAGCTTCTGCGGCTTGCTGCTGCCGACCCGGGACCAGTCGTCGGCGAGGCGCAGACAGGCCAGCGGATCGTCGGGCAGGGCGGGCGGGCCGGCGTCGCCGTCGGGCGGCGGCGGGCAGGCGGCGGACAGCCAGAGGAGCACGACGATCGCCGCCGGGGACGCGGCGCCTCGTCGCGAGGTTCCGTCGCGTGGGGACGCCGACGCGGCGCCGGCGGCACGCGAAGCCACGGGGCGGCTACTCCTCGGCCGTCGCCGACGAATCGCCGGCGTCCTCCACGGGCTCCGACTCCGGCACCACCACGCGTTCGCGTTCGCGGATCCGGGCCGCCTTGCCGGTCAGGCCGCGCAGGTAGTACAGGCGGCTCTGCCGGACCTTGCCCCTCGCCGTCACCTCGAGCTTGACCAGCCGCGGCGAATGGATCGGGAACACCCGCTCGACGCCGACCTGGTGGGAGATCTTGCGCACGGTGAAGGTCGACTTCGTGCCCGCGCGGTGGATCCGGATCACGACGCCGGCGAACACCTGCACGCGCTCCTTGTCGCCCTCGACGATCTTGTAGTGCACCCGCACGGTGTCGCCGGAGCGGAACTCCGGCAGGGCGTCCTTGCGGACCAGCCTCGCTTCCACCGCGGCCATCTTCTCGGACAGGGTCGCCATCACGGTCCTCGTTTCTCGCGCTCCCGGGCTCCCGGGTCCCCGGGCGGGAACGCAGGGAGCGGATTCTATTCCGCGTCGCGCCGATGTCAACTCCCCTTCGCAACTGGGAATTCGCTGTCGGCCGGGCGCTTCCCGCCGCCGCGCGGGCGCCGGCGGCGGCCGGACGGAGACGTTTGACCGCCGGAAACGCCCCCGCTACAGTCCCACCGATGGCCACACGGTATGCCGGATTCTCCGGAAGGCTGCTGGATGTCGACCTCGGCGCGCGCACCTGGCGCGAGTTCCCCCTCGGCGACCGGTGGGCCGAGCTGTACCTCGGCGGCAAGGCGCTGGCGGCCCGCATCCTGTGGGAGGAGCTGGAGCCCGGCATCGACCCGCTGTCGGCGGGCAACCTGCTGGTGCTGACCGTGGGACCGCTGACCGGCAGCGGGGCCCCCGCCGCGAGCCGCTTCAACCTGTCGACGAAGAACGCGATGACCGGGGGGGTCCTGTCCAGCAACTGCGGCGGGACCTTCGGCGTGCATCTCAAGCGCGCCGGCTGGGACGGGTTGATCGTCCGGGGCCGGGCCGCGACGCCGACCTGGCTGGCGGTCGACGAGCGCGGGGCGCGATTCCTCGATGCCCGTCACCTGTGGGGGCTCGACACCGAGGCCGCGCAGCGCGACCTGTCGCCGAAGCTCGGCCGGCTGACCATCGGTCCGGCCGGCGAACAACTGGTACGGTTCGCCTGCGTGGTGTCCGGCCACCGGGTGCTCGGCCGCGGCGGCACCGGCGCCGTGATGGGCTCCAAGCTGCTGAAGCTGGTCACGGTCGGCGGCGGCCGCCGGCACGAGCCCCACGACCGGGACGCCTTCCGGCGGACGGTCCGGGACTGGGTCGCGACCCTGCGCGGGCATTCGATCACCGGTCGCCAGCTTCCGCGCTACGGCACCGCCGCGCTGGTCAGCGGCACCAACGCCACGAACACGCTGCCGACACGCAACTTCCGCTTCGGCAGCTTCGCCGGCGCCGACGAGGTGAGCGGCGAGACGATGGCGGAGCGCCACCTGGCGCGCAACGAGGGATGCCTGTCGTGCCCGATCCGCTGCGGGCGGGTCGTGCGGCACGAGGGGCGGGAGCGCAAGGGCCCGGAGTTCGAGACGATCGGGATGTTCGGACCGAACATCAACAACGCCGACCTGCCCAGCATCTTCCGCTGGAACCTGCTCTGCGACGCCCTCGGCATGGACACGATCAGCGCCGGGTCGACGATCGCCACGGCGATGGAGCTGCGCGAACGCGGGCTGTTCCCGGAGCTGCCGGTCTCCTTCGAGGACCACGCGGCGATGGACGGGCTGCTCGAGGACATCGCGTGGCGGCGGGGCGTCGGTGCCGAGCTGGCCGACGGGTCGCTGCGGCTCGCGGAGCGCCGCGGGGCCCCCGAGCTGGCGATGCAGTCCAAGGGGCTGGAGTTCGCCGCCTACGAGCCGCGCGGCGCCGTGGGCCACGGCCTGGGCTACGCGGTCTCCAACCGCGGCGGCTGCCACATCAACGGCGGCTACCTCGTGTTCTTCGAGGCGCTCGGCCCGGTCAACATCGACCCGCTGACCCCGCTGGCCAAGCCCGCGCTCACCGTGTTCCAGCAGAACACGATGGAGGCGGTCGCGGCCGCGGGCGGCTGCATCTTCACCACCTACGCCGTGATCCCCGACGTGCCGTCCTGGGCCGTCAACCCCCACGGTTGGCAGGCCCGCCTCGTCAACCAGGTGCTCCAGCTCACCCGCTTCGCACTCGGCGGCCAGGGCAAGATGTCGCCCGGCGCGATGCCGTTCCACCTGCCGCTGCTGCCCCACACCAGAGCCCTGGCCGCCTACACCGGGGTCAAGATGAACCTCGGGCTGTTCAGCGCCGTCGGCGAGCGCGCCTATACGCTGGAGCGGATGATCAACCTGCGCGAGGGGCTGCTGGCGGAGACGGACGCGCTGCCGCCGCGCCTGACCGACGAGCTCCAGCGGCCGCACGAGCCGCGCTCGAAGGTGCCGCTGGCCGAGATGCTGCCGGTCTACTACCGGGTCCGCGACTGGGACGCCGCCGGCGTTCCGACCCGTCGGCTGCTGGACAAGCTCGACCTCACCGACCTCGCCGAGGTCGCCGACGAGGTGCGCACGGGCCCGGACCGCTTCCGTGAGCGGCGGCGGCTGCTGTGGGAGCGCGAGGGCGAGGTGCTGCGCGCCGGTCTGGCCGAGGTGCGGGGGTGGGAGGAACAGGCGAGGAAGTGGCGGGACGAGTGGACGCAGGAGGCCCGGCACGTCCGCGCGGCCGACTGGGCCTCCCGGGTGCGCCGCGCCGCCTTCGAGATCGCTCCCGACCGTTGCCGCCGCTGCGGGATCTGCGCGGCCGAGTGCCCCGTGGGCGCCATCGCCTGGCGGCGCACCGAGCGGGCGGTGATCGACCCGGCGAAGTGCATCCGCTGCGGCCGGTGCGCCGCGGTCTGCCCGCCGCACTTCGACGCCGTGCGGCTGCGCGAGGTGCCGCCGGCCGAGGACCGTACGCGGGTCGTCTTCCGGGTGGTCGAGGAGAAGTGCGAGAAGTGCGGCCTGTGTTTCAAGAAGTGTCCGGTCCCCGGGGCGATCTCGTGGCGCAAGGGAGAGCTGGCCGTGATCCACGACGACCTGTGCGTGGCCTGCGGCCGCTGTCGCGACGTCTGTCCGCCCAAGTTCGGCGCCGTCGAGCAGCTCACCCGCCCGGCGGGGGACGCGTGAGGAGGGCGTGATGGTCCACGTCCAGTTCGCCTCCCATCTCGGCCGGACGCTCGGCGTCCGCGAGGCGCGCGTCGCGGCCGACTCGGTCCGCACGCTGCTGCGCGCGTTGTCCCGGGCCCACGGGCGGCCGTTCGACGAGGCGGTGCGGAGCTGCAAGGTGATCGTCAACGGGACCAACGTCGCCTTCCTCCAGGGGGAGGGGACGAGGCTCGCCGACGGCGACGAGGTCGTGCTGTTGCCGCCGCTGGCGGGAGGGTGATGCCGTGCACGTGATCGGCCGCGAGTGCGACAAGTGCGGGTTCTGCGTGCTCGAGTGTCCGGTGGACGCGATCGAGGAGGGACCGGAGATCTACCGCATCGTGCCGGAGAAGTGCGTCGAGTGCGGTGCGTGCGTCCCGGCCTGTCCGCTCGGGGTGATCGTCGAGCGGGTCGGGCCGGATGGCCGCGACGACGCGCCGTAGCCGGCCGGACGCCTCCGGCCGGGCGGGAGTCCCCCATGCACACCAGCGATCCCGACGAGAAGTTCCTGGCCGACCTGCTGCGGCAGCGCTCGCGCGCCGCGCTCGAAGGCTCCACCGCCGCCGCCCGGCGCCTGCAGGAGATCGACCGGCGGATCCACCGGCGCTTCGAGCGGACCGTCGCGACGTTCGTGCTCGACATGGCCGGCTTCACCCGGCTCACCGTGCTGCACGGCATCGTGCACTACCTGATGCTGATCCGCCGGATGCAGGACGTCTGCGTGCCCGTGATCCGGCGACTCCGCGGGCGGCTGGTCAAGACCGAGGCCGACAACCTGTTCGCCTGGTTCCCTTCGGTCGACCGCGCCGTCGCCGCCTCCCTCCAGATGTTCGACCGGCTGTCCGAGATCAACATGCAGACCGACGACGAGTCGGACGTGCAGGTCAGCATCGGCATCGGCTGGGGCCCGACGCTCGTGATGGGCCACGACATGTGGGGCAGCGAGTTCAACTTCGCCTCCAAGCTCGGCGAGGACCTCGCCGGTGCCGGCGAGGTCCTGCTGACCACCGCGGCGCACCACGAACTGCGCGGGAACCCGTACCGGTTCCGCCGCCGCCCGGTCGTCGTCTCCGGGATGCCCTACGACGCCTGGCTGCTGCGGTTGACCGCACGCGGAAGGCGCTGAAACCCGACCGCGCGGGACGGTTGCCCGCCGGCCTCGCCTGACGTAGGCTCGGCGCCCCGGCAGGGAAGGGAGGGTCCGATGAGCAGGTTGTCCAAGCTCGACGTCGAATGCGCGGTCCCGCTCGCCGTGCGCGACGAGCTGCAGCCGCCGGAGGTCGACGCGATCCTCGAGATCGTCTTCCTCGCCGCCGCCGCCGACGGCTCCCTCGCCGACGAGGAGGCCGACGCCTTCATCCGGATCATGCTGCGGCTGTTCGGCCAGCATGCCACCCCCGACCGGATCCGCGGCGTGATGCAGCAGATCGCCGCCCGCGTCCAGCGCGGCGAGTCGTGCCAGGCCGCCCGCTGCGCCCGGGTCGGCCAGCTCACCCCCACCCTCCAGCGCGCCGTCTCCCGCGAGCTGGCCTACAAGCTGTCCTACGTCATGCTGATGTCCGACCTCGACACCAACGAGGACGAGTTCGCCTTCGACCTCGAGCTGCGCAGGACCCTCGGGATCTCCGCCGAGCGCGCCGAGGACCTGGCCGACGAGGCGGCCCACGCGGTGCTCGGCGAGCCGAGCTCCAAGGGACGCGGCGCCCCGACCTGTGCCGGCGAGCCGCCCTCCCAGATGGCCTTCCCGTTCGACGACTCCCCCAGACCCGCCCGCCCCCCGGCTCCACGGCCCGCGCCGAAGAAGGCGGCGAAGAAGCCGGTGCGGAAGGTGGCGAAGAAGCCGTCGAAGAAGCCGGTGCGGAAGGTGGCGAAGAAGCTCGTCCGCAAGGCGTCGAAGAAGCCCGCCCGCAAGCCGTCGAAGAAGCCGGTGCGGAAGGTGGCGAAGAGGCCGGTGCGGAAGTCGTCGAAGAAGCCCGCCCGCAAGCCGTCGAAGAAGCCGGTGCGGAAGGTGGCGAAGAAGCCGGTGCGCAAGGCGTCGAAGAAGCCCGTCCGCAAGGCGTCGAAGAAGCCCGTCCGCAAGCCTTCGAAGAAGCCCGTCAGGAAGCGCTCCCGTCGCTGATGTCCGCTGCGGGTCGCCTGCGAATCCTGTACCTCGAGCCGTACGACGCGGGGTCGCACGCGGCGTTCACCCGCATCCTGACCGGCGGTCTCGAGGCCGATTGGACGGTGTTGACCCTGCCGGGCCGGCACTGGAAGTGGCGGATGCGCGGGGCGGCGGCGTGGCTCGCGCTGGAGCGGGCGCGGGAGCTGCGCGGGCCGTTCGACGTGGTGCTGGCGAGCGCCTGCCTGCCGTTGGCCGAGCTGGTGGGCCTGGTGCCGGCGCTGGCGACGGTGCCGCGGCTGCTGTATTTCCACGAGAACCAGCTGGCGTTCCCGGTGCGCGCCGAGTTCGCCGGCGAGCGCGACCTGCACTTCGGCGTCACGCAGCTGGTCTCCGTGCTGGCGGCCGACCGCTGCGCGTTCAACAGCGCGTGGAACCGGGACAGCTTCCTGGTCGCGGCGCGCGAGTTGCTCGCTCGGATGCCGGACGCGGTGCCGGCCGGGTGGCTCGAGCGGCTCGCGGAGCGGAGCGTGGTGCTGCCGCTGCCGGTGGAGCTGCCGGACCATCCCGGCGTGGCCGGTCGGGACGTCCCGGCCGGACCGGGGCGGGCCCCCGGCCCGCTGATCCTGTGGAACCACCGCTGGGAGCACGACAAGGGGCCGGAGGCGTTCTTCGGCGCGCTGGCGCGGCTGGCCGACCGGGGCGTGCCGTTTCGCGCGGCGGTGTGCGGCGAACGGTTCCGGGAGGCGCCGGCGGTGTTCGACGAGGCCCGCGCGCGCCTCGGCGCGCGGCTGCAGCACTTCGGCTTCGTCGAGGACCGGCACGCGTACCTCGACCTGCTGGCGCGCGCGCAGCTCGTGGTATCGACGGCGCGGCACGAGTTCTTCGGACTGGCGGTGCTGGAGGCGGTGCAGCTCGGGGCGCGGCCGCTGGTGCCGGACGGCCTGTGCTACCCGGAGCTGTATCCGGCGGAGTTCCGCTATGCCGGCGAGGCGGCGCTGGCGGCCGAGCTGGAGCGGTTGTGCCGGGGCTGGACGGCCGGGACGCTCGAGCTGCGGGCGGACCGCCGGGCGCTGACGGCCCCGTTCGCGGCGCCGCGGGTGCTGCCGCGCTACGCGGCGCTGCTGACGGAACTGGCGGGCGGAGCCGTGCCCCTTGCTCCGGGACCCGCTCCGCGCTAAGGCTGCCGGCATGGACCGACAGAAGGCGATCGATCTGTTCGCGGAGCTGACGCCGAAGGAGATCGCGGCGGCCTGGAGCGCGGGTCGCGCGTTGCGGCCGCCGGAGATGCGCCGCGGCCTGTACCTGGGGCGCGCGGGCGGGTTTCCCCCGGCGTTCCGGCCGGTGGTGCGGCACGTGGTGGGCCGGGACTTCTTCGCCAAGCTGATCCTCGACGGCTGGGGCGTGAACGTGCGGGTGGCGCAGGACGGCACGCACGCGCCGCGGCCCTCCCCGCTGGTCCCGGGCGGGTTCAAGGTCGACCTGCCGTTCCGGCTGGGCGCCGATGCGCTGGACTACGGGTTCCACGCTGCGGGACGCGACTTCGGCTTCCCGGGCGGCCTGAGCCAGATGCGCGACTTCCTCCGCGCGGTCGACTTCCGCAGCCTGACCGAAGTGCTCGGGGAGGCGACGCTGGCCAAGGTCGGCGCGCGCCGCGGGTCGGCGGCGGAGGTCGGGGAGCTGGTGATCGGCTACATCGCGCCGCTGGGCGTGCAGCTGCTGCAGACGTCGCCGTTCGGGATGTGCTGGTGGCGCGACGCGACCGACGTCGAGACCGAGTCGGCGCGCGCGTACCTCCGCACCTCCCGCCTGCTCGACGCCTCCTGCGGCGACGCCGCCCCGGCCGACTAGACCTCGAGCGCCCGGGCCCGGCGGGCGGCGGGCGCCCGGCGAGGCACGGGACGGGAGCGACGGATGACGTTTTCGCTGGATCTGCACCGGGAGAAGGTCGAGGCGGTGGCGGCGCAGCTGCGGGCCCTGGCGGCCGCGGGCGGCACCGCGCACGTGCACAAGGGCGGCGTGCACCACTTCGTGCCGCTGCCGGGCGACCGACGGTTCCGCGGGCGAGCCGTCGACGTCTCGGCGCTGCAGGCGATCCTGGAGATCGACCCCGTCGCCCGGCTCTGCACGGCGGAGCCCGGCGTGCCGTTCGGAGTGCTGGCCCGGGCGACCCTGGCCCACGGCCTGCTGCCGACGGTGGTGCCCGAGCTGGAGGGGATCACCGTGGGCGGCGCCGTCGCGGGGTGTTCGGTCGAGTCGATGTCGTGGCGCGAAGGGGGGTTCCACGACTCATGCACCGAGTACGAGCTGGTGACGGGCGCGGGCGAGGTGCTGACCTGCACGCCGCAGGACGACCCGCTGCTGTTCGGGATGCTGCACGGCTCGTACGGCACGCTGGGCGTGCTGACCCGGGCGACGTTCCGGCTGGTGCCGGCCAGGCCGTACGTCCGGCTGGAGTACCGGCGCTATGCGGACGCGGCGGAGTTCCGCGAGGCGGTCGAGGAGCGGATGGCGGCGGGGGACTTCGAGTTCCTCGACGGGATCGTCCACGGACCGGACCGGCTCGTGCTGTGCCTGGGCACGTTCGTCGACCGGGCGCCGTACGTCAGCGACTACCGCGGGACGCGGATCTTCCACCGCAGCACCGCCGCGCGCGCCGAGGACTACCTGTCGACCATCGACTACTGCTTCCGCTACGACACCGAGTGCCACTGGATGACGGCGACGGTGCCGCCGCTCGAGTGGGCGCCGGTGCGGGCGGCGGTGGGCCGCTGGTTCCTCGGCTCGACCAACCTGATCCGGTGGTCCAAGGCCCTCGAACCGCTGCTCGAGTTGCGCCGGCGTCGGCCGGAGGTGGTCTGCGACTACTTCGTGCCGCGACGACGCTGGGAGGAGCTGTTCGCCTGGTACGCCGGCGCGATCGATCACTGGCCGCTGTGGGTCGTGCCGTACCGGATGTCCGCACCGTACCCCTGGCTGACCGACGGGCACGCGGCCCGGATGCAGGACGACCTGTTCTTCGACTGCGCGGTCTACGGACGCCGCAACGACGAGCCGGAACGTGACCTGTCGGAGCTGCTGGAACGCAAGACGTACGAGCTGGGGGGGATCAAGACGCTGATCTCGCGGAACCACCACACCCCCGAGGCGTTCTGGGACGTGTACGACCGCGGGCGCTACGACGCCGTCAAGGCGCGGCTCGACCCCCACGGGGTGTTCCCCGGCCTCTACGAGAAGTTCCACCGGGGTTAGGACCGTCAGCGCAGCAGGTACCAGGCGGCGACGGCGGCGGCGACCAGCAGGAGCCCCAGCAGCACCAGCAGCGCGGTGCGCCGGCGCGCGACGCGCGGATGCTCGATCCGCACGGCTCCGGGGCTGATCTTCCGCTCGCGCCGCGTCCGGGTCGGCCGGTCCTCCAGCGCCCGGACGAAGTCCTCGACGTCGGCGAAGCGATCGGCCGGGTCGGGCTGGGTCGCGCGCTGCAGCGCCGCGACGACGTGCGGCGGCGGCTTCGCCGACGCCACCCGCTCGGCGGGCAGCGGCCGGGCGATCTCGACCGTCACGATCTGCGCCAGCCCCACGTCCTGCCGCATCTTGCGTCCGGTCATCATCTCGGCCACGAGCAGCGCGAAGGCGTACTGGTCCGTCCACGGGCCCAGCTCGACGTTTCGCGCCTGCTCCGGGGCGAGGTAGGCCGGGGTGCCCAGCACGATGCCGCTGCGCGTGAGCCGCGGCTCGCGCGTCCGCAACACCGATTTGGCCAGGCCGAAGTCGAGGATCTTGTCCACCGGCGGCCCGCCGGGGGACTCCACCAGGAAGATGTTCTCCGGCTTCAGGTCGCGGTGCACCACCCCCCGCTCGTGGGCGAACAGCAGCCCCGACGCCATCTGGCGCGTGTGGCGCAGCGTCTCCGCGAGCGGCATGCCCTGCGGCCGGTTCCGCATCTCGTCGCGCAGCGTGCGCCCGTGCAGCAGCTCCATCGCGAAGTACGGCGTCCCCCACTCGCCCGTCCCGCTCTCGAACCCCTCGACGATGTGCGGATGCCGCAGCTGCGACAACAGCTGCGCCTCGCGGATGAACCGCGTGACCATCGTCGCGTCCTCGTCGTCGGGGATCATCAGCTTGATCGCGGCGCGGCGGTCCTCGACGGATCCGGCGTAGACGGCGCCCATGGCGCCGAGACCGATCACCTGCTCCAGCTTCCAGATGCCGATCGTCCGTCCGAGGAACGACTCGGGCGACTCGACCTGGATCGGGTTGCTGCAGGCCCCGCAGCGCTCCTGCGGCGGCAGGATCCGATGGCAGCGGTGGCAGACGTAGATTCTCACCCGTGCTCCACGCGACACTCCCCGCCCCGACAGGATACCGGAACCGGTCGTCGCGGCCAAATGAGCCGCGCGGGGTCGGGCGGCGGGGAGACGGTCGGCCCGCGGTCAGTCGTCGTCCGAGCGGCCGGAGAAGGAGAAGGTGGAGCGACTGCTCCACAGCGCATCGCGCGCCGCCGGTCCGAGCGCCGCCAGCGCGCGCTCCATCCGGTCGACGCTCTGGAACAGGAACCAGATCGCCGTCTCGCACGGCGGCGCGTCTGCCGCGGGCGCCGGCAGCGGCTGTCCGACGGCCAGCAGCCGGAGGGCCTCCGCCATCCGGGTTCGGCACGGCTCCTGCGGCGAAAGCTCGATCACGTCGTGCAGCAGGGCGTTGAGCGTGGAGCTTTCGCCGGCCTGCGGGTCCCCCGTCAGTTCGCGGTACAGACGCTTCAGCTCCGCCATCCCCTGCGCGTAGAACTCGCGGTACATGCGGTCGAGCGCCTCGCGCTCGGCATCCGACAGTCCGTGCTTCGCCGCCTGCTCGTCCGACAGGCCGAGGTTGTCGCTCCACTGCGGGAACTCCACGAGCATGTTGCCGTTGCGCGCCGCCTCGGCCCGCCGCTCGGCCGCCGTCGCGCCGGCCAGCGCCTCGAGCGGCCGGCCGGTACGCTGCACCTCCGCCAGCCGGGCCTCCGCGTCCCGCAACAAACCCTCGAGCTGCGCGATGCGCAGCGCCTGGCGCGCCGTCGTCGCGTCGAGCGCCGCCATCCCGGCGGCGGAGGTCGCGCCCGGCGACGCCGCGGGCGAGGCGCGCGCGGGACCCGCGTGCGGCGGGTCGGTCGCCGTCCGCCGGCCGGCGGGATCGCCTCCGGGCGCTCCGCCCCTCTCCGTCGCGGAGCTTCCGACCGCGCCGCCGGCCGCGGTCCGGTCCGCGTCGCCCGCCGTCCCGCCGGCCGCCGCAGCCTCCTCGTCGCTGCCGTGGACCAGCCAGCCCGCGGCGAACCCGAGCGCCGTCGCCAGCGCCGCCACCACGACGTATCTCGTCATGCTCGCCTCCGCGCCGCTGCAACCCCGGCTGACGCAGCCGTATTCCCCGTCCCGGCCGATGCTACGGCGCCGTGGTCGGCTCGAAGACGCGGCCGATGAACAGGTAGCGCGGGATGACGGTGCCGCCGTGGCCGTCGAAGTACTCGGTGATGTACGAGGGGCCCGAGTTGCCGGTGGTGTTGAGCGGGTCGTCGGGGTCGGGGCACGAGGCGCCGCGGTTGTTGCAGCCGTAGTAGCGCAGCCCGATCTTCTCCCCCGCATCCTCGATCCAGTTGACGAAGATCACCGCGTGGCCCGACCCGGTCGTCCGCGAGAGATTCACGTAGTCCCCGGGAAGCGCCTCGTCCCACCGGTCCTCCCACAGGTTCTCCCCGATGCCCTCGGTCTCGAACGCGTCGGCGGAGCTCGAGACGCTGGTCACGCCGAACCCCTGCCAGTGCTGGTAGAAGTGGCCGATGTCGACGCTGGCGACGCTCAGCACGTTGCCGCCGACCTGGAACGGCGTCGTCTCCGGCACCCCGTGCTCCGCCTGCCACAGCCGGTAGGCCTGCAGGAAGATCTCGAGCGTGTGTCCCGAGCAGAAGCAGTCGCCGCCGCCGGGGAACAGCAGCTCGCCCCCGTAGTAGCCGTCGTAGATCTGGCCCCAGTTCTCCCCGCACGTCGCCCCCGTCGATTCCCAGCAGTACGGGAACGTCCCGTCCTTCGGGTACACGTCCCAGTTGTTGATCACCTCGACCGTGTAGTGGTTGAACCCCGGCGGGTCGGGGATCGAACACACCTGCTCGGTCGGCGTGAAATCGACCTCGTCGACCGCAACCTCCGTCCCGCTGGCGTCGTAGCCCCGCAGCACGACGTGCCGCGAGTAGTTCACGCCCGTGAACGCATACTCGTAGGAGCCCAGCTCGGCCGCCAGCGGGTCGCGCTGCAACGGCCAGCCGTCGGCCTCGAAGGCCACCGTGACCACCCCGTTGCCGGCCTCCCACCGCAGCGTCACCGGGTTCTCCACCTCGGCGCCGTCCTCCGGGAACGTGATGCGGACCCACGGAGCGGGTGGGACGTCGGTCGGAACCTCCGGGTCGGCATCGGCGTCCGCGTCGGCGCCGGCGTCCGCGTCGGCGTCGGCGTCGGCCCCGGGCAGCTCGTCGTCGCCGTCCGCCGCGTCGTCGAGCGGCAGGTAGGGCTCGCCGTCGTCGCAGGCCGAGGCGCATAGGGCGAGGGCGAGGCAGACGGTCCACGGCGCCCGGCGCGCCGTCGGCGCTCCCGTCGTTCGCGGTTCGACGTCCTTCCGGCGGCCGCGCGGCTCGCTCATCGCACCCTCCCGAGCAACCCGCGGGGACCGCAGGGCATTCCCGTCGCCGTCGCTCACGGCGCCGGGGGGCTGGTCGCCGCCCAGACCCGCTCGAACTCGGCATGGTAGGCGGCAGCGATCGTCGTGTCGGTGATCCACAACGAATTCTCGTTGTTGCTCCAGGCGTTGGCCGACCAGTTGGCCGAGCCGGTGATCACGGTTTGGCCGTCGAGAACCAGCACCTTGCTGTGCATCTCGCCGGTGTGCAGGGGGATGCCGGCGGCGAGCAGCGCCTGGGCCGGCGCATCATCGATGTACATGTTCTGCACGACCGCCCGCACCGTCACCCCGCGGCCGTGGGCGGCGATCAGGGCGTCGGAAACCTCGGTCCGCGTGAACGCGTTGATCATCGCCTCGGCCGACGTCGCCGCCGTGCCGATCGCGGCGACCAGGTCGTTGAACCACCGTGACGGCGAGGTCGAGGGCGACTCGGGCGAGAAGTAGACCTTGTAGGCGCCGTCCGCGACCGGCTCCTCGGGGGCCACCGGGCCGAACGTGCCGTCGACGAACATCCGGCGGAAGACGGTGCCGTAGGCCGCGACGATCGCGGGCTCGTTCACGACGATCGCGTTGTTGCTGTCGGTGCAGAACGACCATTGCGTCAGGTTCGCCGAGCCGACCCACAGCCGCGCGTCGTCGAACAACGCGAACTTGTGGTGCATCAGGCCGCTGCGGTTGTCCAGGGCGATCGACACGCGGGCCGAGGTCTCCAGCCGCGACAGCGGGCAGGTCAGCGCGCCGCCGCCCTCCCGCGGACAGCGGTCGTCGTCGATCACCAGCTCGAACACGATGTCCGTGTCCGCAGCGAGCTTGGCCAGGAGCGCGTCGACCACGCAGTCCCAGTCGGTCTCGTAGATCGCGAGGCGGACCGAGCTGTCGGCGCAGGCCAGCAGGCCGAACAGCTGGTCGAGCATCGCCTCGTTCGGCGGCGTGAAGGTCGGCACGTCCGCCGCCGGCGCCGTGCAGGTCGTCGGAAGCGTCGGGCACGGACAGGCGGGCGGCACGTCCGCCTCCGCCTCGCCCGCGTCGTCGGGGTCGGCGTCGGCGTCGGGGCCGATGTCCGCGTCCGCGTCGGCGCCCGCCTCCACCTCGACTTCGACGGGCACGTCGGCGTCCGCGTCCGCGGCGTCCGCGTCGGCATCCGCCGCGTCGGGCGGGTGGTAGGTGTCGACGACGGTGTCGTCGCTGGTGCCGCAACCGAGGGCCGCGAGTGCGACGGCGAGCCACCAACCGGGGTATCGGAAGCTGTGCTGGTTCATGAACGGCATGGTAGCACGGATCCGCCACCCGGCATCCCGGCGTTGACACACGGCGGGGATCGGTCCGATCATCGGGCGCCCGGATGGGCGCGAGAGGGTGGTGCGATGAGTGCGGACCTCGTTGCGATCCTCCTGGATGCGGTCGGTGTGCCCGTGTTCGTGCTCGACCGCGAAGGCCGCGTCGTGCGCTTCAACGAGGCGTGCCGGGAGCTGTCGGGATACACGCTGGAGGAGCTGCGGGGCACGTCGCTGGCGGAACGGCTGCTCCCCGAGGACGAGGCGAACGGGCTGCGGATCGCGTGCGAGCAGGTGTTCGCGGGTCGTTCTCCGTTGCATCACGAGCACAGCTGGAAGCGGCGGGACGGCGGCCGGCGGCGGCTGGCCTGGCGCCTGCACGCCCTGACCGACCAGGCCGGGGCCGTGGCCTGCGTCGTGGCCGCCGGGCACGACGTGACCGAGGAGCGCCGGCGCGCGGAGTCCCACGGTGCGCTGGTCGCCTCCGAGGAGCTGTTCCGGACGGTGATCGAGAACGTCCCGTCGGGGGTGCTCGTCGCCGACGTCCAGGGGAGGGTCGTGCTGGCCAACGGCCCGGCGCAGGAGTGGCTCGCACTGCCGGTCGAGGCGATCGGCACGCGGCTGGAGCAGTGGGTGCCGCAGGGGGGCGAGCTGTTGTCCGCTCCGCGGCGTCCCGGCCGGCGGCAGCTGGAGCTGCAGATTGCCGACGGCACGCGGCGCTGGATCGGCTTCGACACCGTCTCCTGCCCGGTGGCGGGCGGAGAGGGGTGGCTGGTCGTGTTCCGCGACCTGGGCGAGATCCGCCGTGCCGACCGGCGGCGGCGCCGGGCCGAGCGGCTGACGCAGGCGCGGGCGCTCGCCGCCGGGCTGGGTCAGGAGCTGCAGCCGGCGATCGGCTCGGTGCTCGCCGGCGCGCAGTTCCTCGAACAGGAAGCCGCGCTGCCGGCCGGCTCGAAGCTCGTCCTCTCGACCCTCTCCCAGTCCGCGCGGAAACTGTCCCGCGCCGCCCAGGAGTACATCGAAGGCGTCCGCTCGACGGTGCCCGCACCGCGCCTGCTGCCGCTGGGCAAGGTGATGGCCGAGGCGATGGACCCGTTCGTCGGGCTGGCGGCGAGTCGGGCGGTCAAGCTGGAAATCGTACCGTCCGACGGCGACCTGCTGCTGGCCGTGGACCCCGCGCACTTCCGGCGCGCCGTGGGCGCCGTGGTGTCCCAGGCGATCGAGGCGGCGGGGCGCGAGGGGCGCGTGCACGTGGAGTGGAAAGAGCCGCCGTTCGAGATGGTCCGGCGGCGCGTCCCGGGTTTCCAGGGCCGACTGGCCTCGATCCGCGTCGCCGACGGCGGACCGACCGTCGCCGAGGACGACCTGCGGCGCGTCTTCCGCCCGTTCGGCAACGTGCGGGCCGGCGGGGGAGGCTTCGGTCTCGCCGCCGCCTACGAGATCGTCGAAGCCCACGGCGGCTTGCTGACCGTCGTCTCCCGCCCGGGCGAGGACACCACCTTCGAGATCCTCCTGCCGTCCGGCGAGCGGCCGGCGTGCTGGGAGCACGAACAGCGCCCGGAGGGGCTGTGCGGCGTCTGCGCGCTGCGCACCGACGGTCCCGGCTACTGCTGCTGGTCCGTCACCGGCCACAAGGAGCGCGCCGAGACCGGGCAGTGGCCCGAGCGGTGCCGGGACTGCCCGGTGTTCCGTCGCTGGAGCCTTGCCGCCTGGCAGCCCGGTTTCACGTCGATGCCCCCGGCCGGGTGAGCGCCGCATCAAGGAAACGTTGTATTTACGGAATGTTCCGGCCCACCGCTCGGACGCCGCCGTCGGACTGCAAGGTCTCCGGGCTTGGAGGGAACCTCCACTACGAGTGGTTGCCGTCGGGGAACGCCTCGGGTGCGCCCCGGCCGCAGCTCGAAGGAGGGCAGCATGCGACGATGGACGTTGTGGTTCTGCGTGGCCGGTGTCGCGGTCTGGACGGCCTGCGGGTCGAACGGCTCGAGCACCGACGTGTCGGGCGACGGCGAGCCGCCGGACGGCACCGTGGACGCACCGGACGTTCCGGTGGACGCGCGCGAGGATGCGGCGGTCCTGCCGGACGGGTGGATCCCGCCCGACGGCTGCCTCGACGTCGGGCAGCCGTGCACCGACCCCACCGAGTGCTGCGGCGGCGTGTGCTACCGCGGGTACTGCTCGACGGTCACCGGGACCTGCGAGGGGCCGGGCGAGGAGTGCCTCGCCCCGTCGGACTGCTGCTCGGGACGCTGCGAGACCGAGGCCGACGGCGTGCGCCGCTGCCAGTCCACGACCTGCGTGCCGGCCGGCGGCGTGTGCGAGGCGGCGTTCGAGTGCTGCTCGCTGTACTGCGTGGACGGCACCTGCACCGAGGGCGGCGCCTGCGCGCAGATCGGCGAATCGTGCGCCGACGGCTTCGACTGCTGCAGCAACATCTGCACCGCCGACGCCTGCCAGGCGACCACCGGGATGTGCCTGCCGCTCGGCGAGGCCTGCGGCCTGGGAACCTGCTGCTCGCGGCAGTGCGCCACGCTCCCCGACGGCGGCACGATGTGCGTCGGCGACTACGCCTGCCGGCCGCCGGGCGAGGTCTGCCTGTCGGACGACATGTGCTGCACGATGTCGTGCGACCTGGGCGTCTGCATGGAGTTCACGAACTGCGCCGTGGTCGGCATCCCGTGCACCGGCTACCGCGAGTGCTGCTCGGGCGCCTGCGTGGAGTCCGGCGTCGGCACGCCGACCTGCCAGTACCTCAGCGGCTGCCGGCCGGTGAACGAGATCTGCTTCACCGCCGAGGACTGCTGCAGCGGCGTCTGCGAGCCGAGCACGGACGACCCGGAGGTCTCGCGCTGCCACCACCCGGCCGGCTGCCTGGGCGACGGCGAAGTCTGCGGCACCGGCTCCGCCTGGAACTGCTGCAGCGGCCACGAGACCTGCCGGCCCACGCTGGCCGGCGTGTCGCGCTGCTTCGCGCTGCCCGAGGGCGAGTGCATCGCCGACCTGCAGCCGTGCACCTTCAACGACGAGTGCTGCTGCGGGCTGTGCGCCGAGGACACCGCCGGCGACCGCGTCTGCTGCCCCGGCGGCATCACCTGCGTCCCGGTCGATGGGCCCTGCACCGCCGATATCGATTGCTGCGAGGGGGCGTGCATCGATGGGTCCTGCACCGACGAGGAGCGGCCGTGCGTGGTGTTCGCCGGCCCCTGCGAGACCAACGAGGACTGCTGCTCGGACTACTGCGACCCCGAAACCCACGTCTGCACGATGCCGCTGACGTAGCCCGGGCGACTCCGCGGAAGCTCCCCATCCCCACCGTCTCCTGCTAGGGTCGCCTTGCGGGTCCCGCGGCCGCGGATGTCGTGCGACGGCCGGTCGGCCGGCCCGCCGCGAGGCTCGGACACGTGCAACCCGGAGCGACCCACCCGCGACGCCCGCGGCTCCCGCCGTGCCCGGGGTTTCGCGCCGCCCGGGCGGTCACGCTTCTGCTGATCCGTGCGGCGACGTCCGCAGCGCAGCCGGAACCACCCGCCGCGGCCCCCGGCGACGGGTCTCCCGAGACACGCGCCGCCGCGCCGACGCTGCGCATCGGACGCTGCGACGAGCTGCCGTCCGCGGAGCTGGCCGAGGCGCTCGCCGCCCGGCTGGGTCGCGCGGTCGCCGTCGACGGGTCGGAGGCCGCCGGCGGCGACGCCTGGGCCGTCGAGCTGCGCGCCGGGGAGCGCGGCGCGACGCTGCGGCTCCGGGCGCCGGACGGCGCGATCTGGGTCCGGCCCGTCGACCTGCCCCCGGACGCGCCCGGAACCGATCGCGTCCGCACGGTGGCGCTCGCCGTCGAGTACCTCCTGGCGCTGGCCGAGTCGCCCTTCGTGCCGGCGGGCGCCGTTCCGCCGGAACCGCCGACGGTCCCGCCGCCGTCCGCGGCCCCCGCGCCGACCGGGCCGTCCGCTGTCGAGCCGCCGGCGGTCGTCCTGGCGCCCATGCCCGACTCGTCGTCCCGCGTCGGACCGGAGCGGCCCGGAGGGCGGCTCGACGGGACGCTGTTGCTGGGCGGGTCCTCCGACCTGTCGTACGTCACCCGGGGGCGGAGCGGCGCGCTGGTGCTGGGAGTGCGGGTCGAGCTGGAGTGGCCCGGCGGACTGTGGCTGCTGCTCGAGGCCGCGTGGCACTTCGCCGAGGCGGACTACGTCGAGCCGTTGGCGTTGCACCAGGTTCCCGTGCGCTTCGGTGTCGGCGGGGCCGTGCAGGCCGGCCGGGCGACGTTCCGGCTGGCACTCCAGGGGGTGTTCGAGGCCTGGTGGTCGACCGGGGGAACTCCCCGATCGGACTGGCGATCGGGAGGCGGCCCGCTGTTGTCCGGCGGCTACCGGCTGCTCCCCTGGCTCGCCGTCGGCGCCGAGCTGGGCGTGGAGCTGGTTCCGCACGGGGTCGAGCTGCTGTACGGGGAGACGCCGGTCTTCTCGCTGGGACCGTGGCGTTGGCGTGGGCTGGTGTGGGTCTCCTTCGGCGCCGACCTCGGGCTGTAAGGATTTCCGGGCCGTCGGGGAAAGGCCCGTGGAGGGGCGAGTGAAGGCGGAGTGAGCGGGAACTCGAATCGCCCTGGCGAACCGCGCTCCGAAGACGCCGCGGGGGCCGCGCCGCTGGCGGAGCATGCGGCGGGGCTCTACCGCTACGTCCGCTTCCTGGTGGGCGACTCGCCCTACGTGGAGGACATCGTGCAGGAGACGATGGTTCGTGCGCTCGGCTCGATCGATCGGTACGACCCGCAACGGCCGCTGCGCGCGTGGCTCAACGGGATCGCGCTCCACGTGACCCACAAGTACTGGCGGCGGGTCCGCCGCGCCCGCAACGCGGAGCGCGCCGAGCAGGCTCCGGGCCCGGCGGCGGGGACGGCGCGCGACCCGGAGCAGGAGCTGCTGCTGCGCGAGCGGGCCGACCTCCTGTACCGCGCGCTCGACGCCCTGCCCGACACGCTGCGCGAAGCGCTCGTGCTGCACGCCGGCGAGCAGCTTCCGGCCGAGGAAGTCGCGCAGCGGCTGGGGACGACCACCACCAACATCTACACCCGCGTCTCGCGGGCGCGCGCCCAGGTCCGCGCGTTCCTCGAGGCCGAGCGCCGCCGCCGGGGCGGCGGGGAGGGTCCACCATGACGGCCGAACAGGGCCCGCCGGGAATCGAGCCGCGGGACGAGGTCGATGAGCTGTTCGACGCAGCGCGCAGCCTCGCCGCGCGGTCCGCGGGCGACGAGCGGGTCGATTGGCCGACCGTGCGCCGATACGTGCGCCGCCGGAGGGCCGCGCGCACCGCGGCCTGGGCCGTGTCGACCGCCGTGGTCGCCGGCGCCGCCGTCTGGCTCGTGCAGGCGGGAAGGGGCGGCGCAACGCCGGGGGAAAGCACGACCGCCGCGTCGCCGCCGGTGCTCGCGTCGCCGTCGCCGGACGCGCCCGAGTACCGGCTGCTGCTGCCGGAACCGCGGGTCCGCGTGGTCGCGGACCGGCATGCCGAGCTGGGGGCGCTGGCGGCGGCCGAGGTCGAGCTGCGGTCCGGGACGCTGCGCGTCGCCGTGGATGCCTCCGCCGGCCCGGTGCCGTTCGTCGTGCGGACCCCCGTCGCGCGCGTCGCGGTGCTCGGCACCCGCTTCGGCGTCCGGCACGATGCGTCCGGCACGTCGGTCGCGGTGCTGCAGGGTCGGGTCCGCGTCGCGGGCCCGTCGGGCGAGCGGGTCCTGGAAGCCGGCAGCGAGGGCTCCGCCGGGGGCGGCTCGCGGCCGCTCGGGGAAGCCTGGCGCGCCGACCTGGTCCGGACGCTGGGCCCGACGGACACGGTCGGTCCCGACGAGGGTCGCCTGGCGGCGGCGGTTCCGGCTCTCCCCCCACCGGGGCCGCCGCCGCCACCCCTGCCGTCGTCGCCCGCGACGGTGGTGCCGCCGACGCCCGCCGAGCCTTCCGTCGGGCCGGAGCCGGAGCCGTCGGGCGAGGAGCTCTACCGGCAGGCCGAGACGGCGATGGCGGTCGGTCGGCTGGAGGAGGCGGTGGCCCTGCTGGAGCGCGTCGCCGAGCAGGAACGGGGCCGGACGCTCGGAGGCACCGCGCTGATCGACCTCGCGGCGCGCTATCGTCGGCTCGGCCAGACCACCGACGCGGCCGACGCGTGCCGCCGGTATCTGCAAGAGCATCCGGCCGGGACGTTCCGCGGCGAGGCGCGCGTCACGCTGTGTCGGCTCGAACGGCAGTCCGGCGGCGCGGCGGCGGCTCGCGCGTGCTACGCTGCCTACCTGGAGGAACTGCCGGACGGTCCCTACGCCGATGAGGCGCGGGCCGGCGCGGAAGAGAGGGTGAACGACGCGCCATGAGTCGGCACTCCCGTGCCCGCTCCCTCCCCGTCGCGACGACGCTGCTCGTCGCCTGCGGCGCCGTGTCCGGCTGCTGGGTCGAGGAGATCCAGATCGAGCCCGACGGCTGGATCCCCGACCGCGACGGTGACGCCGACGGCAGGGACGGCCCGCCGGTCGAGTCGTGCAACGGTCTCGACGACGACGGGGACGGAGCCACCGACGAGGAGTTCGAGTGCGTTGCGGGAGCGGAGCGGCCGTGCGCCGAGGCGACGTGTGCCGGCGTCCAGGTCTGCGACCCGGTCGGCTGCACCTGGCGGCCGTGCGACTTCGGTCCGCCTCCACCCCACGACTCCTGCACCGGGGCGCTCGAGCTGGCCGCGTCGGGCGAATACGCGGGCACGACCTGCGGCGCGACGGACGACCACATGCCGCCCGCGGGCTGCGCGGGCGGCGGCGGCCGGGACGTCTGGTACCGGTTCGTGCTGACGGAGCGCGAGACGGTGTACGCCGACACGGCCGACGGAAACACGTGGGACAGCGTCCTGCAGCTGCGCTGGGGCGAGTGCGGCGGCGGATTGCCGCCCGTGGTCTGCGCCGACGACCAGTGCCCGCTCGTCTCCGGCGGCCGACGCTCGCAGCTCCTCGAGGCGCTCGATCCCGGCACCTACTACCTGGTCGTGGACGGGAGCGCGGCCGACGAGGCCGGGCCGTTCACCCTGCGGTTCCAGCACGCCGCCTGCGGCAGCCCGACGGCACTGTCCGGGAACGGCAACTTCGACGGCACGACGACCGGCCGGGAGGATCGGTGGGCCGGGAGCTGCGGCGGGGAGGCCTCGCCGGACGTGTTCTACGCCTTCGGCCTGTGCGAGCCGCGCACCGTGACGGCCAGCACCTGCACTCCGATGCCGGGCTTCGATTCGGTGCTGGCATTCCTCGGCAGCGGCTGCAGCGTCGCCGACGAGCTGGCGTGCAACGACGACGATCCCGAATGCGGCCACGGGAGCGGCCGGTCCACCGTCACCGCGACGCTGCCCGCGGGGCTGAACTTCCTCGTCGTCGACGGACGCCGCTCGGCCGGCGGCGCCTACCGGTTGATCGTCAGCGGCCTGTGAGCCCGACGCCCCGAGCGCCCCGGCGCAAGGTTTCGACGCAGACGGGGAATAGTGCCGGGAACCGCGGACTGCGGTGGGTGGACGACGCCCGCCGCCCAGCCGGCGGGGCGCCGACCCGGACCGACGGGCACTCGGCGCGCTCCGCCGCCGTAGGAGGTAGGTCGATGGTCGTTCGCAGCGTTTGCAGGTTCGCTCTGGTCGCGTTGGCCTGTTCAGGGGTGTTCGCCGGTTGCGGCGGCGACGACACGGTCACGGACACCGGCGGGGACGTCCCGGACATCGCGGGCGACCAGGTCGAGGCGGACGCGGAGCCGGACGCGGAGCCGGACGCGGAGCCGGACGCGGACGACGCGGCCGACGGGTCGTGCGAGTGCACGGACGACACGGACTGCGACGACGGGGATCCGTGCAACGGCGTCGAACAGTGCGCGGCCTGCGCCTGTGCCCCGGGCATTCCGGAGGCCGATGGCACGGTCTGCAACGACGGGGACGCCTGCACCACGGACGACGCCTGCGCCGCCGGCGTCTGCACGGGCGCGGCGCGCGCCTGCGACGACGGCAATCCGTGCACCGACGATACCTGCGACGCGGCCACCGGCTGCGGGCACGAGAACAACACCTCGGCCTGCGACGACGGCGACCCGTGCACCGACGGCGAGGTCTGCGCGGACGGCTCGTGCGGCGGCGGGACGGAGACCGATTGCGACGACGGGAACCCGTGCACGGACGACGCCTGCGACAGCGCCATCGGCTGCACCCACGCCGACAACACGGCGAGCTGCGACGACGGAAGCCTGTGCACCACGGACGACGTGTGCGCCGCCGGCGTCTGCGCCGGCACGCTCGCCGTGACCTGCGACGACGGGAACCCGTGCACGGACGACGCCTGCGACCCGGCCACCGGCGGCTGCACCGCGACGAACAACACGGCGCCGTGCGACGACGGCGACGAGTGCACGGCGCCCGACGTCTGCGCGGACGGGGCCTGCACCGCGGGGCCGACGCTGCCGGACTGGTACGCCGACGCCGACGGCGACACCTTCGGCGACCGCGACGGGACTCCGGTCTGCGCGGCGACCGCCCCCGACGGGCACGTCGCCGACCACACCGACTGCTGCGACGCGAACGACGACGTCTTCCCCGGCCAGACCGCCTGGTTCATCGCGCAGTACACCTGCGTGGACGGCGATGCCCCGTCGTGGGACTACAACTGCAACGACACCCCCGACATGCGCTACACGGTGGCCGGCGGCGACTGCACGCGGACCGGGACGTCCTGCGTCACCACGGTCGGCTGGGTCGGGGCGATCATCCGCACCTGCGGCGGGAGCGGCAGCTTCGTCACCGCCTGCTCGAGCACCTGCGCGCCGGTCTCGGAGACGCGGCCGCAGGAGTGCCACTAGCCGCGGGATCGCGTGGAAGGAGGAACGGCAAATGGTGTGGCGTTGCATCCTGATCGGACTGCTCGCGACGGGAACGGCCGCCGGCGCCGGCTGCGATGCCGGCGACGACGACGCCGACGTCGCCGACGCCGTGGACGACACCGACCGCGCCGGCGACGGCAATTGGGAAGACGGCGACGCTCTCGAGATCCGCGACCACGCCGACTAGCCCCGCCGCGCGCGCGGGTCAGCCCGGAAGACTCCCGCACAGCAGCAGCAGCCGCGCGAAGGCCAGCCGGCTCTGGTAGCGCTGGACCGTCACCTGGATCCGCGCCTGGTTGACCCGCTGCTGCGCCTCGTCCACGTCGAGGCTCGTGCTCGCCCCGGCGGTGCGGCCGATCTCCGCCAGCCGCAGCGCCTCCTCCGCCAGCACCACCTGCCGCTCGGCCGTATCGATCGAGGCCAGCGTCGATTCGTACTCCTGCAGCGCCGACCGCACCTCGGTCCGCACCGCCAGCTCCGCCGCCTCCAGCTCCGCCTCCGCCTGCAGCACCTCGGCCCGCCGCTGGTCCAGCACCCCGTAACGCGGCTCGTCGTACAGCGGCACCGACAGCACGAGCGCCATGGTCCACATGTGGCGGCGCCCCCCGAAAGACGACGGCTCGGTCAGCTCGGCCGTGTACTGGAACCCCGCCCCGAGCGTCGGGAAGAAGCTCGTCCACGCCGTCCACAGGTTCTGCTCCGCAAGATCGATCTGCAGCCGCTTCAGCTCGACGTCGCTGCGACCCTCCAGCGCCTGGGACACCAGCGCCTCCGCGTCGGCCTCCGGCGGCGCCTCCGGCAGCTCCCCGAGCGCGGGCACCGGCCGCTCGTCCATCACCAGCAGCCCCGCCAGCGCCTCGCGCGCCCGCCCGTAGCCCAGCACCGCCGCCTCGTGCGCCAGCCGCGCCGTCTCCACCTCCAGCTCGGCCCGCGCCGCGTCGATCGCCAGCCCCGCCCCGAGCGCCAGGCGCACCTGGGCCGTTCGCAGCCGCTGCCGCGCCGTGTCGTACGCCGCCTCGTGGATCGCCAGGATCTCCCCCGCCGCCAGCGCCCCGTACCAGGCCACCGCCACGCCGGTCAGCAATTGCCGCTCCGCCTCCTCCCGCGCCAAGCCCGCCATCGAGCGACCGAGCGACGCCGTCTCGATCGCCGAGTAGATCGGCATCGCGAACAGCGGCGCCTGCAGCGAAACCTCCGCCTGCGCCACGTGCTGCCGCCGGACCACGATCGGGTCGATCGTCAGGCCCGGGATCGGCACCATGTCCGAGAAGTCCACCACCGTCTCCTCGTCGGCCAGGTAGTACGACAGGTCGGCCGATAGCCGCGGCAGCAGCGCCCCCCACGCCTGGTGCAGCATCGCGTCGGCCTTGTCCAACTCCAACCCGACCGCCCGCAACGACGGATGACGCGCCCGCGCCAGCTCGAACGCCTCCGCCAGCGTCACCTCCGGACCCGGCTCCGGCGCCGGCAGGTCCTCCGGCAACTCCTGCGCCGGTACCGCGACGTCCCCCGCCGCCGCCGCGACGTCCCCCGCCGCCGCCGCCACGTCCCCC
>JAFGHH010000085.1 GCA_016930215.1 Deltaproteobacteria bacterium
CGGCCGCGTGATCTACGTGGCCCACTCGCGGCCGACCGGCGTCGGCTGGTTCGGCGCCGAGCTGGCGCTGGTCCGCGTGGAGCTCGAATGACCGAACGGGAGGTGCCGTGATGAGGTTCGCGATGCTGGCAATCGGTCTGGTCCTCGGCTGCGACGACGGGGGCTCGCCCATCGAGCCCGTCTCGGGCTCCTGGGGCTACCTGGAAGGCGACCTGTTCGACGACGGCTGCCACTACGGCGACCCGGCGACGAGCCCGATGGGGACGTTCCGGCTGGTCAACAACGGCGACCGGACCATGACGATCACCACGACCGGCGACCCGCCGTTCTCGTGCACGCTGGACGGCGCGTCGTACGCCTGCCCCGATCGGGCGAGCTCCGACGTCCCCGTGCCGACGCTGGACGCCACGCTGCACCTGCACGTGGCGGCCTACGGGACGTTCTCGTCGCCCACCGCGACGGCGGGGCACCAGACGGTCGTGGCGACCTGCACCGGGACGCAGTGCGACCTGGCCGCCGCAGCCGCCGGCGTCACGCTCCCCTGCAACTTCTCCGTGCGCTACACGGCCAGCCGCGTCGGCCCCTGACCGGTCCCCCTGTGCCGTGCCGGCGATTCTTGTCGCGGGGTTCTGGGGCGGTCTTGCAGGTTCGCGCGAAGCGGGTCGCGAGGTCGCGGACCGGGCTCCCGCCTCGTCCGGGCACGCCGGCGACCGCGAACGCGGCGGCCCCAAGGGATCGACCCTCAGGCAGAACATTGACGCCATCGTGACCGCGTGCATACTCCCCACGTGTCGGAGAAGACGCACCAGGCGCCAACGCGCATCACCCCGATACCCGAGCGCAACCCGCTCGATGTTCCGGGGACGAAGGGAGTCGCTCGGATGGTGAAGCCAACGCTCGCTGTGTTCGCAGCGGCTGTGACGATCCTGTCTGCCGGATGCTCGAAGCACTCTCCACAAGATGACCTGGCGCAGGCGAAGGCGGGGCCGCCCGTCAAGCTCGGGCCGATCGCACCCGGATACCGCCTTCCGCAGTCGGTGGTGCCGTTCGGGCGCACGCCCGCGTTCCTTCTCTCGAACCTCCAGCTCACGAAGGTAGAGGGCAGGCTCAAGGGCAGCGTGAGCTTCACCCGACACGGACAGGAGGACTTCGTCCTCGTTCTGTACCTTGTGGGAGCGACGAAGCAGCTCGTGAGCTACTGGGACAACACGGTCCGGCTGACGTTCTTCCTGCCGGACGGGATTCCGCTGATGACGACGTCGGAGCCCTACGCCGTCCCGGCAGGAACGCAGGGGAAGCTGGAATTCGAGCAGGACCTGGAGGTGGCTTCGGTGTATGACCTGTCGGGCCAGACCGGTGAGGCGTTCGTCTTCACCGTTCCCGGGAAGGTGGATGTGCACGGAACCCTCCCGGGTGACCAGGAGGACGCGACCACGTTCCAGGCCGACTCGAACGTCCTGCAGCAGCCGTTCGCTTTCCCGTAGCTCCGGTGCCGCTCAACGCGTTGGATACACCTGCCGGTCGCATCCGCTGCGGCGCGGCGCCGACCAGGGCGCGCTTCCACGCGAATCATGCGACGCAAGGAAGAACGAAACCGCAGGGGCTTCCGTCCACTCCTCCCGTGCCGCGCTCCTTGACACGTACGATGATCGACGGTACCGACGCCCCATGCTGGCGGCTCGACGTTGGGGGCTCGGGCTTCTTCTGCTCGGTATCCTCGGCTCCTGCGGTCGCAAGGACGGTGTCTACGAGGGCGCGACCTGGCAGGCTACCGTCCACCAGGTCCGCTATCAGAAGGACTTCGGGGCGGACATGGCCAGTCCGGTCGATGGTCTCGTCGTCGAGCTATCGATCCGCTACGTCGGTGCCGAAGCCGACGTGTCGCCCCCTGCGGTCGAACTCCGGGTGGGTGACGGTGAGAAGCAGCGCGCTACCATGGTGGTCACCCAACCCCCCGATCAGGCGACGGATCTCATCATGCGCACCTGGCTGGGGTTCTCCTCGACCACCTTCCCGATGGAGACCGGCGATGGCGTGAGCAAGAAACCGCTCCGTTTCGTCTGGGAGATGCCTGAAGGCCAGGGCCCCTTCACACTCCACGTCGGCGACCTGCCGCCTATCCCAATCCGTCCGTAGATCCCCGGGGCTCCTTGCCGCAGATCCCGTCCTCCTGCGCCCTGACGAGCTCCGACGCGCACGCCGGGGCGTCCTGCCGTTCCCGAATACGCGATCGTGGGCAGAGCGAGTGCGTGCGTCGCGGCCGGGTCGGGAACCCGCCCCTGTTCCGCGAAGCGCTGCCGGAGGCCCCCCGGGTGGGCGACACCAGACGGATTGGAGACGTCGTCCCGGCGCACGTCACCATCAAGTGCGTGCTCGCCATGCGGATGCTCCCTGCCAGGCCCAAGGACGACCGCGTCGTCTCGGCGCTCCTGTCGGGCAGCGTCATCGACGACGCCCGCACGCGAGGGACCTCGTGCGGAGGCACCTCGGCCCCACGTCCGCAAACCGCCTGGATGCGATGGCCCGGGCGGCCGGCAGATCGAGCGAGCGGGGGGCCCTTGCGGCAAGGGCCGGACGAGTGCGAACGGGCTGAAGGTGCGCGGCTCGTGCGGTCGTGCTTGCGTGAGGAAGGCAGGTCGCGGGCGATGAACAAGATGCTCCTCGACATCGTGATCAATGCGCTGATGCTCGCGACCATGTGGACGATGGCGCCGTCGTGCAGGTCCCGGTCGGGCGAGGGCATCCCGGCGCAGGGGCACGAGGATGTGGCCGCGAGAAGCGTCGGTGGTCAGGCCACGACGCTGTCGCTGCTCACGTACAACGTGCTCGCGGACCCGCTCGCCGTGCAGGAGCGCGTCCCGCGCCTCCTGGAGGTCATCGGCGAGAGCAAGGCCGACGTGGTCGCGCTGCAGGAAGTGGCTCCGTGGTTCCTCGAGCTGCTGGCGCGCGAGGCCTGGATCGGCGAATACGACTACTCGCGATTCGACGGCGCGATGGCCGCGCCCGGCGGCCAGCTCATCCTGTCCCGTTTCCCGATCCAGGCGTCCTACTACCGGGTGCTCCCCGGCCCGCAACGGCGCACTGTCGTCGTCTCGACGATCGCGGTGAACGGGCGCAGCATCGCGATCGCCACGACCCACCTGGACAGCCCGCTGGAGTCGGGACCGACGAGGGCCGAACAGCTCGACGCGATCTTCGGGATGCTCGAGCCGGCTGACGAGGCCATCCTCGCGGGCGACCTCAACTTCGGCGACGGCGAGGAGCCCGAGACCTCACACCTGCCTTCGAGCTACGTCGACCTGTGGCTGAACCTCGCGGGCGGCATGCCGGGGTACACCTGGAACATCGAGGCCAGCGACATGGCACGCCTCACGTCGTTCCCGGGGGAGCCCAGTCGTCGCCTGGACCGGATCATCGTACGCTCCGTCGAATGGGTGCCGGGGGCCGTATCGATCGTGGGCGATTCGCCTGTCCATCCAGGCTCGAAGGACCTCTTCCCGTCCGATCACTTCGGCGTGCTTGGGGTACTGAAGCCGGCGCGAGGATCGGCCTTCCATGCTGGCTGTCCTCGCGGCGGATAACGAGTCGGGATTCCCGGCCGAAGAGCCTCGCGAAGAACCCGGACTGCCCGCCGGAGTCCTCCGCCTCGGCCTCTGCTTCCTGTTCCCGCGCCCGCATCGGCTCGAGCGCGCGGATGCGGGCGATCTCGGCGCGCGTCTGCCCGCGACCCGCCGCCGACCGGCGGACCGACGAAGGATGGGTCTACGACGCGTTGCCGCACGCCGA
>JAFGHH010000086.1 GCA_016930215.1 Deltaproteobacteria bacterium
GCGAACCGTGCGAACCGTGCGAACCGTGCGAACCGTGCGAACCGTGCGAACCGTGCGAACCGTGCGAGCAGTGCGTCCCCTCGGAAGGCTTCGGCGTCCCCTCGGAGGGCCTCGGCGTCCCCTCGACCCCCGGCTCGCCCTTCGGAGCGTCTGGACCGCGAACCGCGGCCGCCTTCCCGTTGCGCACGGCGGCCTTGCCGCTCGCGGGCTCCCCGGTCGGCCGGCCCGGCCCGGGCTCGAACGGAGCGGCGCCGGCCCGGCTCGGCAGCATCGCCACGCCCGCGGCGATCGCCAACGCCTTGCACGACGCGGAGAGCATGTCGCGACGGGTGAGCTTCCTCTCCTGCTCCGTCAGAAACGCCTGGGGGGTCTTCTCGGGCTTCGGGATCTTCGCGTCCGACATCCTACGGCCCTCCACCAAAACGCGCCGCTTGCCTCGCGACCCTGCCGGACGACCACGGTGTCGACCGGCAGACGGGCCGGCGTCCGCGAACGCCACCCACACCGTAAGGGTTGTACGGAATCCGCCGGATGTCAAGGTAAGGCAACGTTGGGTGCGCCCGAGCCGATCAATCCCGCCGGCTTGTCGGGCCGGCCGGGGTTTCGTAAGCTCCGGACCGAAGTGACGTCGTGGACTTCCAGCGATCCCTTCTCCGCTGCCGACGATCCGGGAGGGACCGATGGCGGCTGACGCACCGGCCGGCTCGATCCACGAGCGCCGGCACTGGGTGCGCATCGTCGCCGCCTGCAACAACCACTGCTGCTTCTGCCTCGACCGCCGGTCGCTCGACGGGAGCCTCCGGCCGCGCACCGAGATCGAGGCCGAGCTGCGGGCCGGACGCGCCGCGGCGGCGACGCGGCTGATCCTCAGCGGCGGCGAGCCGACGCTGCATCCGCACCTGCCCGAGCTGATCCGCCGGGCCCGCGAGCTGGGCTACGGCTGGGTCCAGATCATCACCAACGGCCGCCGGCTCGCCTACCCGACGTTCTTCCAGGCGCTGCTCGACGCCGGGCTCGACGAGGTCACCTTCTCGATCCACGGCTCCGGCCCGCAGGTCCACGACGCGATGGTCGGCGTCCCCGGCGCCTTCGCGCAGTCGTTCGCCGGGCTCCGCGCCGCCCTGGCGGCCGGGCTGGTCGTCAGCGTCGATATCGTCCTCACCCGCCGCAACCTCGCCGACGTCCCGACCCTGATCCGCCGCACGCTCGACGCCGGCGTCCGCGAGTACGACATCCTGTGGCTCACCCCGTTCGGCGGCGCCGCCGAGCACCTGTCGCGGCCGCAACGGATGTTCCTCGAACCCGCCGACGCCCCCGCCGTCCACCGGATCCTCGAGCTGGCCCGACGGGGCGGCGCCGTCGTCTGGACGAACCGGATCCCGCTCGCGTACCTCGAGGGGTACGAGGGCCTGGTCCAGGACCCGTCGAAGCTCGAGGACGAGCTGCGCGGGCGACGCCCGATGCTCGACCGGCTGGTCCACGAGGGCCTGCCGCTCCCCTGCCGCGACCGCCGCCGCTGCGCGCGCTGCCCGTTCGGCGACTTCTGCGCCCTGCTGCACCGCACCGTCGCCGTCGCGCGCGGCCGGCGACGCGCCCAGGTCGTCCGCTGGGATCCAGCCGACGGGGCGCAGGCCGCGGCCCTGCTTCGTCGCCCGCGACCGGTCTCCGTCTGGCTGCGTACGGACCGGCCGCCGGCGGAGTGGCGGCCCGAGTCCCGTACGGCCGCCTTCGCCGCCCGCCGTCTGCGGCTCGAGGCTCCGGCCTCGGTCCTCGCCGCGAGCCTCGCCGACCTGCCGTCGCACGCGGTGCTGCACCTCGCCCCGACCGGTCTTCGGTCGTGGCCCCGCGCACTGCTCGGCTCGGCCCACGAGCTGGTCGTGCCGCTGACCGCGCACCTCGCACGCCTCGACCCGGCGCCGCTCCGGGCGCGTCCCGGCCGGCTCGTCGTCGCCGCGCCGACGGCGCCACAGGGCGCCGACGGCTGGCCGTTCGCCGCCGGCGTCGCATCGGCCGCCCGCCGGTGGCTCCGCGCCGCCGCCGCCGTCGAGGGACTCCCCCCGTGCCTCGCGGCCGGGCGACCCGTCCGCCCGCACCCCGAGCCGTTCGACCTGCGGTGGCTCGAGCCGGACGGCCTCATCGAGCCGTTGCGGGTCCTGGAGGACTTCGTCGCCGAGGCGCACCGCGCGTTCTCGCTGCGCTGCGCCGGCTGCGACGCCCGGCTCGGCTGCGCCGGCGTTCCGTGGGCCATGGCCCGCGACTGCGGCCTCGCCCTCCTGCGACCGTTCCGCCGGCCGACACCTCCGCCTTGACCCCGGACCGCCGCCGGTTCACGCTGATCCCCGCGTCGGGCACCGGACGGACGCCGCAGCGGACGGCGCCGGGCGCCCGCGGGGAGCAACAAGACATGCGCTGGATGCCGATGCTGCTGCTCGTCGTCGTCGCCGCCGGATCTGCTTGCGACGACGGAGGCGTCATCCTCCCGGACTCGACCGGCCCGACGGACACGACGGAGGTCGGGGCCGACGCCGATGCCGACGCCGACGCCGACGCCGATGCCGACGCCGATGCCGATGCCGACGCCGATGCCGATGCCGATGCCGACGCCGACGCCGACGTCGCCACCGACACCGGCGACCCGCTCGAGTCGTACCGGCAGCGCTGCGTCGACGAGATCAACCGCTACCGCGCCACCGAGGGCAAGGCGCCGTACGCCCGGTGGCGCAGCGCCGAGACCTGCGCCGACGGGGAGGCGCGGAGCGACAGCGAGACCGGCACGGCCCACGGCGCGTTCCCGAGCTGCGGCGAGCGGGCGCAGAACGAGTGTCCCGGCTGGGGCTCGCTGGACTCGATCATCACGAGCTGCCTGGCGATGATGTGGGCCGAGGGCCCCGGCGAGCCGTTCAGCGAGCATGGGCACTACCTCAACATGAGCTCGACGAGCTACTCCGAGGTCGCCTGCGGCTTCTACGTCACCCCGGGAGGCTCGGTCTGGGCGGTCCAGGACTTCCACTAGGCGCGCAGTGCCGGTGACCGACGGCGCCCGTCGCGCTTGACCGCCCGAGGCGCGCGGCGGACCATCGAGGATGCACGGGAGGTGACGCATGCACCGCTTCGCCCGGTTCGTCGCGCTGCTCGCCGGGTTCGCCGGGTTCGCCGGTCCGGCGGCCGCGGACATCCTGGTCGACGACTTCGAGGACGTCTCCGACTGGCGCGGCCTGGACCGCGAGACCGCCATCGTGCACGGCGGCGCCGCGGCGGGACGCTGGGACGATCACGTCGGCACGACCGGGGTGTCCAAGGACTTCGCCCCGCCGCTCGACGCCTCCGGGGAGGCGCACCTGCAGGTCTGGCTCTGGTCCGCCGTCGCCAACGGCGCCCAGATCGACCTGGTGCTCGACTCGGACAACGACGCCGACCCGGCCGGCTGGGACTACTACGACTACCGCTTCACCGTGGATTGGACCGGCTGGCGGCTGCTGCGCGTCCCGCTCGCCGACTTCCGCGCCTCCCGCGTCCCCGTCGGCTGGCACGAGCTGAATTCGATCCGGCTCTCCGCCGACGGCTGGAGCCACGTGCCGCTGCCCGACACGCTGCTGATCCTCGACGACTTGTCGTTCGGCACCGGCGCGCTGGCCGACCTAAGGACCGACACCCGCCGCTCCGGCGCCGACTTCGTCTACCGCTACACCGCGACGCTCGAGGAGCGCGCCGGGCGCGCGCGAACGCTCGCGGTCGCCGCCGAGAACGAGGCCGGCTCGCCGTTCACGCTCCGCGTCCTCGACCCGTCCGTCGCCCTGCCCGCCGGCGGCTCGGCGACGGCCGTCGTCGAGGTGACGGTACCCGGCGCCGCGATCTCGCCCGCCACGGCGCTCGACGTCCACCGCGTCACGCTGTCGGTCCTCGAGGGCGCCGCGCTGGTCGATGGCGCGACGCTGGAGCCCGCGGTGCCGTTCCCGGCCCGCGACCACCCGCGCACGCTGCTCGACGCCGCCGACCTGACCCGCATCGCCGGATGGGCCGCGACCTACCCATGGGCCGGCTCGGCCCGCGACGGCATCGTCCGCTCCGCCGACGGCTGGCCGACGAGCTACGAGTCCGAGTACGGTCTGGCGCACTGGTCGCTGCCGCCCGAGGGCGGCCAGTGGACCCTGTGGTACGTCTGCCCGACGCACGGGGTGCGGCTGCGCTACGAGGGTTCCGGCCGCCACGTCTGCCCGGTGGACGGCGAGGTCTTCACCGGCTGGCCGTACGACCAGGTCGTCTACACCTGGATGCACTCGGACCTCGCCGCGTTCGCCCGCGACCTGGGGCTCGCCTGGCGGCTGACCGGCAACCCGCTCTACGCCGCCGGCGCCGCCGACATCCTGCGCGCCTACGCCGCGGCCTACGCGGGCTACGAGCTGCACAACATCGACGGCGAGCCGTCGGGCAGCGCCGCCCGCGTGCTGGCCCAGACGCTCGACGAGGCGGGGTGGCTGATCCCGATCGCCTGGGCCTACGACCTGATCGCCGACTCGCCCGCCCTGGACGACGAGGCGCGGACCGCGATCGAGCACGACCTGCTGCGGGCCGCGGCGGCCACGATCCGCCGCAACCCGACCGGGATGAGCAACTGGCAGTCGTGGCACAACGCCGCCGTCGCCGCCGTCGGCTTCGCGCTCGACGACCCGACGCTCCTCGCGGCGGCGCTGCGCGACCCGGCAAACGGCCTCGAATACCAGCTCGCCGAGAGCGTCTCGGCCGACGGGTTCTGGTACGAGGGCTCCTGGGGCTACCACTTCTACGCGCTCGACGCGCTGATCTACACCGCCGAGATGGCGCAGCGCGCGGGCGACGACGCCTACGGCCACCCCGCGCTGCGCGGGATGCTCGAGGCGCCGGTGCGGTTCGCGATGCCCGACGGCAGCCTGCCGGCGTTCAACGACAGCGGGACCTCCAACGTGCGCTCGCAGCGCCGGCACTACGAGGCGGCGTGGAACCGCTACGCCGACCCGCTGTTCGCCGCGCCGCTGTCCGCCACCGGCCGCGGCCGCGACGCCCTGCTGTGGGGCGCCGCGACGGTCCCCGAGACCGACGACCTCGCCTTCGGCTCGCTGCTGTTCCCCGACGCCGGCTACGCCGTCCTGCGCACCGGCGCGGGCGACGACGCGAGCTACCTCGCCCTCGACTACGGACCCCACGGCGGCTGGCACGGGCACTACGACAAGCTCGGCTTCGTGCTCTACGCCCGCGGCGCACAGCTCGCGATCGACCCCGGCACGCAGTCCTACGCCGCCCCGACCCACGACACCTGGGACAAGGTCACCGTGGCCCACAACACCGTCGTCGTCGACGAAACGACCCAGGCCGAGGCGACCGGCGTCCTGCACCGCTTCGCCGCCCTGCCCGACCTCGCCGCCGCCGCCGCGGACGCCGGCGAGGCCTGCGCGACCGCGACCCTCGAGCGCAGCCTGCTCTTGTGCCCCGAGTACGCGATCGACCGCTTCGACGTCGCGGCCCGCGACGGCGCCGCCCACGACGTCGACTGGATCGTGCACGTCGTCGGCCAGCCGTCGACCGACTTGCCGCTCGCGCCGTACTCCGGCTTCCCGTCCTCGGCCGGCTACCAGCACCTGACCGGCGAGCGCTCCGCGAGCACCGCCGACGCCTGGAGCGTCGATTTCGACGCCAACGGCGACGCCCCCACGACCTACGGCTCGGTGTGGGCCGACGACCCCGCGATCGTCGCCTCGTTCGAGTACAGCCGCGAGCAGGCCGCGACCGGCTCGTGGTCCGGGCGCCTGGCCTACGACTTCTCCGCCGCGACGGGCTACGTGCTGTACTCGACGCCGGCGCCCCCGGCCGTCGGCGAGGCTCCCGCGGGCCTGCGGCTCGCCGTGTGGGGCGACGGCTCCGGCCACCGGCTCGGCGTACGCCTGTACGACGCGACCGACGAGCGGTTCGTCGGCGAGGTCGGCCCGATCGATTGGACCGGCTGGCGCACGGTCGAGGTCGCCGACCTGCCGTCCTGGAGCCACTACCTCGGCAACGACGACGGCGTGTTCGACCTGCCGATCGCCCGCGCCTCGGTCGAGCTGACCCACGTCGCGGGCGGTCCCGCGGCCGGCGCGTTGTACGTCGATGACGTCACCGTGCTGCACACGGCCGCGGGCCCGGTGCTGCTGGAGGACTTCGAGGTGCCCGCGCGCGCGCTGAGGCTGACGATGCTCGGCGCCCCGGACACCACCGTCGTCGTCGGCCAGGGGCTCGGCCCCGACCTGCTCGACCCGGTCCCGTTCGCGATGGCCCGGCGGCACGCCGCCGACACCACGTTCGCCGCGCTGCTCGAGACGTACGGCGACGCGCCGCGCGTGGCGACGTTCGTCGAGCTGCCGACCGACGCCGCCGCCGCGGACGGCGCGGCCGCGTTCCGCGCCGCCGGCGCGGAGTTCGCCGACGACCTGCTGTGGGTGGTCGCCGGGCCGCCCGGCACCCCGCGGACCTTCGGCGAGGGCCGTTGCGACGGCACGCTCTGCCTCGTGCGCCTCGACGCCGCCGACGCCCCAATGCGCCTCGGCCTGGTCGAAGGCGCGCGGCTCGAGCGCTCCCTCCGCCCGCTGCTCGAATCGTCGGCGAGCCTCGCGGCGCTGCAGGTCGACTACCGCGACGCCGGCACCCGCCTCGACCTGGACGCCCGGACGCCGATCGCCTCCGAGCTGCGGGTGTGGGGCCCGGACGTGGCCGCGGTGTACGTCAACGGCGCGGCGACCCCGTTCGACCGCGACGGCGACTACGTGGTGCTGAACCTCGTCCCGAGCGTCGAGCCGGACGGCGGGCCGGGCGATGCCGACGCCGACGCGGACTCCGACGCCGACGCCGGAGCGGACGGCGGTCCCGACGGCGGCCTGCCGGCCGACGGCTCCCCGGCCTGCGGCTGCGGCGTCACCGGCGAACCGGCCGGATCGGCGCTGCTCGCCCTGCTGCTCGGGCTGATCCTGCTGCGGCGTCGCCGCCGGACACGGTAGGCTTGCCGTCGGTCCGTCCAGCCCCTACACTAGACGTGAATTGGAGGGTTCCATGGCCCCACGAAAGCTCGGGACCTTCGCTTGTCTGTGCGCGGTCGCGGTGCTGTCCGGCTGCCCGGCGACGACCGACAACACGATCCCGACGGACGTGCCCGGCGAGGATGCCGAGGGCGGCGAGGGATTCGAGGTGGGTGACGGCGAGGACGGGGAGACCGCCGACGCCGACGGGTCGTGTCCCGGCGTTCCGGAGTTGTGCAACGGGATCGACGACGACTGCGACACCGCGGTCGACGAGGACTTCGACCTCAGCATCGACCCGGAGAACTGCGGGGAGTGCGGGGCCCTGTGCACGCCGCTGCACGCCACCGGCGGGTGCGTCGACGGCGCGTGCCGGATCACGGCGTGCGACCCCGGCTGGGTCGATGCGAACGGCACGGCCATCGATGGGTGCGAGTACGAGTGCACGGCGACGGGCGAGGAATCGACCGCCGCCGGGAACTGCAACGACCTGCTGGACAACGACTGCGACGGCCGCACCGACGGCACCGACGGCGGCTGCGCGAGCTGCTTCCCCGAGCTGTGCAACAGCCTGGACGACGACTGCGACGGCCTGACCGACGAGGACTTCGACACCGACTTCGACCCGATGAACTGCGGCGCCTGCGGGCGGGCCTGCGCGCGCCTGCCCAACGCGGTCCCGGCCTGCGTGCTGGGCGTCTGCGAGTTCTACTGCGAGTACGGCTGGAGCGACCTCGACGGCCAGCGCTGGAACGGCTGCGAGGCGGAATGCGTGCTGGCGGGCGACCCGGACGAGACCGCCTGCAACGGCATCGACAACGACTGCGACGGGCTGACCGACGAGGACTTCGTCCCCACGCCCTGCGGCGAGGGAATCTGCGTCCGCGACTCGTACTGCCACCGCGGCGCCGTCAACTGCGTCCCGCTGCCGCCGCCCGTCTCGACGGACACCACCTGCAACCACCTGGACGACGACTGCGACGGCCTGACCGACGAGGACGCGGACTGCCGCTGCTACTCCGACGCCGAGTGCGACGACGGCAACGCGTGCAACGGCCCGGAGACCTGCGAGATCGGCGTCGGCTGCCGTCCCGGCGAGTCGATCGACTGCGGCGACGGCCTCGACTGCACCGACGACGGCTGCAACGCGCTGGACGGCTCCTGCTACCACCTCCCGGTCCACACCCGCTGCTCGGACGGCGACGCCTGCAACGGCGTCGAGACCTGCGACCTCGAGCGCGGCTGCATCGCCGGCACCCCCGTCGATTGCAGCGACGGCATCACCTGCACCGCCGACAGCTGCGACCACGTGACCGGCGGCTGCTCGCACACCCCGGTCGATGCCGACTGCAACGACGGCGTGTTCTGCAACGGCGACGAGATCTGCGACGCGGCGCGCGGCTGCCGCCCAGGCACCCCGCCGAGCTGCAGCGACGGCGTCGCCTGCACCGACGACGCCTGCAACCCCGCGACCGACACCTGCGTCAACACGCCGATCGATTCGCGGTGCGACGACGGCCAGTTGTGCAACGGCGCCGAGCGGTGCCTGGGCATGGCCGGCTGCCAACCCGGCACGCCGCCCACGTGCGACGACGGCCTCTCCTGCACCGTCGACACCTGCAACCCCGCCGGCGCCGGCGGCGCCGGCGCCTGCGTCAACACCCCCCCGGACGCGGACGGCGACACCTACGCCCCCACCTCCTGCCTCGGCACCGACTGCAACGACTCCAACGCCGCGATCCACCCCGGCGCCGCGGAGCGCTGCAACGCGATCGATGACGACTGCGACACCAGCACCGACGAGACCTTCGCCTGCATCCGAGGCAGCACCGGCGCCTGCATGGTCGGCGCCTGCGACGGCTCGCGGGTCTGCTCGAGCTCCTGCGTCTGGGGCACCTGCACCGTCAGCGCCACCGAGATCTGCAACGGCGTGGACGACACCTGCAACGGCGTCGCCGACGAGGGCTTCCTGTGCATCGGCAACTCGACGCAATCCTGCACCGTGACCCGCCCGACCAAGACCTGCACCGGCTCCCAGACCTGCACCGTCCCCGGCTGCACGTGGGGCACCTGCGTCGTCCCCCAGGACGGCAGCTACGCCGAGACCTGCAACAACATCGATGACGACTGCGACACCACCGTCGACGAGAACCCGCCGGCCGGGTACTCGTTGTGCCCCCCCGTCGCCCACGGCACTTGGAACTGCACCACCGGTAGTTGCAGGATCGCCAGCTGCAACTCCGGCTACTACGACACCAACGGGACCTACGCCGACGGCTGCGAGTGCGCCCTCGAGAGCACCGAGCGCCCCGGGACCTGCAACACCGCCACCAGTCTCGGCACGCTCACCGACTCGCCGACCAGCTCCCAGACCGTCACCGGGAAGATCCACAACGCCACCGACGTCGACTGCTTCAGCTTCTCCGGCAGCGACGTCACGGAGACCAACTCCGATTCGTACCACGTCGATATCCGGTTCACCTCCAACCCGTCGACCCAGTTCCAGTTCACCGTCTGGCGCGGGAACTGCTCGACCCAGGTCTGCACCAACGAGACGCTGCGCTACGAGTGGTACACCGACTTCCGCTCCGGCAGCGGCGCCACGGCGGTGGGCGAGAACCCGTGCCGCACGACGAACACGTACCTCTACAACCTCTGCGCGACGACCACCGCCACGTACTACGTCTGCGTCTCCCGCCGTTCCGGCTTCACGCCGACCTGCGACAGCTACACGATCGCCGTCACCAACGGCGTCTACTGATTCTCGCGCCGGCCGGCCCCGAGCCGCTGCAGCTTCTTGAGCAGCCCGTAGCGCGACAGCCCGAGCAGCGCCGCGGCGCGCGTGCGGTTGCCGCCGGCCGCCGCCAGCGCCCGCTCGATCAGCGACCGCTCGACCGCCTCGACGTTGGCCTTGAGGTCCAGCCCTTCCTCCCCGGCGGCCGCCGCCGCGACCCCGCCGCCCGGCCGGGCGGCCGAGCCGAAATCGATGCACGCCTCGTCGAGCTCGTCGCCGCCCGCCAGCACCAGCGCCCGCACCAGCGTGTTCTCGAGCTGCCGGACGTTGCCCGGCCAGCCGTACGCGGCCAGCTTGCGCAGCGCCCCCGACGTGAGGCGCACCTTGCGTCCCGCCGCGTGCCGCCCGAGGAAGTGCGCCGCCAGGAGCGGGACGTCGTCCAGCCGGTCGCGCAGCGGCGGCAGCCGCAGGGTCAGCACCGCCAGCCGGTAGTACAGGTCCTCGCGGAACTTCCCCTCGCGCACCATCGCCTCGAGGTCCCGGTTGCTGGCGGCGACGATCCGCACGTCGACCCGTCGCATCGTCGTGCCGCCCACCGGCCGGATCTCGCGGTCCTCGAGCACGCGCAGCAGCTTGGCCTGCAGCCCCAGCGACAGCTCGCCGATCTCGTCGAGGAACAGCGTGCCCTTGTCGGCGACGACGAACAGGCCCGCGTGGTCGCGGTCCGCCCCGGTGAACGCGCCGCGCACGTGGCCGAACAGGATCGATTCGAGCAGCGACTCCGGGATCGCCGCGCAGTTCTCGGTGACGAACGGCCCGCCGCGCCGCGAGCCCCGCGCGAACAGCGCGCGGGCCACCAGCTCCTTGCCCGTGCCGCTCTCCCCCAGGATCAGCACCGGCAGCTCGGTCTCCGCCACGCGTCGCATCCGCCGGAACAGCTCCTGCATCGGCGCCGACCGGCCGAGGAAGCCCGGGAACGGGTCCGCCACCTCCGGCGGCAACACGCGCTCGATTGTCTCCTTCAGGCCGCGCAGCTCCACCGCCTGGTCCTCGACCCGCCGCCGCAGCTCCGCGTTCAGCCGCTCGATCTCCTGCCGCCGCCGCCGCAACAGCCGCAGGTGCCGCGCCGTCTCCAGCGCCAGCGCCGCCTGCCCGGCGAAGTCCAGCGCCACCTCCACCAGCGCCGGGTCGAACGCCGACTCCTGCAGGCGGTGGTCGAGGTACACGGCGCCGACCGTCCGGCCCCGCGCCAGCAGCGGCAGCACCATCACCGACCGCAGCCCGAGGTCGTGGACCGAGCGGGAGGCGAGGAACCGCCCGTCCTGCCGCGCGTCCATCGTCACCACCGGCTCGCCCGTCCGCGCCACCTGCTCGGCGATCGACAGCGAGATCGAGCCGCCGTCCAACCCGCCCAGGGCGCCCGCCGCCAGGTTGCGCACCCGCCGCACCTGCAACGGCCCCGTCCGCCCGCGGCGGGTCAACAGCATCCCGCGCTCGGCGCCCACGATCTCGATCAACGTCTCGAGGATCAGGTCCAGCAGCCGCGCCGGCTGCCGCTCGGACACCAGCCGCCGCTGGATCGCCAGCCAGCGCCGCAGCTCGCGCTCGCGCAGCCCTCCCCCGCCGGCCGCCGGCTCCGCCGCCGGCTCCGGGCGCGCGGCGGTCGTGCCGAGCAGCTCCTCCAGGGTGCGCGCCTCCGGGTCGTCTCCCACGGGGTCGAAGCCCATCTCCCGCACCTCCTCGCGCCACGCGCGCACGACGGCCGCGGCCCGCGCC
>JAFGHH010000087.1 GCA_016930215.1 Deltaproteobacteria bacterium
GCAGATCTACGACGAGGCCCCCGAGCCCGCCGCCATCCCGGAGTGGGACGCGCTGGCCTGGTCGTTCGATCTCGACGGCGACCCGGACAAGACCGCGCTCGACGAGCACTCGTTCCGGCTCGTCGCCCAGGCCGGACGGCACGGCACCGACCGGACCGCCCTGCTGCGCGGGGACGGCGGGGCCTGGACGGACGTCGACCTGCCGCTCGGCGACGACGTCGCGGCGACGCCGGACCGGGTCTGCGTCCGCAAGGGCTATCGCGGCGAAGGGCGCGACGACAGCCGCGGCTGGCACATCGATGCCTACGTCCCCTGGACCGCCGTGGGCCTCGAAGGCCCGCCCGAGGGAAGCTCGGCTTTCTGGAACGCGGCGCTCACCGCCTTCGACCGGGACGACCTGGCCGGAACGCTGCGCGGCGCTCCGCAGCACTGGCCCGGCGCCGGCTACGACGAGACGGACCCCTCGACCTGGGCCACCTGGGAGTTCCTCGGCGCCCCGTTCCTCGGCCGGGTCGAGAGCGGGGCGGTGCCGGGCGCCGGACGTCCCGCCTACGCGGTGGCCCACGCGGTCCCGCCCCACGTGCCCGGCACCGAGACGACGGTCGCGATCCGGGAGGGGGTCGAGGGCGCCGTCGTGGAGAGCGCCGCGGTGGGCGCCTCCGAACGCCTCTGCTCGGGCGACGACGACTACAACTTCGGCGACGGCCCGGGGAGCTTCGGGGGCACCACGGGCCGCGAGTACTTCCACGTGCAGAACCAGGAAGACTACGCCGACTGGCCCTGCTTCGCACGGATCTACCTGAAATTCCCCCTGGCCCGGCTGCCGGCGGGGAAGGTGGTGCTCTCCGCCGTGCTGCGGCTGCACCATTCGATGCCGACCGGCAGCGGCGACCAGGGTGCCTGGTCGCTGGTACAGGCGTTCGCCGTCCCCGCGTTCCTGCGCGACGGCGTCACCCCGTGGACCTCCGCGAACGTCACCTGGAACGACGGACCGCCGGCGGTCGAGAACTGCGCCGGCTTCTGGGGCGACCGGACCGGCATGATGGAGACCGGCTGGGACGACCTCCCCGCCTGGCACTGGGACGTCGGACGCGCCGTGGCCCGCGCCGTCGCCGACGGCTCGACGCACGCCGCCTTCGCGCTGTACTCGGCCGACAGCGAGTACCACACCGGCAAGCAGTTCGTGCGGTCCGGGGATTTCTCGGACTGGGGCGACCCGACCCAGCGCCCCACCCTGGAAGTCGTCGTGGCCGACCCGGCCCCGTAGCGACGACCGCCGCGGCACGTCGTTCCGGCTCCCGCCCCCGGCGTTCCGGGATCGTCGCCGCCCGCACCGCCCCCGGCCCGGCCCTCAACCGTCGAGGACCCGGCGCAGCTTCAGGGACAGCTCCGCCAGGCTCCAGGGCTTCTGGAGGAACGCCCGGCAGCCCCGGTCGAGCAGCTCCCGGGCCTCGCCGTTCAGGCTGTAGCCGCTCGCCAGCAGGACGCGCAGGCCGGGGTCGAGCGCCCGGAGCCGGTGGAAGGTCTCGCGGCCGCCGAGCCCGGGCATCACCATGTCGAGGACGACCAGATCGATCCGGTTCCGCTCCCTCGCGAAACAGTCGAGGGCCTCCTCGCCGGAGGCGGCGGCGAGCACGGTGTAGCCCAGCCGGGCGAGCATCGCGGCCGCCGTGGAGCGCACCGCAACCTCGTCGTCGACCAGCAGGATCGTCTCGGTTCCCGTCACCACCGGCCCGGCCGGGGGGCCGGCGGTCTCGACCACCGGCCGATCCGAGGCGGGCAGGTGGACGTTGAAGGTGCTCCCCCGGGCGGGCTCGCTGTAGACCGTGAGGAAGCCTCCGTGGCTCGTGACCATGCCGTAGACCGTGGCCAGACCCAGTCCCGTACCCCGTCCCATCCCCTTCGTCGTGAAGAACGGCTCGAACACCCTGCTCCGCGTGGCCTCGTCCATGCCGACCCCGGTGTCCGTCACCGCCACCCGCACGTACCGGCCGGGCCGCACGCCGCGGGACTTCGCGTCGTCCTCGTCGAGAGTCAGGTTGCCCGTCTCGAGGTAGAGGTCCCCGCCCTCCGGCATGGCGTGCCAGGCGTTGACCATCAGGTTCAACAGTACCTGTTCGATCTGGCTCCGGTCGACCTCCACGGTCCACAGGTCGGCCGCGGGCTTGTGGTGCAGCGAGATCTGCTTGCGGCTGCGGCCGAACAGGCGCGCGGTCCGCTCGACGAGGTCGTTCAGGTCGGTGGGGACCACGCTGTAGGCGCCGCCCCGGGCGAAACCGAGGAGCTGTCGGGTCAGTTCCGAAGCGCTCCGCACGCACTCCTCGATCGCCTCGAGCCGCTCGCGGAAGGGGTCGTCCTCGGCGAGGTCGGCCCGCACGAGCGACGCGTTGCCCTGGATCGCCATGAGGATGTTGTTGAAGTCGTGCGCGATGCCGCCCGCCAGGGTTCCGACGGCCTCCATCTTGTGCGCCTGCCGCAGCCGCTCCTCGAGCCGCCGGCGTGCGGTGACGTCCCGCGACGAGCCGATGACCTCGAGCTCTCCCGCCGCGTTCCGCACGTAGGTCGTCGACATCTCGACCCAGACCCGCGAGCCGTCCTTGCGCACCTGCTCGATGTCGTTCAGCCGGATGACCGCACCGGGTTCCCCGGCCTCGAAGGCGGTCCGTCGCTCGGCAACCTGAGCCCGCAGGACCGCGCGCGTCTCCTCGGTGACGAGCTGATCCACGGTCAGCTCGGCCAGCTCCTCGGCCGTGTAGCCCAGCAGACGCTCCACCGAGGGGCTGACGTACTTGAAGCGCAAGGTCCGCGGATCGAGCACCCATACGACGTCGGCCACGTTCTCGGTGACGAGCCGGTAGAGCGCCTGGCTCTCGCGCAGCGACTCCTGGACCCGCTTCTGCTCCGTGATGTCGACCCCGTAGATCCCGAGATGCGTCACCTCGCCTTGCTCGTCCTTGATCGGCCAGAGGGTCGAGAGGAACCAGCGGTCGCCGACCCGGTCCTCGAAAGTCGTGGCCTCGCCCGTGAGGAACACCTCGAGCCCTCGCGCCCGTCGTGCCGCGGCGGTCGCCTCGGGCATGTGGTCGGCCATCTGCGACCCGACGAGCTTGTCGACAGTCGTGCCCAGCCGTTCGGCGCCCCGTCGGTTCGCGATGACGACCGTGCTGGTGCGGTCGATGAGGTACAGGCCGTACGGCGCGTGCATGATGAGGTGCCGGAGCCGATTGAGCTCCGCCGCGGGATCCTCGCCCAGGACGAACGGTGCCTTCTTCGGTTCCTCGGTCACGGGACAACCCTCCCCCGGATGACTCGAAACGCCGTTCGGACGATTGTGTCGTGATTGTAGACCATCGACCGGGCCCGGCAACAGCGCTTTCGACCCCGTCGGGCCGGGGCCCGCGCGCCGCGGTCCGCGCAACGATTTGCATTCGACCCGCCTGCCGTCGTATCCAGGCACGGATCCGGCGGGGTCCGGAAGGAGCGGCACGATGGACGATCGCATCCGGCAGGCGCACCACGACATCTACTCCGGCGAGGCGAAGGCGGCGCTGCGGCTTCGCTACTACGCGGGCACGGCGGACAAGGAGGGGTTTCCCCAGGTGGCCCACCTGTTCCGCGCCGTCGCCCGCTCCGAGGAAATCCACGGGGAACGCTCGATGCGCGCGCTCGGCATGGCCAAGGACACCCAGACCAACCTCGAGGCGTCCTTCGAGTCGGAGAGCAAGGTCGCCGGGGTGGCCTACGACCGGTTCCTCAAGCTCGCGATCGAGGCGGGGGACAAGGCGGCCGAGATCCTGTTCTCCCAGGCCCGCGACGTCGAGGAGGTCCACGCCCGACTGTATCGGGACGCCCTCAACCGGATGGCCGAGGACCGCAAGACGACCTACTACGTCTGCTCCGTCTGCGGCTACGTCTCGGACGGCTCGCTGCCGGACCGCTGTCCCGTCTGCAACGTCCCCGCGGACCGCTTCGAGAAGCTGTAGGGACGGGATTCGCCGGGCGCCTGCTTCCCGGTCGGGCGGCGGAGGCGGTGCGCGACGAGCAGTCCGACGAGCGCGGCGGCGATCCACCAGCCGGCGGAGGCGTGCGTCGCGGTCCGGAGCACGCTCCCGACGCCCGGCAGGTCGCCGGCCGGGCGAGCCGTGTGAACGGGACGCACACCGCAGCGAGAGGCCGAGAGCCCGGCGAGGCAGCCCGATCAGCCGCCGGAGCGCCGGCGCCTCGGGGGCCCCGACGCCGTCGCCGCCCGGTCGCGCCCGTCCCGCTTGGCGCGGTACAACGCCGCGTCGGCCGCCGCGGTGAGCGCCTCCGGCTCGACGAACCCCTGCACGCTGCACGCCACGCCGGCCGAGACCGACACGCGCAGCCCGGGGACCCGGGAGAGCCGGATCGCCCGCACGCGGCGGCAGAGCTTCTGCGCCACGCGCAGCGCGTCGGCCGTCCGGGTGCGCGCCAGCACCACCGCAAACTCGTCGCCCCCGTAGCGCACGGAGAGGTCGCCGGCGCGCAGCCCCGAGCGCAGCACGCGGCCCACCTCGCGCAGCACGTCGTCCCCCACCGGGTGGCCGCAGCGGTCGTTGATCGGCTTGAAGTTGTCGAGGTCGAGCAACACGAGCGACAGCGGCTCGCCGCGCCGGACGCTCTCGTCGAGCAGCCGGCCGAGCTGTTCGTCGTAGATCCGGCGGTTGAGCAGCCCGGTCAGGCCGTCGAGCTCCGCCAGCCGCCGCATCCGCTCGTAGAGCCGCGCGCGGTCGATCGCCAACGTCACGAGGTTCGACACGCCGCGCAGGCTCTCCACGTCCTGCACATCGACCTCGCGGCCGCCGGCGAACACGTTGTCGGCCAGGATCGCGCCCACCACGTCCCGCCCGCGGTGCAGCGGCACCACCGCGAACCGGCGGAACTCCAGCGGACGACCGCCGCCCGGCGGGCGGAAGGTCACGCGGCAGCGGTTGTCCACGAGCGGCGCGCGGGCGCACAGGCACCGCAGCACCAGCCGCTCGAGCGACAGCGCCGCCGGCAGCCGTCCCCGCGGCGGCCGCGGCCGCAGCGCCAGCCGCCGCCCCGGCACCGCCAGGCCGGAGAGCCGCCGCATCAGCCGCCAGGCCCCCGGATCGTGGCGGCTCGACCGGTACGAGCGGAGCAGCCCGGGCAGGTCGATCGCCCGGGCCTCCATCTCCTCCCAGATCCGATGCGCCTCGCGCTCGCTCGCCGGCCCCACCGCCATCTTGCACGTCAGCGTCCGCTCCGACTCGTCGAGCAGGAACACGAAGGCGCGGTGGAACCCCAGCCCCTCGCCCGAGGTGATCCCGCACATGATCACGTACAGGATCTCGTCCAGCTCCACGGACGCGAGGATCCCCTCGACGACGGAGGTCAGGAAGTCCAGCCGCCGCTGCAGCTCGATCATCGGCGGCCCGCCGCACCCCGGCGGCGACGGAGCACCGCGGCCAGGGCCAGCGCGGCAAGCCATCCGGCGGGGCCTGCACGGCCGGCGGCCCGGCAGCCGCAGCCGTCCGAGCCGTACACGTAGACGACCGGGATCTCGCCCGGAACGTCGGCCGGACCGTCGACCGGCGCGTCGGCGTCGGCCGCGGGCGCGTCGAAGCCGTCGCTCGTCGTCCCGTCGTCCGCCGCGTCGGGGTCCGCATCGGCGTCCGACCCCTCGGCGAAGCACCCCTCGTCGGTCTCGCCGTCGCAGTCGTCATCGACCCCGTTGCACACTTCCTCGGTCGGCCGGCAGCGCACGGGCCGCGGGCCGGCGAAGCGGATCGTGGAGAAGTACGGCAGCCCGTGCCAACCGACCGAGTCGGCGAGCGCGGGGCCGGTGATCGCGGGCCCGAAGCCGGCACCGGTCGAGAGGTGGCAGACCACCCCTTCCGGCGGCCGGCCGAACAGGTCGGCGCGGCCGTCGCCGTCGAGGTCGCCCAGACGGATCGTGGCGTAGTGGCGGAAATCGCTCCAGCCGGAGGCCTCGTCCCACTCCGGCCCGGTGATCGTGTCGCCGAACCCGGCGCCGGTCCACGGCCAGCAGCGGATGCCGGCGTTGGCGCGCGCGCACAGGTCGAGGTCGCCGTCGGCGTCGAGGTCGCCCAGGCGGATCGTGGTCGCGTTGTCGAGATCGCCCCAGCCGCTGGCGTCGGACAGCTCGGGGCCCGCGACCGCGGGGCCGAACCCGGTGCCGGTCGAGAGCCGACAATCGATGCCCGCCGCGGTCCGCGCGCACAGATCGGCGCGTCCGTCGCCATCGACGTCGGCCAGCCGGATCGTGCTCCAATGCTTCGGGTCGGTGAACCCCTCGTCGTTGGACCACGCCGGGCCGGCGAACGGGTCGGCGAAGCCGGTGCCGGTCGACAGGGCGCAGAACATGCCGGCCGCCCCGCGGGCGCAGACGTCGAGCCGCCCGTCGCCGTCGACGTCCCCGGTACGGATCGTCCCGTAGTAGTAGGGCTGGTTCCAGCCCGACTCGTTCGACCAGCCCGGGCCGGCGACGCGCGCGCCGAACCCGGTTCCCGTGGACGGCCAGCAGCCCCAGCCGGCCGAGGAACGGGCGCAGACGTCGTCGCAGCCGTCGCCGTCGAAGTCCGCCAGGCGGAGCGTCGTGAAGTACTCGGGCGCCCCCCACCCGCTCGCGTCGGACAGCTCCGGCCCGTCGAGCCGCGCGCCGAACCCGGTCCCGGTCGAAGGCCAGCAGAAGACGCGCGCGTTGCCGCGGGCGCAGACGTCGGCCAGGCCGTCGCCGGTGACGTCGCCGAGCCGCAGGGTCGCGAAGTTCGTCTCGTCGTCCCAGCCGTGGATGTCGGCCAGCTCCTCGAGGACCCACGCCGTGCCGAAGCCGTCGCCGGTGGACGGGTAGCAGCGCAGCCCGGCGGCGGCCTTGGCGCAGAAGTCCGCGCGGCCGTCGCCGTCGAGGTCGGTCGTGCCGCCGTCGTCGAGCACGCCGGCATCGACGATCGCCTCGTCCATCCACAGGTCGCACGAGCCGGGGGCACCGGTGCCGTCGGCGAACACGCCGAGGTGGTTGGAGACGGCGCGCTCCACGCCGCCCGAAGGCGAGTTGACCTCGCCGAGGCCCTCCACGACCATCGTGGTCGAACCGCCGCCGTCGAGGTTCAGGGCGGTCCAGCAGCCGAGGTCGACCATCAACGCGGCGAGCTGGGCGCAGGTCATGCCGATGCTGTAGCCGGGCTGGCGACCGTCGACGACCACCATCCACAACGTCTGCCGGTCGCGCGACAGGCCGACCGCGGTCCGCGGGTGCAGCTCCGAGCAGTGCGACGGCGCGGGCGAGAACGCGGCCGGCACGACGCCGTCCTGCACCAGCAGCGGGTAGCCGCCCACCGCCTGCTGCATCCACGCCTCGCGCGCCGCCAGCACCTCGCGCGGCGACGAGAGCAGCGCGCGGTCCCCGCCGAACACGACGTACCCCTCGGTGCCGGTGTCCGAGTGCCACAGCGTGCCGTTGCCGATCGCCAGCCCGTTCGGCATCTCGCTGCCGCCCATGTCGAAGAAGTCGGCGTTGATCGCCCCCTGCACGCCGACCAGCGAGCGCCACGAGGCGGTGGTCCGGCTGAACTCGGACTGCGTCGTGGCGCGCATCGTGATCCCGCGCGCGCACAGGTCGACCCGCAGCCCGTACGCGTGCCGCGGACCGTCCATCGTCCGCTCGAGCAGCGCCGTCCCCGGGTGCGGGTAGCTCCAGGTGTCGGCCGCGTGCGCCGCAACCGCCATGCACGGCAGTACCAGCAGGACGACCAGCAGCTTCCGCCCCATCACCGACCTCCTCGCCAGCGGCGCGCTCAGAGTCCCAGCGGCACGCAGATGTTGTGCGTGCCGCACAGCAGGTAGTCGCCGACACCGGTGTCGTTCGGGCAGTCCTCCTCCCCCAGGCACGGGATCTCGCAGTGCGGCGTGTCCCGCAGGCCGACCAGGCACAGCTCGCCGACGTTGCAGTCGAGGTCGCACGTGCACGGCCGGACCGAGGGCGCCGACCGGCGATCGACGCACCGGTTCGGCGCGTCCGTCGTGTCGGCGACGCACTCGAAACCGAACGGGCACGGCGGCAGCCAGGAGTCGTTGCACTGGTCGCCCCAGGTGCAGATCCACGGCATGCCGTCCGGCACGGGCGGGATGCACTGCTCGTCGGCTCCGCAGTCGAGCACGTCGTTGCAGCCGCGGGAGCAGACCCACCACGGGCCGCCCAGGCCCCAGGAGCCGAGACACGACAGCCCCTCGGCGCAGGAGCAGTCGGACCAGCAGCCGCTCCCCTCCGTCCC
>JAFGHH010000088.1 GCA_016930215.1 Deltaproteobacteria bacterium
ACGGCGCGCGCGGCCGCGTCGTCGATCTCCGCGATCGCGGCCGGCAGCAGCAGGGCGGCGCGGATCGCGGCCGGCGTCCCGTCGCGCCAGTACTCCGTCGCGCGGGTCTCCAGGACCAGCGCGTGGACGTGGTGCAGCGGGAAGACGAGCGGCGCGCCGCCGACGGCGACCGGGGCGCCGTCGACGAGGAGCCGCGCGGAGGCCGGCGAGCAGACGATGTGGAAGTCCGCAATCTCGATCTCGACCGACACGTCCTCGCCGAGCAGCCGGTCGACGGACAACGTCCCGACGAGCGCGCGGTCGTCCGGCGCCACCGGCGGGGGCGGGGTTCGCCCCGGGGCGTTGAGGAACGGCCCGCAGACGCGGTACCCGGTCTCCTCGAACGACCACGCGTCGTCGAAGATCCGCTTGTGGAAGAAGCCCGTGCGCCCGTCGCGCACTCCCTCGACGCGCAGCACGCGGGCGGCGTTCCCCTGGCCGTCCTGGAAGATCGTGATCCGGCCGGTGATCAGCCCGTCCTCGACGTCCGGCTGGCGGCGCCAGTCCTCGGCGGGAAGCGCGCGGGTCTCCCCCGCGGCGGCGGCGATCAGGAACGAGTAGACCAGCGTGTCGTTCTCGCCGCCGGTGTCGAAGTCGTACAGCCGCGTGTACAGCTCGCCGAGCGTGCCGACGACGAAGATCGTGGACGCGCTGACGCTCAGGTTCTCGGCGAAGAACGTGCCGCGGTCGGGCAGGCAGATCTGGCGGCTCCAGTCGGCCGGCAGCCACCAGTCGTTGAAGAACAGGGTGCGCCCCTCCGGTCCGATGCGGTAGACGTGGGCGACGCCGAGCCCGACGGAGTGCACGGTCCCCAGGCGGTCCTCGTAGTGGTGGACCCCGGCGCCCTGCGAGTCCGAGACCGACCAGCCGTAGGTCGTCGGGAACTCGATCGTCATCCCGGGGCCCGTGGCGGCCGGGTGCCCCCAGCTGTCGGACCAGGTGAGGCTCGCGTGCACGTCCCCGGTGAAGTCCGTGCCGCGGTAGAACACGCCGGCGGGGGAGAGGGCGTGCAGCCAGGTGCCGTCCGCGGACAGCTCGACGACCTCGGTCGGCGGGTCGAAGCGGGTCAGGCCGCCGCCGGACGGCAGGCCGGTGCCGAGCAGCCGCCATTCGCCGTCCGGCTCGCCCGCCTCGACGTTCGGCTTGACCCAGATCCGGCCCTCGTGCAGCGCGACGTACCACTGCCGGTTGAACGACGTCGTCTTCGACCGGAAGATCACCCGCTCCGGCAGGTCGCCTTCCTCGAGGTCGCCGTAGCACTCCTCGGGCCCGCCGCCGTCGTCCCCCGCCGTGTCGCCGTCGTCCTCCTCCGGCGCGGCGTCTTCCTCCGTCTCGCCGGCGTCTTCCGCCGGGACGACGTCGGCCTCTCCGGGCGCGTCGGTCCCGCCGTCGTCGTCGGCGACCCCTCCTCCTCCTCCGCAGCCGCACGGGATCGATGCGAGCAGCAGGGCGGCCGGCCACACCGGGCGCGAACCGGGGAGCCGCATGGCGGTTCTCACCGAGCGATACGCCTCCGACAGCCGCGACGGCCGGGAACGCAACGGACCCATGGGTGCACGTTGGTCCCTGCAGCGGCCGCCGTCAAGGTCCTCGGGGAGCCGGTCCTCGGGGAGCCGGAGTCGCCCCCGCCCGCCCGACGCGCGTGCCTTGCCGTCGGCCGTGTGGCAAGATCCGCTCCCATGACGAGCCTACGACGAGTCGCGACGACGTTGGGGGGGGCGGCGACGACGGCTCGTCGCCGCCCGGGATGTTCGACGGACCGCGCTTCTGCGACCCCGGCCCGGGCGAGGCCGGAGGCCCGCGGCGGGGCGGGGCGTCCCGGCCGGTCGTTCGCGGCGCTGGGCGTCGTCGCGCTGCTGCTGGCGTTCCCGGCGGGGGTCTCGGCCCAGCGCAAGCTGCCGTACGAATTCGACCCGGAGCTGGCCGAGGACCCGGCCGCGATCCGGGACATGAACGCCGAGTACTCGCGGGGACTGCCCGACCTGCCGCTGGAGGACATGACCGAGGTCGAGCTGGCCGGTCCGGTGCACCTGTGGCTGTTCCACGAGGCGGCCGGTTTCCTCGAGCGGCTCGTCGCGACGGACCGCAGCGACTTCGCATGGCCCGCGGACGCCGGGAGCTGCGCGGCGCACGAGGCCTTCGAGTTCCCGGCCGACTTGCGGGTCGCCCCGTCGGCCGAGTGTCTCGCGGCGCATGACGGCATCGCCGCCGCACTGGCGGCGCTCGACGCGTGCCGGGAGGCGGCCGAGCCGGAGCGCTACGTCCTCGGCTACCCGCCCGGCGTCGTGAACGACGACAACACGAACGATGTGCTCGACCTCATCGGCGTCATGGGCAGCACGCTGACCGAGTTCCCGCCGCTCTACGACGGCGTGCTGCCTGCGGAGTTCGTGCCGCGCCTGCGCGACGTCCTGCGGAAGCTGCGTCACGAGACGCTGCTCCCGCGCCTGCACGAGCAACTCGACTCGTTCGGGGAGGCCGCGCGGCTCCTGGACCTGCACCGCGACTGCTTCGACCCGGAGGCGCGGGCCCGGCTCGCCGCGGAGCTGGAGCTCCTCGTCGCCGAGGCGACCGCGCAGCGCGCGGCGCTCGAGGCGCTGCTCCTCGACGGCGAGCGGGAGTACCGGAGGGAGGTCCTGCGGCTCGGCGCGATCTCGCGGTCGCGTCCCGAGCTGCCCCACCCGGCGCTGACGCAGGCGGACCGCGAGTTCCTCGCGTTCTGGATCGGGGGGGTCTACTGGCGGCTGCGCGGCGGCGGGTTCGTCCTGCTCGACGGCACGCAGGACGCCCGCCGGCTCGGGCTGCGCCGCCCGTTCGGGGCGCTCGGGGAGTTGAACGGCCTGGCGGACGGGCGCGAGGCGGCCGACGGCGTCTACTGCGAGATCTTCGAGGGGTGGGGCGAGTGGTTCGACATGGGGACCACGCCGGGCCAGCAGGACAAGTACTACGACCTGGTCCGCATGACGCGGCGGGGCTACGAGCAGATCCGCACGGCGGTCTCCGGGAGCACGCTGGTCAACCCCTGCCTGATCCCCGACTCCCCGTTCGTGCTGACGATCGCGGGGCTGAGCGGCAAGGGCTACGACACGACGTCGCTGTACGCCGGCGGCCTGTCGATGGGTCCCTGCTACTACCACTCCTGGGACCAACTGCGCGGGTGGACCTGGGCGCGGGACATGGAGCCGCCGTACAAGGAGGCGATCGACGGTCCGACGGCGATCGGGGAGGTCTGCACGGGCGGCTCGATCGGGCTCGGACTGATCCGCGTGCTGCTGTTCGGTCGGGTGGTTTCCCCGGCGCCCTATGCGGGTTTGGACGCCGTGTTTGCCGACGAGCCGGGCGGCGTCGAGGCGCCGGCCTGCGCGTCCCGCGGGGAGTTCGCGCGCGTGACCGTGGTCCCGCTCGACGCCGCCGGCGCGCCGCTGCCTCCCGGGCAGGAGGTAGCGGTCGTCGAGCGTCCGCCGTACGTCGTCGGCGGAGGGGTCGAGTCGTTCACCGATCCGTTCACCGGGGTCACCGAGTACACGCTCGAGGTGGGCTCCGACCGCTGTTCGCCCGACGTCCCGCACGAGGTGCGGATCCGCGTCGGCGAGACGGTGCTGCGGGAGATGGTCGCCGTCCGCTTCACCTGTCCGCCGGTGGCCGAGGACGGCGTGCGCTTCGTCGCCGAGCCGCCCGAGGTGGCGGCCGACGGTCGGAGCGCCGCCGTGATTCGCCTCGAGGCGACCGACGCCTGCGGCAACCCGGCCTTCGGCCGGTCGTTCCGGCTGGAGGCGTTCGGCGACGCGCCGGCGGTGCTTTCGAGCGGCGAGGCGACGACGGGAGACGAGTGGGGCGGGGCGTTCGACGGTGTGGCGCAGGTCGAGGCGCTGAGCTCCGCTCCGGGAGCGATGGGGCTGGCGGCGACGCTCGAAGGGACGACCTTCCGCAGTCTACCCGGGCTCGTGACGTTCCTGCCCGCGGCGCCCGCGGACGACGAGGACGCGTTCTTGGGCGACGCGGACGGCGGGGAGGCCGGCGACGCGGACGGGGGCGACGCGGGGCCTGCGGTGTCGCCGGGTTCCGGCTGCTCGTGCACCGTTCCCGCCGCCGGCCGGGGTGCGGGTCTCGGCGTGGCGCTGCCGTTGCTGGCGGTCTTGTGTCGCCGCCGGAGAACGCCGGCGACGAGGCGTCTCGCCGCGGAGCGCCGGTCGCGCGCGGCGCTTGCGCCCGGTCCCGGCCGTGGCTAGGCTGCCCCTACGATGACCGACGCGATCGTCAAGCACGAGGACGGGGGTGCGCCGGCGCCGGCGAAGCCGACCGTCTGCTCCGTCTGTTCGACCGAGATCCCCGCCGGGCGCGACCGCTGTCCGGGGTGCGGCAAGTACAGCGACACGGCCGAGCGGTGTCCGCACTGCAACAACCCCAGCCCGGCGGTGCCGTACTTCTCGCGCAGCGGCGCCGGCTGCATGGTGACGATGCTGTACGGCCTGGGCGGTTTTCCCGGGGTGGCGTACCGCAAGGCGCACGAGAACGAGCTGGTCTGCGAGCTGTGCGGCGGCCACCGCGGCTTCGCCGCCGGACCGCTGGCCCTCGCCGCCGCAGCGCGCCGCGGCATTCCCGAGAAGCCCGACCAGGCGATGCAGCGTGCCGCCCAGATCGAGGCGCTCGGCGCCGGCCGCTCGTTCGGCCTCAAGGGGCTCGCCGGCATGCTCGGCGTCGTGGGGCTGGGCACGCTGCTCCTGACCCTGTTCTTCGCCAGCGGCCTGTTCACCGCCCTCGGCATCACGGCCGCCGCCGGTTTCCTGTTCGGCGCGCTGGCGCTGTTCGTCGCCGGTCGCGGCCTCAAGAAGCGCTACCAGCGCGACGCCGAGGTGACCCGCCTGCGGGCGCTGGCCGACCTGGCGCGCGAACACCAGGGCGTCTTGCGGCTCGACCGGGCCGCCGAGGTGCTGTGCCTTCCGCCGCCCCAGGTCGAGCCGCTGCTGTCCTCGCTGGTCGACGGCGACCGCGTCAAGCTCGACGTCGAGGACGACGGCGTGCTGGTCTACCGCTTCCGCGACTGGATGCCCCCCGAGCGCCAGCTCCCCGGGAAGTGAGCGTCCGCTTCGCGGCGGGTGCCTTCAGCCCAGCGCCTGCCTTCGGCCTGGCCGGCGCTCTTCGCCCGGTCGGCCGCGCCAGGGCCTCCATCGCGCCGGCGAGCTCGTACCATCGGCCCGGCGGCTGCGCCGTCACGAGCAGCCGACCGTCGTGCACGCGGGCCTGGCCGAACATGGCGGGGACCGCACCCGCGCGAGAGACGGTCGTGCCGTGCACGGCATACAGCGCGGTCGTGCACCCGTCATCGATGAGCAGCGCGCTCGCGGCCGACACCGACCGCAACCGGGTCCCCGCCACGGCGGCCGCCCGCGGGCGGCCCGGGCCGACGAACAGGTGCACGACGTTGGCCGTGAGCGCGACCCAGCCGTCCGCGGTGTATCCCACGCCGAGCAGTCGCAGGGACGAAGGCAGCGGCGGCAGCTCGCGCACCTCGCCCGTGTCGAGGAGGATCTCCGCCGCGCGCCGTGGACCGCAGACGAGCAGCCGTTCGCCCGAGGGATGGAGCGCCAGCCCCACGATGCCCTGCAGGTGTCCCAGGTCGCCGGCGACGAGGCCGTCGGGCAGCGCCGCGGTGCGCCGAGCGCCGCCCCGGAGCCATGCGACGTTCACCGCGGGTCCGTCATCCGTCGTTTCCACGCGCGCGATCGGCCGCTCCCAGAGCCACGGCACGAGGTGATCGCCGGCCAGACGAACGGACGCCGGCGTGCGGAAGAGCGCCAGGTCCGAGGCGGGCCACACCGGTGCCTGCGGCGCATCCCCTTCGAAGCGCACGAGGCGCAGGCCCCTGCTCCCCGAGGTCTTGGTCACCGCCTGCTCGAGCTCCGCGTCGGCCGCCCGGCCCCAGGCGGCGCTTCGCGCCGCGTCACGCGCCCGCTCGAAGACGTCGCTCGGAGTCGGCGACGGAAGCGCGGCGTCGACGACCCGGCAGAAGAGGCCGTGGCAGGCCCAGCCGGCCGGACCCGGGTCGGGTGCCGGCGCCTGCGCCAGCGACCACGCATCCCAGGCCCCCCCACCCTCGCGCGCGTTGAGGTAGACGACGTCGCGGATCGGCGCCAGCGCGTGCGCCGCCCGCAGGAACGCCGTCACCGGCCCGAGGAAACTCCTGCCGTGGGCGCGACGCTCTCCCACCTCGAAGAGCGCGAAACGCCCCGACCACTGCCACGGCGCGGCGGCAGGACGCGCGTCCCCCTCCGCGAGCGAGGTTTCATACAGCGCCGCGAGGCGCCGCAGCACCTCGTCGGAGAGCGCGACCGCGAACTGCACGCTGAAAGCATGACCGTCGCTCGCGCCCTCCACCCAGTCGCTCGGTGCGTGCCCGTAGGAGCGGAACGGCCACGCCGAGCGCTCCCCGTCGGGGTCCGGAGCGCCGGGAGGGTCCAGCGGGTCTCGGCTTCCAGCCCTGGCTCTCATGGCTCGACGGTACGTCCGCCGGGCGGTACGGACAAGCGGGAACGGCCGTCGTGACTGGATGCCCCCGAGCGCCGGCTCCCCGGCAAGTGCCCCGGCGGGCTCAGCGGCCGGCCAGGTAGCGGACCAGCCGCGCGCGCTCGCGCGCCGAGACGGCGGCGCCGTAGCCGATCATCCGGTCGATCGAGGCGCCCCAGCCGGCGGCGTCGTGGCGCGCGCCGCGGACCTTGTCCAGGCCGTGGCACGCGGTGCACCGCTGCTGCAGCAACGCCTCGGCCCGCCGCGCCTCGTCGGCCGCGGCGTCCCGCGCCGCGCGCGCATCCTCGGCCGCGCGCGGGACGTCCGCCGACGTCGGCGTCGTGTCGGGCGCGGAGTCCGCGCCGGTGGGCGTTCCGGCCGGGACGTCGTCGGACGCCGGCAGCGCTTCGGCCGCCGGCCCGTCGGCAGCTTCCCGTCGCGGGACCTCCGGCGTCGCGTCGGGTGCGGAGTCCGCGTCCCCCGGCGGTTCTTCCGGCGGGCGCAACCCGTCGTCCGGGGCGGTCGCCTCGCCGCCGTCGGCCGGCTGCGGCTCGGCTTCGAGCGCGGTCGGAGCGTGCGAGGCGGGCGGCTCCGCCAGGTAGAGCCAGACGAACAAGCCGAACGCTGCGGTCCAGACGGCGACGAGGCCGCCGCGGAGGGCGGGGCGGTCGAAGCGCGGGCTGCGCCGGAGCAGGAGCAGCACGCCGCACAGCGAGTGGACGAGCACCACGGGGACGAAGGCCAGCGGCAGCCAGCGCAGATGCCAGGCGCGAACCGCCGCGGCCGAGACCCATCCCTCGGCCACGAACCACTTGGCGGCGAGGAAGCCGGTCAGCAGCGTCAGCGGCGTCAGCACCAGCAGCAGCCGGGCGGTGTGGCGCAGCAGCCGGACGGTCCCGCTCATCGAGCCTCCTGCGGACGCGGGCCGGACGGGCTCAGGGCGCGGAGCGCGCCGCCAGGTACTCGACCAGCTCGGCCCGCTCGGCGTCCGTCAGCACCGCGCCCTGCCCGACCATCCGTTCGACGATCGCGGCCCAGCCGTCGCGGTCGGCCTGCACGGGGGCGAGCTTGTCCAGGCCGTGGCAGGCGGCGCACTTCCGCTCGAGCAGCGCCTGCGTCTCGGCGGGGTCCGGCGCGGCGGGCGCGTCGCCGGGGCCGACCGTCGCCGGGTCTTCCGGCGGTGCGGCCGGGTCGGCGGGCCCGGGGTCGGTCGTCGTCGGCTCGTCCGTCGGCTCGGCGACGGGAGGCGGCTCCGGGTCGGCCGGGTCTTCCGGCGGCGGCTGGGCGGGACCACAGCCGACGAGCAGCGCGGCGCCAACGAGCATCGTGCAGGAGATGGTCCGCATCGTTCCTCCTCGACGCGCGAAACGGTGTCGTCGTGCGACCGCCTCGCGCCCGGGAACGCAGCTTGCCGTGCGGGGTCCGGTTCGTCAACGGGCGCGGAGCCGCCGGGTCACGCGCGGACGAGCAGCCGGCGCAACCACTCCAGGGCCGCGGCGGCCGCCATCGCCCGCACCCGTTCCCGGCCGAACGGCGGGAAGCGGGTCGTGCGGGTGCGCGTGACGTCCGGGAGCGCGAGGCCGAAGCAGACCAGACCGACCGGCTTGCCCGGGGTGCCCCCGTCGGGGCCCGCGATGCCGGTGATCGAGACGCCGACGTCGGCTCCCACGGCGCGCCGCACTCCCTCGGCCATCGCCCGCGCGCACTCCTCGCTCACGGCCCCGTGCGCCTCGAGGAGGGCGGCGGGCACGTCGAGCAGCGAGCGCTTGACGTCGTTGTCGTAGGCCACGACGCCGCCGCGGAACCAGGCCGAGCTGCCGGGAGTCTCGGTGGCCAGCGCGGCCGCGCCGCCCGCGGTGCAGCTCTCGGCCGTCGCGAGCGTCCAGCCGCGGTCGAGGAGCAGCCGCCCGACGACCCCGGGCAACGTCTCGTCGTCCTCGCCCAGCCGGTCGTCGCCGAGCCGGGCGCGCACGGCGGCGCAAGTCGTCTCGAAGCGTTCCCGCGCCTCCGCGGGCTCGGCCTCGCCGTAGACCAGCACGGTGTTGTAGGGCAGCCAGGTCTTGTAGCCGAGCCGCACGCCGGGCGGCGGCAGGACGTCGGCCAGCCGCTCCTGCACCAGCGACTCGCCCAGCCCGCAGACGTGGAACCGTCGGCGCAGCAGCGGAGCCGCTCCGCCCGCCTCGAGCCACGGCACGAGGTGCCGTTCGACCATCGTTCGCAGCTCCTGCGGCACGCCGGGGAAGAAGAAGGCCCGAGCGGTTCCCAGCGGCAGCGCGAACCCCGGCGCGGTGCCGGCGGGGTTCTCCAGCACCTGCGCGCCCTGCGGGATCAGCGCCTGCTTGGCGTTGCTCGGCGACATCGGCCGCCCCATCCGGGCGAAGCGGTCGCGCACCTGCGCCAGCGCCTCGGGCGACTCGACGAGCGGCGCGCCGGCCGCGCGCGCCGCCGCCTCGGCCGTCACGTCGTCGGTGGTCGGGCCGAGGCCGCCGCCGGAGACGAGGAGGTCGCAGTCGCGGGAGGCCTCGACGAGCATGCGGGCGAGCAGTTCCACGTCGTCCGGAGCGGCGCACAGCCCGAGGACGCGGACGCCGCGCAGGCGGAGCTGTTCGGCGACCCAGGCCGAGTTGGTGTCGACGGTCGCGCCGGTGGTGAGCTCGTCCCCCTGGGCCAGAATCCGCGCCGTGCGCATCGTCACCGCCTTCCGACCCGGGAGCATCGCACTCCGGCGGGACAGGTCAATCGTCTTTCCTTCCGCGGCGCGCGCGCGAGCCTAGCTCGCCGGCTGGGCGGGTCCGAGGCGTTCGAGGCCGAGGCAGGCGTTGCGCAACGATTCGAGCAGGGCGAGGCCCTCGGCGTCGTCGCGGTCGACGGAGAACTCGCAGGTCACGATCTGCTCCCAGTCCGCGCCGTAGCGCCAGACCTTGAGCAGCGCCTGCGACCGGGCGCCGGTCGCAGGATCGACCGGCGCCGTGTGTCCGACGAAGACCCACGCGCCGGGCGCGACCTCGCCGTTCTCCTTGACCTCGACGGTCACCGGCGGCTGGAACATCTCGCCCGAGGCGTACTGCGCCGCCTCGGCCTTCACGTTGTCCGCCCATTTCTCCGCCTCGCACATCCCGCAGCAGGTCTCGTCGAAGGCGAGCGAGTAGCGGAAGTCCTTCGTCGTGTAGCGGGCCGAGGCGAAGCTGCCGGTCTCGATTTTCTCCTCCCAGTCGGCGGGGACCGAGACCTTGAACTTCACCTTGCCGAAGGCCAGCTCCTTCTCGGCGAGCGCCGGTCCGGCGGCCGCGGGCTCCGTCGCCGCGCCCTGGCCCCCTCCTCCGCCGCTCGCGGCCTCCTCGCCCTGCTTCTTGCAGGCGAATCCGCCCGCCAGCGCGACGGCCGCCACCAGCGTCCCGATGCCGATTCGCAGCTTCATGGTGTCCTCCTTCCCCCTTCGAAGCCGGATGTATAGCCTCGGCGCGAGCCCGGGGCAACGGGTCCGCGCCGACCGCTCGGGGTGGTCCAAGGCCGGCACCTGCCGGGGCGGTACCGCACGAGGCGGCCGGGCCGCGGGAACGCCGCAAGCCGCGGGGAGGATTCCCGGACGGCGTCGGGGTCAGCGGGGCCGGTAGCGGCCGCCGGTGTCGGTGTTCTCGGTTGCGCCGAGCGGCGGGTCGTACGACCCGCCGCCCCAGACGACGAACCGCTCGCCGGTCCAGACGTACGCGGCCGCGCGACGGGGGCTCGGGGCGCCGTTGTTGGTGACGGGGGTCCAGGCATCGAGGTCGGGGTCGTACAGGGCGCCGTCCGCGAAGGCGGGGGTCGAGCCGGCGGACGTGCCGCCCCAGACGATCATCTGCGAGCCGGTCCAGACGGCGGCGTTCTGGAAGCGGGCGGCCGGGGCGCCGCCGCTCCCCAGCGGGCGCCAGGAGTCGGCGGCGGGGTCGTAGGCCGCGCCGTCCCCGAGCGGGGAGCTGGGGTTGGAGCCGAGCGTGCCGACGGCGGCGCCGCCCCAGACCAGCATCTCGCGGCCGGTCCAGACCGCGCGGGCCTCCCCGCGGGCCGACGGCGCGTCGGTGGTACTCATCGAGTACCAGAGGTCGGTGGCCGGGTCGTAGCTCCCGCCGCTTCGCAGCGCGCTTCCGGTGCCGGTGCCCCAGCCGCCCCAGACGACCATCCGGGAGCCGGTCCAGACCGCCGATGCGCCCCAGCTTCCGGGGGGGGCGCCGGTGCTCGACATCGAGATCCAGGCGTCGGTCGAGGGGTCGTAGCGCGCCCCGGAGGACAGCGCGGTGTCCCAGCGGCGCTCGACGCCGGACCAGACGATCATCTGTGAGCCGGTCCAGACGGCGGCGGGCGAGATCCGCGGCGTGGGGTCCGGTCCGGTCTCCGACAGGAGGGACCAGGAGTTCGTCGTCGGGTCGTAGCGTCCGCCACCCTCCTCGGGTGTGGTATCGCCGACCGCGGTCAGGCCGCTCCAGACGATCATCTCGGTGTCGGCCCAGACCGCGGCGGTCCGGTAGCAGCCCGTCACCGGTGGGGGTGGCAGCGTGAGCGTCTGCCAGGCGTCGGCGGCGGGGTCGTAGCGCCCGCCGTCACGGAAGCAGGCACCGCCGGCGTGTCCGCCCCAGACGATCATCCGGGAGCCGGTCCAGAAACCGACGACCTGTCGGCGGGGCGACGGGGGATTGTCGGTCGAGGTCGGGGTCCAGCTCGGGACGCACGAGCCGTCGAGGCAGGTCTGGCCGTCGTTGCAGCTCCGGTCGCAGGCGCCGCAGAACCGCTCGTCCCCGGACGGGTCGGTCTCGCAGCCCGGCTCGGAGGGGAGGCAGTCGAGCCAACCGGGCTCGCACGACAGCGAGCAGCCGCCCTCGGCACAGACGGGTGCGGCATGCGGTCCGCCGGGGCAGACGTTGGCGCAGGACCCGCAGTGCGCCGTGTCCCTCGCGGAGACGCAGTTCCCGTCGCAGCAGATGCCGTCGGTGCCGCACGGGGTGTTGTCGTCGAGCTTCTCGCCGGCGCAGGTGTGGGTCGTCGGGTCGCAGAGGTCCAGGGTGCAGGGGTTGTCGTCGTCGCAGTCGTCGTTTTCGACGCAGTCGACGGGCGGTGCGTCCTCGGTCCCGGCGTCGTCGGCGTCGAGCAGCGTGGCGTCGTCCGGGGAGGTGCCCTCGTCGGGCGACGTCCCATCCTCGGTCGTGCCGTCCTGGTCGGCCGGTGCGTCGGGCAGGTCGGCGCGGGTGTCGCCGGCGTCGCCGGCGGGGGACCAGTCGTGGCCGCAAGCCGCGAGCGCGAGCACGGCCGTGAGCGCGAGCACCGAGACCGATCGGCCGAGGGTCGCCGAGGTGCCGCGAGCTTCCGCGACGTCGCCTCCGATCGTTCCGACTCGCATCGCAGTCCTCCGGCCGCGGCGGACGGCCCGGCAACGAACGTCCATCCAAGGATTCTAGCCCGTCCGCCGTGCGGCGACCACCTTGCAGGTCAGGACGTAGACCGCGTTGGACAACCGGTTGAGGCCGGCGAGCATCCGTTCGCGGTTCTCCGGCGCGACGTGGGTTTCGGCTGCGAACACGTCGACCGCGGTCAGCTCCGCCTCGCGCACGTACGCGCGCAGCAGGTTGAGCTTGACGGCGGTCGGTCCCATCGAGGCGTCGGGCAGGAGGAAGCCGACGCCGAGGTAGTCCTGCGTGCGGTGCGAGATGCGGTGGAGCTCGTCGGCGTCGAAGCCGGCCAGCGCCAGCTCCGGGCACGGCTTTGCCAGCACCTCGGCCGCCAGCAGTCGGCGCAGCCAGTCGAGCGCCTCGCCGAGGGCGGCATCGATGTCGGCCAGCTCCTCGGAGCGTGCGGCGAGCTGCGCGTCGAGCAGGTGGGCCTGGAGCAGGTCGAGCTTGCCGCGCAGGCGGATGATCGGATGGTCCTTGCGGACCAGCGAGCGGTCGTCGAACAGGTGGGTGAGCAGGGCGGGTTTGGCGTCCAGCGTCTCGCCGGTGCCGTACATTCGGAAGCGCTTGCCGTCCGGCGCGTCCGGCTCCGCTCGTCCGCCGGCGGACCGTGCGCCCGCGGCGCGGGCGGCGAGCGTTCCCGCCAGCCCGGCGACGCGGGCGTCATCGACGGCGATCTGCCGCGGCCGCCGCGCCAGCTCGAGCACCGCGCCCTGGAACGCCTGTGCCGCCGCTTCGCACGCCGTCTGCTCGCCGGTGAGCAGCCCGCCGCCGTAGTTGGTCTCGGACGGCGGTCCGTAGAACACCCTGAGCTCGACCTGGGCCTCCTTGAGGGCGGCGTCGAGGCCCAGCAGCGCCTCGATCGGGGGGGCGATCAGGTAGGCGAGGGCGGCACCGACGGGTACGCCGGCCCGCTTCGCCAGGTAGCGTCCGACGCTCGGGACGACGTGCGGGAAGAACGCCAGCGTCCCCTCGTCGTTCGCGGCGAAGAAGCAGGCTCGCTCGCGGAGGTAACGGATCGTGGCCTGCAGGCCGCTGGTCGCCTCCTCCGGGGTCGGCCCGGCCAAGAGGCCGATCGCCTCGCCGGAGAACGGTCCCGAGGAATGCGCCGCGCCGGCGTAGAAGCTCCGGGCGTACACCACCTCGACGTCGGCGCACTTGGTCCCCTCGTCGAGCGCGGCGAACAGGCAGTCGTCCGAGGTGCAGGTGAGCAGGCCCAGCGACGTGCGCCCGTCGGGCAGCTCGAGCCGCCGCGCCAGGTCGGGCGCGACGTTGGGGATCACGCGCGCCGCGGGCACTTCGGGCCGGAGCGGGTCGAGGATCATGCGCCGGTCTCCACGCCGGTGCGCCGCTCGGCCAGCGCCCGCAGGCACAGCGCGCCGAGCTGCCGTGCGCCCTCGGCCGGCGGCAGCCCGCCGGCATGGATGTTGGAGATCATGCTGCGCCGCGCCTCGTGGAGCTCCGGGACCTTGAGGTAGGTGACGTAGGCCCCGAGCGACTCGGCGGTCTTGAGCCCGGGCCGCTCGCCGACGATCGTGCAGAGCACCTCGGCGTCGAGCAGCCGGCCCACCTCGTCCCCCGCCGCCATCCGGCCGTTCTCCACGAAGAACGCCGGCGCCGGCTCGACGCCGCCGCGTTGGAGATCGGCGACGAGCGCCGGGAGGAGGGTCGGCAGGTTGGCCCCGAGCGCCGCGGCCGAGAGCCCGTCGCAGGCCACGAGCTGGACGCGGGTCCCGCGGCGTCCCCGCTGCTTCACACGCTCGGCCGCCTCCGTGGCGAGCGTGCGGCCCAGGTCGGGGCGCAGCAGGTACTCCCTGCGGTCGGCGGCCGCGCTGCGCAGCGGGATCAGGCCGAGCTGCGCCAGCAGCTCCGGCGCCACCGACGACCGGACCGCGTCGCGCGCCGCGGCGTGGTCCGCGAGGAACGCCAGCAGCGTCTCGGTGCGCAGTCGCGTTCCCGCGCGGCCGACGCCGAGCCGCGCCGGGGTCGTCGCGAAGTAGAACGCCCGGTCGCCCTCGGGCCGGAACGTGCCCTGCGGTGCCGGCAGCTCGATCGGCTTCCCGGTCCAGGCCGCCACCTTGGCCGCCAGCGGATCTCCCACTCCCCCCGACGTGGACGTGG
>JAFGHH010000548.1 GCA_016930215.1 Deltaproteobacteria bacterium
CCCATCCTGGGCGGCGCGCTCGCCGACCGCTACGGCTACCGGCGGATGCTGCTGGTCGCCTTCTCGTTCCTGGCGACGGGCTACTTCGCCTCGGGGCAGGTGGACGGCTACGGCGCGGTGTTCGCCATGCTGCTCGTGATGGCCACCGGCTCAGGGCTGTTCAAGCCGATCATCTCGGGGACGATCGCGCGGACGACCAACGAGCGGAACTCGGGGCTCGGCTTCGGGGTGTTCTACTGGACGATCAACCTCGGGGCGCTGATCGCGCCGTTCGTGGCCGGGCAGCTCAAGGGGCGGTTCGACTGGAGCGCGGTGTTCACGGCGTCGTCGCTGTACTGCGCGGCGATGCTGCTGCCGACGATCTTCCTGTACCGCGACCCGCCGCGGCCGCAGAGCACCAAGACGCTGCGGCAGGTGCTGGGCGGGGCCCTGGAGGCGCTGTCCGACGCGCGGTTCATGCTGCTGATCTTCGTCTACTCCTGCTTCTGGATCCTGTACTTCCAGAACTTCGGCACGGTGCTGTGGTACCTGCGGGACTTCGTCGACCCGACGCCGATCAACGCATTCTTCGCGGGTCTCGGCCTCGAGCTCTCGTTCGATGCCGAGCACGTGACGATGATCAACGCGGGGACGATCGTGCTGCTGCAGATCGTGGTCAGCCGCGTGGTCAAGAACGTCCGGCCGCTGCCGACGATGGTGGCCGGGATCCTGATCGGCTCGCTGGGCTTCCTGTGCCTGGCGCTGTCGCGCGAGGCGTGGGTCTTCGTGGTCGGCATCGCCGTGTTCTCGGTCGGCGAGATGACCTGCCACCCCAAGTACCTGGGCTACATCGGGCTGATCGCGCCCGCGGACCGGAAGGCGAACTACATGGGCTACGCGTTCCTGTACGGCGTGGTCGGCTCGCTGGTCGGCGCCAACGTGGGCGGCGAGGCGTACAGCGCGCTGCTCACGCCGCTCAAGGGCGACCCGAACGCGGGACCGACGCTGCGCTGGTTCTGGCTGGTGTTCGCCGTGCTGGGCATGGCCACGATGCTCGGCCTGCTGGTCTACGACCGGCTGTTCGGCAAGGACAGCCCGGAGACGCGGCGGCGCGCCCGGCGGGTCGTGATGGGGATCTATGTCGTGCTGCTGGCCGGCGCCCCGGCGCTCCTGGCGTGGGTCTGGTCGGTCAAGGGGGTGTTGCCGGTCAAGACCGCGATCCAGGCCGGGATCATGGTGTTGCTCGGCGGCGGCGGGCTGGCCATGCTGCTCCGCCGGCCGAGCGCCCCGGTCGAGGCTCCGCCGGCGGCGGAATGAACGTCCCGCGCGACCGTCGGTCCCCGGGGGCCGGTCGTTTTGCGCTCACAGCAGGAAGCCGAAGCCGATGCCGAGATTGAACTCCAGGCTGCGGTAGCCGAAGTAGAACTCCCTCCACTCGTCCGGGTGGGTCCCCTCGTCCTGGTCGTGGAACGTCAGCACGGCGTCCACGAGGAGCGAGATCACGAACCAGTCGCCGAGGGCGACGCCGAGGCCGAAGCCGACCTGCAGGAAGGCGCCGGTGTCGCCGTGGATCTCCCCGTAGTTCTCCCACCAGCCGTTGGCGGTTTCCGGGCCGAGTCCCAGGCGTCCGAGGATCCAGCCCCAGTCCCACACTCCGGCCAGGCGGGCGCCGGCCAGGATCCGCATTCGTCCGGCGTCGAGGTTGTCCACGTCGTGGTCGTAGGGCGCCGGTGTCCCGGGGACGTCGGGGTTCCAGACGACGTAGTCGATCCCGGCCTCGGGCCCGAGCAGGCAGCGACCGTCCTCGCCGCCGACCGGGAACAGCCAGGCCAGGTGCAGGCCGCCCAGGAAGGCCGGTTGCAGCGCCTCGGAGAAGACGAAGGTGTCCGCGCCGTAGTCCTCGTTGACCGTGCCGGCGACGAACCCGACCGCCGGGAGGGCCGCCCCGAGGTGCGGTTCGAACACCACGGTCCGGGCGCGCTCGATCCGCCCGGCCGCCGGCGCGGCGGCCAGCAGCACGCCGGCCGCCGCGAGCAGCGTCCCGCCGAGCCCGCCGGGATCCGCGCGCCTCACCATTGCACTCCGAAATGCAGGAAGGGGAAGCCGAACGGCACGTACCGCAGCACGTACCACGCCTGCTCGAACATCGGCACCACGAACGAGACGTCGCCGTAGATCGATTCGCCCATGATGCGCACGCCGTAGATCAGCGTCCAGACCTCGCCGTAGTCGAACACGCTCTCCCCGTCCTGGTCGACCAGGCCGGGGGCCAGCAGCTCGGCGTTGAGCTTCACCATCCGCGAGACGCGGTAGCTGCCGCCGATGCTCGGCAGGAACAGCACCGCCGTGAAGTCGTCGTCGCCGTACATGTCGTCGTACTCCGCGACGTGCTGGTCGAACACCGTGATGCCCCACACGCCGAGCGCGAGATTGAGGAAGGCGTCGTGGGAGCCGATGGTGAGCGACGGCGTGGCGCCCCAGACCAGCACCACGAACTCGACGTCGGGGTAGAGGAACCAGCAGCCGAGCTGGGTGCTGAGGCCGAGCGACACGCCGTCGGCGACCTCGGTGGCGAAGCGCGCGGTGGGCGTCACGCCGACGTTCATGATCGGGACCGTGACCGCCGCGCCCAGCTCGACGTGCGGGTTGAGGGTATAGTCGAAATTCCACATCCCGATGTCCGTGCTGCGGATGTTCCAGGTGTGCTCGCGGCGGAGCAGCGCCGTGGAGGTCCAGATCACGCGGCTCGGGTCCGGGTCGGGGTACGTCCGCTCGGCGGGAGCCTCCGGAGTCGGCGGCGTCTCGGGCAGCCCCGCCGGCCCCTCCGGTCCTTCCGGGAGCGGCACCGGCGGCGGCACCGCCGGCAGCGTCCCCGGCTCGGCCACCGCGACGCGGAGCACCTCGCCGAGGCCCAGCACGGTCTGGGAGAACTCGGACGAGGTGGCGAGGTCGGGGGCGAAGGCCGCGCTGCGGCGGCAGTCGTCGACCGCCCACTTCAGCCGGTCGAGCGCCGGGTTGCCTTCCTCCCGCCAGGCCGCGAGGACCTCCTCCCGGACGAGGAGGTTGAGGGGCATGCCGAGGCGTTGGAGGTCGCAGATCACGGTGTTCCAGTCGAGCATTGCGGCGAGCAGGGCGGCCAGGCCGCTGGCGTCGTCGCCGTAGTTCCTGCGCAGCCGGCCCGCGCGCGTGCCGGCGTCGGGCGGGGCCGCCGCCGCGCACGCCGTGGAGGGGGCGGCCGGCAGCGGCACCGGCGGGCCCTCGGGCCGCAGCCAGCGGGGGTCGAGCGCGCCGGCGACGGCGGTCGCGAGGTCGCCGATGGGCGCGGCGGCGCGCAGGGCCGTGAAGCCGGCCGCGGTCTCCACCAGCTGCTGCGCCGCGGCCAGCCCGGCCGTCGGCAGCACGTACGCGAGCTCGGGGTCGTCGCGGTGCCGCATGATCACGACGCCGACCCAGCGACCCGCCTCGTCCAGCACCGGCGCCCCGAGCACGCCGGGCGCCGCGGGGATCGCAACCTCGTGCAGGCCGTACACTAACGGCTGCCGCACCGTCGCCTCGATCGACCGTCCCTGGGCGCCCTGCGGGCCGGGGGTCACGGCGAACACCGTGAGGCGCTGGCCCGCCGCGACCGGTACGTCCGCAGCGGACGGCGCGGCCGCGGCAGCGGCCCGCGGCGCGGGGAGCAGGAAGGCGACGTCGCTGTCCGGGGGCAGCGACACACCCGCCGGCAGCAGCTCCGGCGAGCCGGGCACCGAGAGGAGCACGAAAGGGGCGCCGGCGACGGCCGCGCGCGCCGTGGCGACTGCGCCGTCGCTCGTCACCGTCACGCCGGTCGCGACCGTGACGACCGGGATTCCGAGGCGTTCGTTGCCGAAGGACACGGTGCCCACGTTGCGCGGCACGACCACCGCCACCGCGGCCGCCTCGGGGGCGACGGGCGGCGGTTCCTCCGGCGACGGCGGAGCCGGCGGCTCTTCCGGCGGCGGGATCGGTTGTCCCGGCTCGGCGATCTGCGCCGTCGCGAGCGCGCCGGGCAGCCAGGCCAGCAGCAAGGTCGTCGCCGGCCGCACCGGACGGCATCCGGAGAGAGCCGACCCCGACCACTGCATGAAGCGAATGCTGCCACGAAAGGACGGGCATCGTCCACCGTTCCCGAGCCGTCGTGCGTGGACGGCGCGTCGCCGCGCTGCTATGCTGCACGGGCGTCCGGGACGTGCGACGGCGACGGGCCGTCCGCGCCGGGCCGGGAGGGACTTGGAGATGAAGCGCACTGCCATCCTGTGGACGCTGGCCGCGGCGGCCGGACTGCTGGGAGCCGTGGGCTGCGGCAACGAGACCGCGGCCCCGACCGAGGACTGCACGAACGACACGGACGACGACGGGGACGGGCAGATCGATTGCGACGACAGCGACTGCGCCGACCACCCGCGCTGCACGTTGGTGGGCGTCGAGGTCGATTGCGACGACCTGCGGGACGACGACGGGGACGGGCAGATCGATTGCGACGACAGCGACTGCGCCGGCACCCCGGAGTGCGTCCCACGCGAGACCTCGTGCCGGAACGGCATCGATGACGACGGGGACGGGCTGACGGACTGCGACGACGACGACTGCGACGGTCGCTCGCCCTGCGGGACGACCACGGAGACAAGCTGCACCAACGACGTGGACGACGACGGGGACGGGCTGACGGACTGCGACGACGCGGACTGCGACGACGACCCGGCCTGCGGCGGGACGCCGGAGACGGACTGCGGGAACGACGTGGACGACGACGGGGACGGGCTGACGGACTGCGACGACGACGACTGCGCCGGCACCGCCGCCTGCCTGCCGACGGAAGAGACGAACTGCGACGACGACATCGATGACGACGGGGACGGGCTGACGGACTGTGACGACGACAACTGCAACGACGACCCGGCCTGCGGCGGGACGCCGGAGACGGACTGCGGGAACGACATCGACGACGACGGGGACGGGGACACCGACTGCGACGACACGGACTGCGCGTCGGCGGCGGCGTGCCTGCCGGAGAGCGACTGCGGGAACGACGTGGACGACGACCTGGACGGGGCGACGGACTGCGACGACACGGACTGCGCGTCGGACGCGCGGTGCATCCCGGAGAGCGACTGCGGGAACGACGTGGACGACGACCTGGACGGGGCGACGGACTGCGACGACTCGGACTGCGCGTCGGACGTGCGGTGCCTGCCGGAGACCGACTGCGGGAACGACGTGGACGACGACCTGGACGGGGCGACGGACTGCGACGACTCGGACTGCGTCGGCACCGCCGCCTGCCTGCCGCCGGTGGAGACGGACTGCGGGAACGACATCGATGACGACGGGGACGGGGACACCGACTGCGACGACACGGACTGCGCGTCGCTGCCGGCGTGCTACGTGACCGGCAACGACAGTTGCGCCTCGCCGTTCGCGCTGCCGGACGACCCCAACGGCACGTGGCGGGGCTCGATCGATGCCCTGGGGAGCGACCACCGGGGCAGTTGCGGCGGCAACGGCGGCCGGGACGCGGTGTTCGAGTTCGACCTCACCGCGCGGGCGACGATCACCGCCTCGCTCGAAGGGAGCGACTTCGATACGGTGCTCTACCTGCGCAGCGGCAACTGCACCGTTCCCGGCATGGACGAAGAGGCGTGCAACGACGACAGCTCCACGGGGGTGACCTGGTCGCGGATCAGCACGACGGAGGACGCCGACACGTACTGGCTGGTGGTCGACGCCGCCTCCGCCACCACCACCACGGGGACGTACGTGCTGACGATCACGGTCACGCCGCCCTGACGGCCGCTTCTCGACCTCCGGACTCGACCTACTTCTTGCGCGGGTTGGCGGTGAAGACGCTGCCCGCGGTGTCGCTGATCGACAGCAGCAGGTTCCGCTCGTACATCAGGTGCGGCCGCGCCTCCACGGGGCGCGGGTGGAGGCCGGTATCCATCCGGATCGCGTCGCACGGGCAGGCCTCGACGCACAGGCCGCAGGACACGCAGCGCAGCTCGTCGATCCAGAACTCGGCCGGGTACTTCTCGACGTGGGCCAGCGGGTGGTCCGCGGGGTACTCGCCGGCCACGATGTGGATGCACTCGGCGGGGCAGGCGGTCTGGCAGCACATGCAGGCGGTGCAGCGCGGCGCGCCGTCGTCGCGCTGGGTCAGGCGGTGCACGCCGCGGAAGCGCGGCGGGTAGGGCCGGCGCTGCTCGGGGTAGAGCAGCGTGACGGTGTCGCGGCGGCCGAGCACGTTGCGGAAGAAGTGGCGCAGCGTGACGGCCAGCCCGCGCACGGTCTCCGGCACGTAGGACTGCTCCCAGAGGTTGCGGTCGGGTCGGCGGACGACGTACGGCATCCTCGACCTCCTAGCGCAGCGCCGTCAGCACGACGGCGGTGACGGCGATGTTGCCCAGCGACAGCGGGAGCAGCACCTTCCAGCCGAGGTCCATCAGCTGGTCGTAGCGGAAGCGCGGCAGGGTCCAGCGCAGGGCCATCTGCAGGAACACCATCCCGGCCACCTTGACCGTGAACCCCAGGAGCTGCACGAGCACGACGACCCAGTGCGGCCAGTGCCAGACCCAGGCGTCGAGCAGCGGGAGGTCGACGTGCAGGCCGTCGGCGAACAGGAACGGGACGTCCCAGCCGCCGAGGAAGAACACGGTGAGCAGGATGGCGAGCACGACGATCTCCATCAGCTCGCCGAGGAAGAACATCGCGAACTTCATCCCGGAGTACTCGAGGAAATACCCGGCCACGATCTCGGACTCGCCCTCCGGGAGGTCGAACGGCACGCGCTTGCTCTCGGCGATGCCGGCCACCAGGAACAGCAGGAAGGCCAGCGGCTGGACCAGCAGGCCCCACAGGTGCTGGTGCTGCCACAGCACCATCTCCTCGATGCGCAGCGTGCCGAAGACCAGGATGCAGCCGACGAGCGAGGCGCCGAGGGTCACCTCGTAGGAGATCATCTGGCTCGCGGCGCGCAGCGACCCGAGCAGCGAGAAGCGGTTGTCGGAGGCGGCCCCGGCCAGCACGGCGCCCACCACGCCGGTGCCGGCGATCGCCAGTACGAACAGCAGGCCGACGTCCACGGCGGCCACCTGGAGCGTCGTGGCCCAGGGGCCGGAGAACAGCGGGCCGTTGTGGTTGACGGCGCCGAGGTGGGCGAAGTCGAGCGTGGGGCCGAAGGGGACGACGGCGAAGGTGACGACCACCGGGAAGAAGGCGAGGATCGGTGCCAGCGCGTGCAACAGCCGGTCGGCGCGCCGCGGGACGAAGTCCTCCTTGACCATCATCTTCAGGCCGTCGGCGACGATGTGGATCAGGCCCCACAGGCGGAACGGGCCGAGGTTCGCGCGTTGCGGCCCGATCCGGTCCTGCATCATCGCCGACATCCGCCGCTCGACCCACACCATCAACGCGCCGCCGCCGAGGAGGAACAGCACGAAGGCGACGATCTTGATCGCCGTCATGGTGACGAAGAAGGTGGTCACGGAGCACCTCCTCCCGCCGCCGGCTGCGGCAGGCGCGGCATCACGGCGGCCCGGACGTCGGCGGTGCTGCGGAACGGCAGCGTGAGGTCCAGGCGGCGGGCCAGCCGCGCCAGCAGCTCGGGCACCTCGAGCGCCTCGCCGCGGGGCGGCATCGCGCGCGGGAACTCCTGCGGCTGCCCGCGCGCGTTGACGTACGTCCCGGCCGCTTCGGCGAAGGACGGACAGGGCAGCCGGACGTGCGCCGCCTCGGGCAGCGGACCGCGCCGCGGGGCGAGGGAGACGAGCGCTTCCAGGCGGAGCAGGCCGGTGGCGGCCGCCGGGCCGGTCGTGGCGGCGGCGGCGCCGAGCGCCACGACGCCGCGGAGCGAGCCGGCCGTCGCCTCCTCGACGAGCTTCTCGAGCGGTTCGGGCTCGGCGCCGAGCATCAGCCTGACGCCGGCGCGGTTGGGGTTCTTGTCGGCGTGGCGCAGGAGCTCGTCGGCCTCGCCGGCCGCGCGGCCGGCCACGAAGAACCGCTCGACGCCCAGCGCCTCGCGGGCGAACACGCAGAGCGCCCAGTTCTCCTCGCAGGAGTGCTCGGCCGAGAGCACCGCGGCCCGCTGGGCCTTCGGCAGCTTGCCGAGGAGCGCGGCGGCCTCCGCCAGCGCCTCGTCCCAGGAGGCGGGCCGGGCCTCCTCGCCGCGGCCGAGCTCCGGGGTCGTCAGCCGATGGTCGTTGTGGAGCCGGAAGGCGAGCACGCCGTCGTCGCAGAGCCAGCCCCGGTTGAGCGCCGGGTTGTCGCGCGGCCGGAGGCGGAACGCCTCGCCGCGGCGGTGGTCGAGCAGTGCGTTGCAGCCGGTGGCGCAACCGGGGCAGATCGTCGGCGTGGAGGAGAGGAACCAGACCCGGCACTGGAAGCGGAAGTCGCGGGAGGTGAGCGCGCCGACCGGGCAGACGTGGGCCGTCATCAGCGAATAGGCGTGGTCGAGGGTCCGGCCGGGGGCGACGGCGATCTCCGAGTGGTCGCCGCGGTGGACCTCGATCAGCACCGGGTCCTTCGCGATCTCGGCGCAGAAGCGGACGCACCGCGTGCACATCACGCAGCGCTCCGCGTCGTAGACCACGTGCGGGCCGAACACGGTGCGCTTGCGCTTGCGGACCTTGCCCTCCTCGGACCACAGCCGGGAGGCCTTGAGGTCGTAGAGCTGGTAGTAGTCCTGCAGCTTGCACTCGCCGGCCTGGTCGCAGATCGGGCAGTCGACCGGGTGGTTGAGCAGCAGGTACTCCATCATCGCGCGGCGCGCCTCGCGGACCCGCGGGGTGTCGGTGTGGACCACCATCCCGTCGGCGGCGGGAAGTTGGCACGACGGCTGGAGCTTGGGCTGCTTCTCGATCTCGACCAGGCACATCCGGCAGTTGGCGGCCACGGAGAGCTCCGGGTGCCAGCAGAAGTGGGGGATCTCGATGCCGAGGTCGCGGGCGGCGGCGATCACCGTCGTGCCCGCGGCGACCTCGATCTCCCGTCCGTCGATGGTGAGCTTGGGCATCTGCGCGCTCCTAGCGGTCGCACTCGCCGCCGATCATGTTGATCGAGCCGAAGGTCGGGATGATGTCCGGCAGCAGGCGCCCGCGAACCAGCTCCGGCAGGGCCTGCAGGTTGGCGAAGCACGGCGGCCGGACGCGGCACTTGTGGGGCCGTCCGCCGCCGGTCGAGACGATGTAGAACCCCAGCTCGCCGTTCGCCGCCTCGGTGTAGGCGTAGACCTCGCCCGGCGGGACCCGGATCCCCTCCGTCACGATCTTGAAGTGCTGGATCGTGCGCTCGATGGTGGTGTACGTCGCGAACCTGTCCGGCAGGACGACGCCGAGGTCGTCGGGGACGGCGATCGGGCCGTCGGGGAGCTGGCGCAGCGCCTGGTCGATGATCCGCATGCTCTGCCGGATTTCCTCGAGCCGGACCATGAAGCGGTCGTAGTTGTCGCCCCGGCTGCCCACGGGGACGTCGAACTCGAGCTGGTCGTAGACCAGGTAGGGGTGGGTCTTGCGGACGTCGTAGGCCACGCCGGTGGAGCGCAGGCAGGGGCCGGTCCAGCCGTACGCCAGCGCGCGCTCCGGGGAGATGGTTCCGACGTCCATCGTGCGGTCCATGAAGATCCGGTTGCGCAGCAGCAGCTTCTCGGAGTCCTCGACCGCCTCGCGCGTCTTGACCAGTGCGGCGCGCAGGCGGTCGCCGAACCCTTCGGGGAGGTCGTGGCGCAGGCCGCCGATGCGGCAGAACGAGTGGGTGACCCGTGCGCCGGTCATCTCCTCGAGCAGCTCGAACAGCCACTCGCGGGCCTTGACCAGGTACAGGAACACGGTCATCGCGCCGATCTCCATGGCCATCGCGGCGTTGCAGACGCAGTGGTCGCAGATCCGGGCGGTCTCGCCGAGGATCACGCGCAGGTACTGGCAGCGGGGCGGGGTGGTGATCCCGAGCAGCTTCTCGACGGCCAGCGCGTAGCCGACGTTGTTGAGCAGCGGGGAGGCGTAGTTCAGGCGGTCGGTGTAGGGGAAGGCCTGGGTCCAGGTCCCCGCCTCGCACTCCTTCTCGAAGCCGCGGTGCAGGTAGCCGATCTGGACGTCGCACTCCACGACCTGCTCGCCGTCCAGCCGCAGCACGCAACGCACCGTGCCGTGCATCGCCGGATGGCTCGGACCCATGTTCAGGACCATCGGGTCCGCCGGCAGCACCAACTCCTCTTCGCGGTACTCTTCCATTGCGGTTCCCTCCCCCTAGTGCGGCCGTTCGGGGAACGGCGGCGGCTGGGGCGGGGCGTCGTCGCACATCGGCACCAGCGGCTGTCGCCGGTCCTTCGGGTAGTCCTTGCGCAACGGGTATCCCTGGAACTCGTCGTACAGCAGGATCCGGCGCAGGTCGGGGTGGCCGACGAACTTCACCCCGTACATGTCGAACGCCTCCCGCTCGAACCAGTTCGCCGCGGGCCACAGCCCGCTGAGCGTCGGGCAGCTGCAGTCGTCCTCCGGGATGCCGACCTTGACCCGCAGCCGCTCGCTGGAGCGCCACGCCTTGAGGTGCAGGACGACGTCGAACCGCGGCTTGCGCTCGGGCCAGTCGACGCACGTCAGGTCGACGAAGAAATCCATCGCGGTGCCGGGGGAGTCCTTGAGGAACCGCACGACCTCGAGGTAGTCCTCGCGGCGGACGACGATCGTGTCGTCGCCGCGGAAGGCGTGGGTCTCCAGGACCGCCTGGGGGAAGCGTGCGCGGACCAGATCGACGATGCGTTGCGACATCGTGCGCCTCTCAGCCGGCCCGGCGGGCGGCGGCCGGATGCTCCTGCTGCCAGCGCGACAGCTCGCCGCGGCCGATCTTCTCCTGCAGCAGCATCAGCCCCTCGAGCACCGCCTCGGGGCGCGGGGGGCAGCCCGGGATGTAGACGTCGCAGGGGATGATCTTGTCGATCCCCTGCAGTACCGAGTAGTTGTCGTAGAACCCGCCGACGGAGGCGCAGGTGCCGAAGGCCACCACCCACTTCGGCTCGCACATCTGCTCGTAGACGCGCTTGAGCGCCGGGGCCTGCTTGTGGACGATCGTGCCGACGACCCACAGCACGTCGCTCTGCCGCGGCGACCAGCGCGGGATCTCCGCGCCGAAGCGCGACATGTCGAAGTGCGAGCACATCGTCGACATGAACTCCATCGCGCAGCAGGCCGTGACGTACGGGTACTGGAACACCGACCAGCGCCGGGACCAGGCGAGCAGCGGGTCGAGCTTCGTGGTGAGCCAGCCGGCCTGCGGGGCGCCCCCGGGACCGCGCGGCGGCTCGCTCGCGGGCGGCCGATCGCCTACTCCTCCCATCGCAACACTCCTTTCCGGACCACGTACAAGAGGGCCACGCCGAGGACCGCCAGGAAGACCAGCATCGCGACCAGGCCGCGCAAGCCGAGCTCCCCGAAGGCGGCGGCCCACGGGTAGAGGAACGCCAGCTCGACGTCGAACACCACCAGCAGGATCGCGGTGACGAAGAACTTCGCCGACAGCCGGAGGCCGCCGGTGCCGGTCGTCTCCGAGCCGCATTCGTAGGGGATCATCTTCTCGCGCGTGGGGTTCTTCGGGCCGGTGAAGTGCCCGAGCATCCAGACCGCCACGGCCAGGAAGACGCCGAAGCCGAGCGCGAGCAGAATCGGGAAATAGGCCGTCGCCATGCAGGTTTCCTCCCGCGGCAGAGGGACGGGACGGGGGTCACGTGCGGAATCTCCCCCGACCCCGATCTTCCCGGGTTGATACGGGAAGCCTCCGGGGAAGTCAACGCCTGTCGGACGTCCCGGCCGGCCGGTCCTCCCGACTCCTTCGTTGCAGCCTCCCCGCCGGTCGGGCTAGGTTGCCGCTCCACCGGGGGATGCCGGGGAGTGATGGGCGCACGGCAGGTCGTCCGCAGGTTCTACCGTCCCGCGCCGGCCGCCGAGCCGCTGGGCGATCCGGAGCGGGTGCGCGCGGAGTGGACCCGCTGGCGCGCGCGCATGTTCTTCGGGTTCTTCGTCGGCTACGCGGTGTTGTACTTCTGCCGGAAGAACATCTCGGCCGCGCTCCCCGTGATGGCCGGCGACCTCGGCTACTCCAACACCCAGCTCGGGATCATCGGCTCGACGCTGTACGTGACCTACGGGCTCGGCAAGTTCGTCAACGGCGTGCTGGCCGACCGGGCGAACGTCCGCGCCTTCCTGTCCACCGCGCTGGTCGTCTCCGGCCTCTGCAACCTGGTGTTCGGCTCGCTGACCGCCCTGTGGGCCCTGGCCTTCGCCTGGGGCGCCAACGGCTGGTTCCAATCGATGGGGTTCCCGCCGATCGCGCGCGGGATGACGTTGTGGTTCCCGCCGCAGGGGAAGGCGACGCGCTGGGCGATGTGGACCTGTTCGCACCAGGCGGGGACGGCGGCGGTGATGGCGCTCACCGCCTGGATCCTCGGCTGGGGCGGGTGGCGCTGGTGCTTCCGCCTGCCGGGCCTGATCTGCATCGGGCTGGGGCTGGTGCTGTGGTTCGTGATGCGCGACACGCCGGCCTCGTGCGGGCTGCCGTCGATCGATGCGTTCCCGGACCGCAAGCGCTCGCCGGCGGAGGACGAGTCCGACTACCGGGCGACGTTCGTGCGCCTCGTGCTGCGCAACCGCAACGTGTGGGTGATCGGCTTCGCCGACCTGTTCGCCTACGTGGTGCGCTTCGGCTCGCTGGACTGGGTGCCGAAGTTCCTGCACGAGGCGCGGGGGTACAAGGAGAGCGCGGCGGGGTTCTCGAGCGCGATCATGCCGTTGTTCGGCGTGGCGGGGGTGCTGCTGGCGGGCTTCGTGGCCGACCGGGTGTTCCGCGGCCGCTACCGGGCGGTGAACGTCATCGCCTTCGCGGTGCTCGGTCTGGCGTTGTTCGGCTTCTGGAGCATCGGCCCGGGCCACCCGTTGCTCGACCTGGCGCTGATGGCGTCGGTGGGGTTCCTGGTCGAGGTGCCGCAGTCGATCCTCGGGGCGGTCGCCGCCGTGGATGCCGGCGGCTCGGCGCGCATCGCCTCGGCCTCCGTCGGCCTGGTGGGCGTCCTGGCCTACGTCGGTGCGACGGCCTCGGGCATCGGGACGGGGTCGTTCGTCGACGCCTTCGGCTGGGACGGTGCGTTCTATCTCTGGATCGGCTGCGCGTTCGCCGGGCTGCTGCTGTGCCTGTTCGCCTGGAAGGAGGCGCCGGCGCGGGGCGCCGGTGCCGCCGGCGGTTGACGGCGGGCCCCCGGGGCCTCGCCCCGGACACGGCGGCGCCCTCAGGGCAGGCAGACCCCCCAGGTCGGGTGCCCGATGTCGATGCACGCGTCGAGCGGCCCGCACATGTACGTGCCGAGCTGGCAGAAGTTCGTGCACCGCCCGCGGTAGCACATGAACAGGATGTCGCACTCGGAGCTGCCGCCGCACGGGTCGCCCAGGTTCCCGCACGGGCTGCACGACTCGCAGCGCCCCTCGGCCGGCGTGTAGAAGCGGCAGACCTCGATGCCCGGACATTCGCCCATGCTCCCCGGCGTCGTGCACGGCGCGCCGCCCGGATCCGGCAGCGACAGCTCCGGGTCCAGCGAGCCGGCATCGATGTCGGCGTCGTCGCCCGCCGCGTCGTCCGGACGAGCGTCGGCGTCGCCGTCGTCGGGAGCGCCGTCGTCGTCGCCGTCGTCGTCGGGAGCGCCGTCGTCGTCGTCCGCCCCCGTGTCGTCGGACGAAGCCGCCTCGTCGGGCGAGCCCGCGTCCGCATCGGAGGCGACCTCCGCCTCGCGGCCGCGGTCGAAGGCGCCGTCTCCGGCGTCGGCCGGCTCGGACCCGGCCGTCGCGCACCCGATCGTCGCGAGGGCCGCGCACAGCAGCGCGTCGAGTCGCATCGAGTCCAACGCTAGCACGATCGGCGGGCGCGGGCACGCCGGAGGTCGACGCTCGAGCCGCGGCAGGCGCGCCGGGCTCTACTTCACGACCCGGCCGACCGCGCCGTCGGCGTCCCGGCGGCCAGGTCCAGCGCCACGAGGCCGCTGGTGGTGGTGGCGGCGGTCCAGAACAGGTGGCCCGCGTCGGCCGCTGACCGCGCTCCTGCGCGTGCGGAGCGGCGTGCTCGTGCAGCATCCCGAGACCTTGACACTGCTCGAGTCGGCCGTGCGCGAGGCGGCGGCGCCGGCATCGCCCGCGCCCGCCGCGCCCTGAAGGGCTCGGTTCGGTTGCGGGGGCGGTCCCGGACCTCTGGCCAGCCGTACTAGATCGGCGCGCAGAACGTTTCGGGGAAGATCATGAAGCTCGTGCAGGAGTAGCCGTCCACCGACCGGCACTCCGCGTCGGTGCTGCAGCTCAGCATGCACTGGATCGGTCCGTCCACCGGGCGCGCGTCTACGCAGTAGCCGTCGGGTCCGCAGTCGCCCCCCGCGCCGCAGGAAGACGAGCAGTAGCCGTTGGTGAAGACCAGCTCGCCGATCCAGGAGACGGTGAGTCGGTCCAGGCAGGTCGCGTCGGGTCCCAGGCAGTCGGAATCGGTGTCGCATGGGGCGCCGGTGTTGCGCACGGTAGTGGCCTCGCCGTCGACCGCGTCGGGCCGGACGTCGACCGCCTCGGGTCCGACGTCGACCGCGTCGGGCCGGACGTCGACCGCCTCGGGTCCGACGTCGCGCGGGGTGTCCCACAGGTCGGTCACGACGTCCGGCGGGACGTCCGGCGGCACGTCGTGCGGCACGGTCTCCGCGTCCGGCGCGTCGTCGCCGGCGTCCGGGGCGTCGGTCGCGTCGCCGTCCTCGACGCACTCGCCGTCGACGCAGCTCCAGCCGATCGGGCAGGGTGGGTTGCAGTCGACGGTGAGGCCGATCCCGCCGTCGCCGCAGTGCGTGTTGAGGGTCCAGCCGACCACGAGGGCGGCGGCCGTCGCCAGGATGCTCCGGGTGCGCATGTTCGACCTCCGCGTACGACGGGAGCTTACGGTGCCGCGCGGCGGGCGGCAAGGCTCCCGGGGTCCAGGCCCGGGCGGCTCCGGGCGGCTCGGCCAGGGGTTCCGCACCGGCTCGCGGGGTCCGGTTCCGAGGCTTCGCAGGGCGCCGGTCGTGGTCGCAACGGCGGGCCGCGCACGGGCCGCACAAGCGCCTTGTCCGCGGACGCGGGCGGGATATACTGGCCGCCAGGAGCGGATGGATGGCACTGAACTGGCCCGAGGAACTCCTGGCGATCCTGGCGTGCCCGAAATGCAAGGGCGAGGTGGAGCGGCTCGCCGAGCCGGAAGGGTTCGGCTGCCGGAACTGCGGCCTGTTCTATGCGGTGACCGACGGGATCCCGAACTTCCTGGTCGAGGAGGCGATCCCGTGGGACCCGGCGACGAGGCGCGGGGGCGCCGGCGAGGCTTCGACCTCGGACCGGGCGCGGTGACGGAGGACAAGTGATGGCGGGTCCGCGGATCCTGGTGGTCGAGGACGACCCCGACATCCAGCGCATCGTGACCACGGTGCTGTCGAAGGAGTACGAGGTCCGGACGGCGAACGACGGGCTGGAGGGATTGCTGGCGATCGAGCAGGGGTTCAAGCCGGAGCTGGTGATCGCGGACATCATGATGCCGCGACTGGACGGAGTGGCGTTCGTCAAGGCGCTCAAGGGCCACCGCGACACCGCGAAGATCCCGGTGATGTTCCTCACCGCGAAGAGCGCTCCGCGCGAGGTGATCGAAGGGATCAACCTCGGGGCGCGGTACTACCTGACCAAGCCGTTCAAGGTGGACGAGCTGCTGCAGAAGGTCCACCGGCTGCTGCCGCCGCGCAAGTGACCCAGGGTCGCGGATGAGACGGGCATGAAGCGTCGCGCGCTGGCCGACTACCGTCCCGCGGCGGTCCTGGCGGGCCTGGCGGTGCTGTCCGGCGCGCTGTACTTCTGCGGCTTCGCCGGCTTCAACCAGTGGTACCTCGCGTTCCTGGCGTACGTGCCGTTCGCCGAGCTGCTGCGGCGGGCCGGGAGCGGCAAGGCGGCGTTCTGGGCCGGCGGCCTGATGGGCCTGACGACGCACCTCGGCGGCTACTACTGGATCCCGGGCACGATCGAGCAGTTCGGCGGGTTCCCGTTCCCGCTCGCCCTGCTGTTCGACGTCGTGCTCTGCTCGTGGGGCGGCCTCTCGTTCGCCCTGCTGGCCTGGGGCCTCAAGCGCTGGTGGATGGCCGGCGGCCGCCCGTTCCCGTCGCTGATCGTCGGCGTGGTGTTCGTCGAGTTCGCCTATCCCCTGCTGTTCCCGTCGTATCTCGCCAACTCGTTCTGGCAGCTCCCCGTCCTGCTCCAGGTCGCCGACCTGGGCGGACCGCTGCTGCTCAGCGCCGTGGTCGTCTCCGTCTCCACCGCCCTGTACCTGCTCGGACGGTGGCGTCTGGCCGGCGAGAAGTTCCCGAAGGTCCCGCTGCTCGTCGCCGCGGGCGCGCTGGCGGCGACGCTGGGCTACGGCGCGCTGCGCATCGGCCAGGTCGATGCCGACCAGGAGGCGGCGGAGCCGCTGCGCGTGGGCATCGTGCAGGTCGACATGGGGACGTACCAGAAGCACGAGGAGCCCGAGGAGGGCCATCGTCGGCACGTCACCGACTCGCTGGCGCTGCAGGCCGCCGGAGTCGACCTGATCGTCTGGCCGGAGTCGTCGTACCTCTACGCCGTGCCGTGGCAGCCGGGGTCCGATCTGTCGGAGCACGTGACCCGGCGGCCGGACGTCGACGGCGCCATCCGCACGCCGCTGCTGTTCGGCGCCCCGCGGATCGACCGCAGCGGCGACCGGAGCCGGCTGTACAACTCCGCCCTGCTGCTCGACGCCGGGGGCCTGGTCGTGGGGAGCACCGACAAGACCTACCTGCTGGCGTTCGGCGAGTACCTTCCGTTCGGCGAGACCTTCCCGTGGCTCTACGACCTGTCGCCGCGCTCCGGGCACTTCACCCCGGGCACGCGGCTCGAGGCGCTCCCGTACGGCGGCTACCGCATCGGCGCGCTGATCTGCTACGAGGACGTGCTGCCGGGGTTCACGCGCAAGCTGGTCCGCGCCACGCGTCCGAACCTGCTGGTCAACATCACCAACGACTCCTGGTTCGGCGACACGACCGAGCCGGAGATCCACCTGGCGCTGTCGGTGTTCCGCGCGGTCGAGCACCGGCGCTGGCTGGTCCGCGCGACGAACTCGGGCATCTCCGCGGTCGTCGACCCCGTCGGGCGCGTCGTGGCGCGCAGCGGGCAGCGCACCCGCGAGACGATCCGCGCCACCGTACGCTGGCAGTCCGGCGAGACGCTCTACGGCTTCGCCGGCGACTGGCTCGGTTGGCTGTCGGTGGCCGCGGCGGCCTGGGCGTTCTACCGCATGTGGCGCCACGGGCATCTGCGGCTGCGCCTGCGGCGGTCGAAGGAGCCGCGGGGAGCCCGGGTCAAGGCGGGGAAGGCGGGGAAGTAGGCGCGGTCCGGCCGCGCCGGGACGAACGGGATGACGGACCGGTCGAAACTGGAGCTGGGCTACGAGTTCCGCGACGCGCGGCTGCTCGAGCGGGCGTTGACCCACGCGAGCTTCGTCAACGAGGCGAACGAGCCGCTGCAGAGCAACGAGGTGCTGGAATATCTCGGCGACGCCGTGCTCGACATGCTCGTGGCCGAGGCGCTGGTGGCGTGCATGGCCGAGGCGGGGGAGGGCACCCTGACGCGGCTGCGCGCGGCGCTCGTGGCCGAGGCGGGCCTGGCCCAGGTGGCCGCCGAGATCGGCCTCGGCGAGCACCTGCGCCTCGGACGAGGCGAGGAGGCCCAGGGCGGGCGCGAACGTCCAGGACTGCTCGCCGACGCGCTCGAGGCGGTGATCGGCGCGACGTACACCGACGGCGG
>JAFGHH010000089.1 GCA_016930215.1 Deltaproteobacteria bacterium
GGTGTCCATTCGACCCTCCCGCGCCCACGGCGAGCCGTGTCGGCACGTCCACAAGGAACAGACAGAAGTGTACGCGGCCGGCGGGGGCGAGGCAACCGTCGGGAACGTCTATGGTTGCTCGGGCTACCAAGCCGGTCCGCAGCGGTGCAGGACCACGCCCTCGAGCTCCGCCGAGGCGACGAACACGTTGTTCGCCGACGAGCCCCAGACCGCCGCGAGATTGCTCATCGAGGCGAACGGCTGCTCGGTCCAGCCGGAGCCGTCGTAGCGCAGCAGCAGGCCCCCCTCCCCCACGGCGAACGCGCTGGTCGGCGAGCCGGCCCAGACGCCGTCGAGCCGCCGGCCGGCCCACGGATCGGCCGGCGAGGACATCGTCGTCCAGGCCGTTCCGTCCCAGCGCAGGATCGTCCCGCCGTCGCCTACCGCGAACGCCTCGGTCGCCGACAGCGCCCAGACCGACCGCAGCGTCTCGGTGGTACCCGACGCCAGCGCCTCCAGCGCGGTCCCGGCGGCGTTGCGGCGCAGGACGGTGCCGCCGGTCCCCACCGCCAGCACCAGGTCGGCCCCCAGGCCCGTCACGTCCAGCAGTTCGACCCCCGTCACCGGCGGTTCGACCGTCCAGGGCGTCCAACTCCCGCCGCTCCGGTGGAACACGCCGGGCTGCCCCGAGCCGAGCGGCCCCCCGACCGCCCAGAGGTCGTCGACCGAGGTGCCCCACAGCGCCAGCAGCGTGGCGTCGAGGAACATGACGTTCCAGGCCTCCCAGGCGGTCCCGTCGAAGCGGTGCAGCGAGTCGTCGCCGTTGACCAGCACCAGGTCGCCGGCGTCGGACCAGCCGTCGCGCGCGCCGACACGCGCGCGCCAGTGCGGCAGCCGCCAGGCCGTCCCGTCGTACTGCAGCACGGCCGTCGACGGCGCCCCCGTCCCGTCGACCGCCGTGCCCAGCGCGTAGACCTCCTGCGGCGAGTTTCCCCAGAGCGAGCGCAGCGTGTAGGTCGCCGCCCCTTCCATCGGTCGCCAGACGCCTCCGGACCGCTGCAGCATGCCGCCGGAGCGAGCCGCGATCACCAGATCGCCGGAGGCGCGCGAGGCGATCGAGTAGTAGCCCATCGGGTCGATGCGCGGCACCGAGTCGTCCGGCGCCCAGGCGGTGCCGTCGTAGTGCAGCACGATCGGCTCGACCCAGCCGCCGACGGCCCAGATGTCGTCCGGCCCGGTGCCCCAGAGCGCCTCGATCGACCCGGTCGTCCCGGTGGCGACCGGCGTCCAGGTGCCGGCGCCGACGTCCCAGCGCACGAGGCGGCCTTCGTGGCCCCCGATGTACCAGACGCCCCCGCCGGGACTCCACGTCGATGAGATCTCCCAATCGATCGAGGCCGGCGCAACCTGGGTCCAGGCCGACCCGTCGTAGTGCACCGCCGCCCCCAGGCGACCGACGGCCATGATGTCGTCGTTCGCCCGCCCCCAGATGCGCCAGAGGTGGCTGGTGGTGCCCGAGGGCACGGCGGCCCAGCCCAGCCCGTTCCAGTGCAGCATCGTGCCGTTCGCCCCGGCGACCCAGACGTCGTCCTCCGCGGCGGCCCAGACCCCGTACAGCGACTGGCTCGTCCCGGTCGTGTCGTCGTAGCTCCAGTCGCCGCCGCGCCACCACAGCACGGCGCCGTTGGTGCCGACGGCGACGGCGAAGGACGCCGACAGCACGTGGAGCCCCCGCAGGTTGTAGGTGACGGGCGAGCGGACCCGGACCCAGCCGGAGTCCACGAAGCGCACGATCGTGCCGTTCATCCCCACGGCGAAACCGGTGTCGTCCGGGGCGAACGAGACGACGAATTGGATGTCGGCGCCCGATGCGACCGGATGCTCCACGGCCCACTCGGTCGCGCACACGCACCCCTCGTCGGTGGTCCCGTCGCGGTCGTCGTCGCACCCGTTGCAGACGTCCACCGCCGCCGCGCAGGCCGTCCGGCCCGGCGGCTCGCAGGTCGCCGTGCACGCCCCCGTCCCCTCCAGGCCGCAGGGGGTCGTGCAGGCCACGGTGCTCCCCGCCGCGCACGCGAAGTCCTCGTCGGTCAGCCCGTCGCAGTCGTCGTCGAGACCGTTGCACTCCTCGTCCACCGGCGCCTCGCACACCTCCCGGCAACCGACGCACCGGCCCGTCCCGGCCGACCCGCAGCTCGTCGTGCACGGCCCGAGCGACTCGTCCGTGTCGCACTGCTCGCCCGGCTCCACCACGCCGTTGCCGCAGACCGCGCCGGAGTCGTCGCCGTCGGGCCCGTCGGGAACCTCGACCACGTCCTCGGCGTCCGGGACGTCGCCGCCGTCCGCCTCGGGCAGCTCGAACGGGTAGAGCAGGCTGCACCCGCCCAGCACGAGCGACCCGACGATCCCCCACACGCAGCGCTTCGGCATCCGCGCCTCCTCGCGATCACTCAGGGTACCCGCTGCGGTCCGAGCGGGTCAACGACGCCCGGTGCCGTTCGTACTCCGGTCAGAACGTCCCGGTCCCGCGCAGACAATGCTCCAGCGTCCGCCGTTCGAGGTCGACCAGCACCCAGGACGGTCGCTCCATCGCCCCGGGGTTGACGCAGGTGGTCCGCCCGAGCCGCCCGAACCAGCTCCCCGAGACGTGCGGCGACTCGTGGATGTGCCCGTGCAGCGCCAGCGGCCACCCACACGCCTCGAGGAACCGGCGGGAGGCGCGCGAGCCGACGTTGCGGCCGTCCCCCGTCACGTCCAGCCCGATCCCGGTCGGCGGGCCGTGCATCACGAACAGCGCGCGCTCCGGGTCGGGCGGCGCGGACAAGGCCGCCAGCTCGTCCTCGAGCGTCGGCAGCCCGGCGACCCAGTCCGCCGGCCGCTCCTCCAGCCCGGTCGGCGTCGAGACCAGCGGCGGGCCGAACTGCGGCGGGCTCCGCCGCCCGGCGTCGTCGTGCCGGCACCAGTCCTTCAGCCGGAACGGCGGGTCGGGGACCCAGGGGAACCCGAGCACGCTCCAGCCGGCGCCCAGCTCGAGCCATCCGCGGCCGTCGAGCCGCCGGCACAGCCCCTCGCGGTCCAGCTCGTCGAGCCCCCCGACCAGCGCGCGCGCGTCGTCGTTGCCGAACATCGCGAAGCAGCGCAACCCCGCCTCGCGCACCCGCGCGTAGTACCCGCGCAGCCGGCCGAGGAACTCGCGCTGGCCCGCGAAGGCGTTCCTCATCGCGTGCGGCAGGAGGTCGCCGCCGTTGACGATCGCCGTCGCCTCGCGCTCCAGCGCCAGCCGGAGAGACGCTTCGTACGATTCCTCGTCCCCGTGCAGGTCGACCACGTAGACCAGCCGCATCCGGTACCCCGTGCGCCGGCGGTGCCTAGTCCTCGACCAGGACGAGCCGCGCGCCGCGCCAGTCGGTGCCGCCGCGCCCGTCGTGCAGCACGAACCACAGGTCGACCGTCGCCGGGCCCGCGGGAGGCGTCCAGCCCACCTCGAGGTTGTCCACCCCGCTGCGGATCCGCTCGAAGGAGCCCGCCGTGGCGAACCACGAGACGTAGACCCCTTCCTCGCGCTCCACCGGCTCGCCGAAGGCGATCTCGATGAAGGTCTCGACGGCGTCCGGCGCCACCGCGGCAGTCACCGTCCGCTCCCCGCACTCGCCCTCCGCGCACGCCGGCAGCTCGACCGGCTCGAGGCCGAACGGCGTCCCGTCGACCGCCACGTCGAGGAACATCGGGTTGTGGTTCGGCGTGTCGGTCTCGCGAACCGTGACCCGCTTGTACACCGTGGCGCCGTCCCCGCCCTCGCATTCGGGGAAGCCCGACGGGTCGCCGCCGTCGACCGTCGGCAGCACGAACGTCCCGCCGGCGCAGGCCAGCAGGATGACCAGCACCTGCGCGGACGGATCGCCCTCGGGAAGCGCCGGGGCGACGAACGAGAACTCCGGCGTGAAGCCGAGCCCGAGGATCCCGCCCGCCTCCGGGTCCATGCAGTCGTCGGGGTTGGCCGCGGGACCCAGCAGGCAGGCGGCCCAGAGGTACGACACGGCACGGCCTTCCCCGAGCGGGTCGGCCAGCAGCGCATCGACCCGCACGGTCTCGCCCGGGGCCGCCTCCGGCAAGTCGGCGCGCACGCCGAGCACCCGGAACTTGTCGACCAGGCTCTGGGGCGGCAGGTCCTCCGAACAGGCACCGGCGACCAGCAGGAGCGCCAGGCCCATGAACACCCGCCGTGCGGGCACTTGGAGACGCGAGGACGGCAGAGCCGGCCGGGGAAGCGCCATCGCCGAGGGAAGCTAGGCCGAAGCGGGCCGAGGCGCAAGAGGGCGGCTGGGCCCCGGATCGCGCCGTAACGTTCTTCCGTCGGGGTAGGGCAGCCGCGTAGCGCGCGAGGCGCCATGCGCCTCCGCGCGCGAGCGCTGCCACGGGGTCAACTCCACCGCTCGGGTGAAACGCGCGGCGCACTCGCCCTTCGGCTCGCTCGCGCTCGCTCAGGGCTACGTGCCGCCGCTGACATGGCGTCGGCCCTCGACGCCGTCAGGCAGGATGGCGCCGCGGGCCGTTCGATGCCGCCTCGCCGGCGGGGCCGGCGGGCTCGGCCCGCGCTCCGCGCGGCCCAGCGCCGCGCCGCTACCTCCACGGGCGGCGCCATCCGGTCTACCGGAACGGAACCGGAATCGCGGAAAGCGCTACGGCGGAATCCGGCTGGGCGCGCGAGGGGGTTAGAGGCAGGCGCCGTCGGCGCAGGAGAGGCCGCTCGGGCAGTCGCTCCGGCGGTCGCACTGGTCGGCGATCTCGTTCGGGGTGCGGCAGAAGCCGGCCCAGCAGGAGAGGAACGGGGCGCTGCCCGCGCAGTTGATGTCCCCGGCGCACGGCATGCGGCAGACGCCGTCCACGCAGGAGAGGCCGCCGGTGCAGTCGGCGGCGATGCAGGCCGGCTGCACGGTCACGGAGGGGAGGCACATCGAGCTCTCGCAGGTCTCGAACGCGCCGCACTCGACGGACGTCCCGCAGGTGGCGACGCAGTAGCCGTTCACGCACAGCCCGCCGGAACACTCGGTGGAGTACGTGCACTCGCCGCCGCCGTCGGGGTCGTCGAAGCAGACGCCGCCCTGGCAGATCTGGCCGGTCGGGCAGGTGGCGGAGGAGCAGTCGACGCGGCAGAAGGAGTCGTGGCAGAGGGTGCCGGCCGGGCACTGGTGGTCGTAGACGCACAGCGCGGCCGGGTCGTGGCACCGCCCTTCCTCGCACCACCAGTCCTCGCCCGCGGGGCCCATCTCGCGGCACTCGCCGTCGTTGGCGCAGCCGCACGAGCCGTCGGGGCACGGGCCGCGGTCGGGCACGCACACGCCCCGGTCGTCGCAGATGAACGACGGGCCGTAGCCGGCGCAGTCGGCGTCCAGCGAACAGATCCCGGTCCGCACGCAGCGGCCGGCATCGAGGTCGCAGTAGCCGACCTCGCAGTCGGCATCCTCGTCGCAGGTCACCGTCGCCTCCGGCACGCAGGTGCCCCAGATGTCGCAGACGTAGCCGTCGGGACACGGCATGCCGTAGAAGCAGTTGCCCGTCGACACGCACGTCCCGTCGATGCAGGCGTACCCGGGGTCGCAGTCGGTGTGGTCGCGGCACTCGCAGCCGCTGCCGCCGCAGACATGCACGGTACCTCCGCCCTCCTCTTCGATCCAGATCGGGCAACCCGCGCCGAACAGGGCCACGGCGGCGAGGGTTCCGAGAAGCATCGGCAGCGTACGTCGCATCGGTCACCTCCTCCCGGAGCATCTAGCCGACTCCGGTCGAACGGTCCAGCAGGGTCCGATTATGCACCGGCTGTGCCAGGGGTGTCGAGTCGGGGATTACAGGGGAATCGACCCGCGGACGACCGGCGAGCGGGCCCGGTGTGAACCGAATTTCACACCGAATTGTGAACTGCCGTCGCGGCTCGCCCGTGCTGGACCCTCCGCGTCGGCGGTGGTAGCATCCAACCCCGCCGCGGCGTGGCTCGAGGAACCGCACCCCTGCCGGGGGTGGCATTCCGAGGATCGAGACATGGACGTCACCTGCAGTCGATGCCAGTCGGTCTACGAGTTCGAAGACACCCTGGTGTCGCCCAAAGGGGTCGTCGTCCGCTGCACGCACTGCGGCCACCTGTTCAAGATCTTCCCCCCGGGAACCTCGCCGTCCCTCCCCGAGGAGAGCGGCTGGATGCTGCGTCGCGAGGACGGGACGGTGTTCGCGATCGACAAGTTCACCACGCTGCAGAAGTGGATCGGCCAGGGGAAGGTCACGCGGCGGGACGAGCTGTCGCGCACCGGCGAGTCGTGGAAGCGGCTCGGGGAGATCGTCGAGCTGTCACCGTTCTTCGACCTGGTCGAGCGGTCCGGGACGAGCCAGCGCACGGAGACCTCGCCGTCGATCCCGACGCCGACCGGGCCGCCCGCGATGGAGGCGGCTCCGGCGGACGGTCCCCGCCCGGCGGGACCGAAGGTCGAGGTCGTGCCCGAGTACGTTTCGCTGGCGTCCGAGGAGCGACTGCCGCCGCCACGGATCCCGACCGAGGAGCCGGGCATCGGTGCCGGGGAGACTCTCGCGGCGGCGCCGGCGTTCCCGGCAGCGGCCGAGGCGCCCGTGTCGTCCGAGGAGGCGACGGTGCGGGACGAGGAGGAGCGCCCCGGCACGCCGGCCGTCGACCACCGCCCGACCACGCCGGCCCCCGCGCGGGCGACACCGTCGGAGCCGCCGCCCGCCGAGCGTCCTTCGGTGCGGCCCGGCTCTTCCCGTCCGCCGCGACGCGAAGTGATGCCGCCGGGCCGCATGCGGTTCGCCTCGGCGGACGTGGAGTTGCCGAGACCCCGGCGGACCGGGCTGTACGTGGGGCTCACCCTGCTGACGCTGGTGCTGGTCGCCGCGGTGCTGGCGGTGATCTACCGCGAGCAGGTCGTGCGGCTGTACCACCAGCTGTTCGGCGGCGGCGCGCCGTCCGCGACGGCGACGGAACAGCACTTGAGCAAGGCCGACGAGCTGCTGGCACGGGAGACCTCGGAGGCGTTGCGGCTGGCCGAGGCCGAGTACCGGGCGGTGTTGAAGTTCGATGCGCAGGACGACCGCGCCCTGGGCGGACTGCTCGAGCTGCGCACGACGGCGTCGCAGTTCCTGCGCGACGAGCTCGACGTCGGTCGCCTGCTCGGGCTGCCCGAGCGCGACCCGGAGGCCGCCGCGCGTCGCCGGGCGGAGTTCGACGGAGAGATGAGCCGCGCGCGAGAGCTGGCCCTGGCGCTGACCCACGCGGACCGGCCGACGGACCTGCTGTCGGTCGAGGCGCTGCGGGCGCTCGCCGACGAGGCGCGCCTGCGCGGCGAGCGGGGAGCCGCACGCCGGCTGCTGGCCGGCGCCCTGACACGCGCACCGGAGGACCCGCGCACGCGGCTGGTCGAGGCGCTGATCGCGTACGACGAGGCGCTGTCCGGCACCGACCTGGTGGCATCGATCGGACCGCTCAAGCAGGTCTTCTCCCGCGTGCTGATCGCGGACGTCGCCGGCAGCGGGCTGCCCCGCGCGCGGCTGCACCTGGCGCTGTACCTGGCGCTGGCCGGCCGGGCGTCCGAGGCACGTGCCGAGATCCGCTGCGTGATCGAGGGGGGCGAGGCCTGTCCCGGCGGACGCGGCCTGGCCCACCCGGATCACGTGGTCGCGGGCAAGATCGAGGCCTGGCTACCGCTGCTGCCGACCGACCTGCAAGGACCGGTGCCGCTGGCGCTGCCGGCCTCCGCCGCCGACGCTCCGGTTCTGCCGCCGACCCTCGATGCCGGACCGCCCGGGGACGTCGCGGCGGGCGACGCGGGGACCGACGGCACCGCCGAGGCGGGGCTCGCGGAGGTCGCGGGCGAGACCGGCGAGGCGTCGGTCGAGGCCGAACCCGGACCGCAGGACGCTCCGGGCGACGCCCCGGGCGACGCCGCTGCGGAGGACGCCGCCACGCGCGATGCCGCGGCCGAGATGCCCACCTCCGTCGAGGGGCTGATCGAGTCGGCGCGTCGCGCCCTGGAGAACGGCTCGACGTCGCGGGCGATCCAACTGCTCCAGCGTGCCGCGCAGCTCGACCCGGGCGACCCCGAGATCCATACCAACCTCGGCTACGCCTACCTCGACGCCGGCCGCAGCGCGGAAGCGCGGCGGGCCTTCGAACGGGCGAACCAGGTCGGCGGGGCGCACCCCGACGCATTGCTCGGCATCGGCGACATCCTGTTCTCCCAGGGCTCCATCGAGTCGGCGCTGGACTACTACCGCCGCGCCCTCGCCGTGGCGCGCACGCCGTACCAGCGGCGAATCGCCGAACGGAAGGTCCAGGATGCCGAGAACCGGCTTGGCGTGCGTCGGCCGCCGGCCGACGCGGGGGCGGCGACACCGGAGGCCGGCACGACTCCGACCTCGACTCCGACCTCGACTCCGACCTCGACTCCGACCTCGACCTCGACGGGGACCGGGACCCGGCCCGTGCCGATCTCGGACACGCCGGCGGTCGACTCCGAGCCGCCGGGCCTGCCTCCGGTTACGGAGCCGTGAACGATGCGCGCGCGGCTGCATTCCCAGGTCCGGATGCTGCTGGTGCTGCAGGCCGAGCAGCGCACGGGGCGGGTGGTCTGGCGCGGCATGGCGGGCGAGCGTGCGCTGCTGCTGCAGGGGGGCCTGGTGGTCGGGACGGAAGGCCAGCCCGAGAGCTTCCTGCAGTATCTGGCGCGGGCCTCGCACCTCTCCCCGGCGGAGTTGGGGCGCATCGAACGGCGGGTGCAGGACCTGTTCCTGCCCCTGGAGGACGAGGTCTCGCGGGCCACGGGGCAGACGCGCGAGGAGCTTGCGGCGGCGCGCCGCGCCTTCACGCTCGAGCAGATTGCGGACCTCTGCCTGACGGACGACGACCCGGTCGAGCTGAAGTTCCGCGTGGAGGAGATCCCGATCCCGGGCGTCGCCTGCCAGGTACCGCCGGCCACGGCCCTGGCGGACGTGCTGGTCGATCGGGTGACCCGCGGCGCGCTGGCACTGGCCTTCCCGCCCGGCGAGCTGCGCCCGACGCGGATGTTCCCGCGCCTCGGACCGCTGCTCGAGGCCGCCTTCCCGTGGCGCCTCCCACTGCCCCTCGCCGGCGGCGAGTCCGCAACCGACCTCCTCGAGCGCGCGGGCTCCGACCGCGCGCCCGCCCTGTGGCTGCTGGTGTCCGGAGGGCTGCTGGCCGAGGAGACGACGCCCGCCGAGCGGAAGCGCATCGCGTCGGTGCTGCCCGGCATGGTACTTCCGGCGGCCGTCGCCGCCGACCCCCACGCCGCCCTCGAAGCGCTCGAACAGCGCTTGGTCGTCGATCCGTTCAACCAGGACGCCATCGAAGCGCTCGAGCGCCTCGCGGCCGACGAGGGGTGGCCCGAGGTGCTGGTCGACATGCAGGAGCGCCTGGTCGCCAAGGCGCCACCCCCGCAGCGCGGCTTCCACTTCCTGCGGCTGGCCGCGTTGGCGGAGATCGCCGGGCTGCCCGCCGAGCGGGTCACCGAGATCATACTGCTCGGACGACGCTCGCTGCCGCACGACACGCGTCTGATCTGCGCCCAGGCCTGCCACGCGCTGTTCCGCGGGGAGTTGGACACGGCCCGCAACCTGCTCCGGCTGGCTTCCATTCCCTGGCCCGCGGCACTCGACGCCCCCGAAAACCTGCGCTCGACGATCCCCGGCGTGCCGCTGGGTCCGCCCGCCGAGGTCGTCCCGGGACCGTCGCGCGAGCCGCGCCCGGCGGACGCACGGCTCCCGCAGCGGTCCGCGGCGACGACGGCGCCGCTCCTGCCGACCGCCTTGCCGCTTGCCGAACCCGCGACGCCGCCCGCGGACGACGAGGCGGCCGAGCTGTCCGACGGCCTTGGCCCGCTGATGGCGGCGTTGCACGCGGGCGATGACGACACGCTCCACACCTGGCTGCAGCACTCGCTGCCCCAGCTCCCGCGCGTCCGGCAGGCCTCCCAGGCCATCCTCGACGCCGCCCAGACGCCCGGTGCGGATTCCACCGACCACGTGGCCCGCTTCGCCCGCGCCCTCGGCCGGGCGCTCGACCAGCTCCCCGCGACCGACACCTCCCCCGCGGCCGGTACGCTGCGCGCCGAGCTGTTCCTGCAACTCGCCGACCTGCTCAAGCCGGTCGACGTCCGCGCCGCCGTCGTCGCGGCCGAACGCGCCGTGGGGGCCGCACCGGAGCATGAACCGGCGCTCGAACGCTTCGAGCGACTGACCACGGAAGCACACGACGCCGAGGCCTACGCCCGCGGTTTCGCCGCCGTCGAACAGCGGCTCGAGGGCGCCCACAACCGCTGGGCCTTCGCCTACCGCCAGGGTCGTACCCTCGAAACCGAGTTCGTCCGCAACGACCTGGCCCTCAAGGCCTACCTGAGGGCGCTCGAACACCAGCCCCGCACCGGTGCCGTGCTCACGGCCATCGAACGTATCACCAAGTTGCAGGACTCGACCTCGCCCCTCGTCGCCGCCTACCGCACGCTCGCGGCAGGCACCGACGGCGCCCAACGCGCCTATTGGCGCTCGCGCCTCGTGGACCTCGGAGCCTCCCCGACCCTCGGCGACGACTCCACCAGTTGGAGCGACATGCTGGAGGAATCGCTGACGGGCCCGGGCAAACCGGCGGCGCCGGCCGCGGCCCCCCCTCCCCAACCGACCGCGCCGGACGAACCGGCCCGGCGCATCGAGGAGGCGCTCCTGCGCGCCACCCCGGCACTCGGAATCCCGATCCCGTTCGTCGCTCTCCTCCAGGAAACCGAGACCGAAGCGGCTCCCCCGACGCCCGAGCCGGCGCCCGAGCCGGCGCCCGAGCCGACGCCCGAACCGACACCCGAGCCGGTGCCCGAGCCGACGCCCGAACCGACGCCCGAACCGACGCCCGAGCCGAC
>JAFGHH010000549.1 GCA_016930215.1 Deltaproteobacteria bacterium
GGCGCCCATCGCCCCTCCGGGGCCTGTGCCGCGCCGCTACCAGCCCGGTTGGCCCCCGGCCCCGCCGCCTACGGCGCGATCCGGGTCACGGGGCGCGCTTGACGCCGGCGCCGGATGCGGCCACACTTGGATCGTGGTCGGCGAGGTGCCGGTCGGGTGATGTGACGGGGCGGGGGTGCGCCGTCGGGTCCCGGAATTGCGGCCGTCGCGGACCTCGGAGGTGATGCCATGACCAGGCTGCGCTTGCTCGTGGTTGTATGCGCGGGATTGACGGGCGGAGCCGTGGCGGAAGGCTGCCTGGGGCCGGACGACACGGGTGTGGTCTGCGGGGTCGGCGAGTTGGAGTGCGGCGGGGAGTGCTTCCTCGCGGCGCGCGACCCGCGGAACTGCGGGGCCTGCGGCGTGGTGTGCACCGACGGTCGCGTGTGCCAGGACGGCGTGTGCCGGGACCGGTGCTACGACGGCCTGATGGACTGCGGCGGCGGCTGCACCGATCTATCGACCGACGACGACCATTGCGGGGCCTGCGGCGTCGCCTGCGGGCCGCTCGAGCACTGTGCGGGTGGTACCTGCGCGGCGGGGTGCGACGCGGGCGAGGTCGTCTGCTCCGGGGCGTGCACCGACCTGCAGACGGACTCCGACAACTGCGGCCGATGCGGCGTGGTCTGCGAGTGGCCGATGGAGTGCTACGACGGCGAGTGCTCGACCGCCGACTCCTCGACGAGTCGCTGGGATCGCTCCGCCGGATACAACGACTACCCGAGCTACGACGGACCCGGTCCCGGCACGTTCTGAGCGCCGGTCATCCGTCCCTAGGACGCCGCGGGCTCGGCGTGCACCACCACGTCGGACAGCTCGGGGAACACCTCGCGGGCCCGCTGCTCGACGGCGGTCGTGACCTCGTGCGCCTGTTCGACGGTCAGGTCGGGGCGGGTGACGAGGTGGCAGGTGAGGACGGTGCCGAGCGAGCCGGTGTGGAGCGCCACGTCGTGGAGGTCGCGCACCCGCTCGTCCCGGAGGACCGCCGCGGTGAGGGCCTGCAGTCGTTCGGGGGGGACGCTCTGGCGGCGGCCGTCGCCGAGCGCGGTGCTCGCCTCGAGGTGGGTGGCGATCTCGCCGACCTCGGGAAGCTCGGCGCGGACGGCGTCCTCCAGGCGGTCGACGACGGCGTGGGCGGCCTCGAGCGACAGCTCGGGTCGAAGCTGCACGTGCAGCGTGAGGAAGCGCTTGCCGGTCTCCGCGTCGGCGTAGCCTCGCACGTCGTGCACGTCGTCGATCTCGGGGAACCGGCGGGCGATGGTGCGCACCGCGTCGATGGGGGTCTCGCCGGCGGTGGTCGGGTGGAAGTGGACGAGCACGTCGGCGTCCGGCACCACCTTGCGCACCTCGGCCTCGACGGAGTCCGACAGCGCGTGGCTCTGCTCGAGCGACAATCCGCGATCGACGGCGGCGATCAGGTCGACGAACGCCGCGGAGCCGGAGGGGCGCACCCGCACCCGCTCGACGGCGCGGACGGCGCAGTGGGTCCGCACGTGTTCCGCGATCCGCTCCGCCAATCCCGGCGGGGCGCGGTCGAGCAGGCCGTCGATCGTGCGCTTGAGCAGCCGCACCGAGGCGATGGCGACGAGGGCGGCGACGCCGAGGGCGGCGAGCGGGTCGAGGATCGGCACGCCGAGGCGGACGCCGACGAGGCCGGCGATGACGACGGCCGAGGAGAGGATGTCGGACGAGTAGTGCAGCGCGTCGGCCTCGAGCGCCTGGGAGTTGTACCTGCGGGCGCCGGCGTACAGCACGCGGGCGATGACGACGTCGAGCACGAGCGCCACGCCCATCACCGCGAAGGCCCACACCGAGGCTTCGACCTCGACGGTGCCGCCGGCGATGCGGTGCACCGCCTCGTAGACGATCCAGACGCAGGTCCCGAGCAGCAGCAGCGCCTGGGCCATGGCCGACAGGTTCTCGACCTTCCCGTGGCCGTACTGGTGCTGGGCGTCGGGGGGGCGTACGGCGGCGCGCACGGCGAAGAAGGTGAGCAGGGCGGCGCCGAGGTCGAGCAGGGAGTGGGCGGCTTCGGAGAGGATGCCGAGGGAGCCGGTCGTCAGGCCGACGACGAGCTTCATCCCGGTGAGCACGAGGCCGACGGCCACGGACGCCAGGGCGATGCGCGACATGCGGCGGGCCTTGTCGGACACGCGACTCCGCTCCTTCGACCGCCGACTCTAGCGCGGCGGGGCGGGGCTTGCACGATTCCGGCGGGTCCTACGGCGCCTCGAGGTCCCCGGCGATCTGCTCCACCGCCTCGTCGAGCCACTGCAGCCGCTCGGCATCCGGCGGCGTCGCGGCGGCGAGGCGCGCGCGGGCGGCGCGCAGGCCGTCGAGGGCGTCGGGGGTGCCGAGGGCGACGAATCCGTCGAGCGCGTTCTTCCAGACCGGCGGGTCGGGGTCGGCCAGCGCCTCGCCGAGGAATTCCAGCACGGTCGGGGTGCGGTGCTCCCAGATCGCGTCGACCAGCAGGGCGCGGGTCCCGCGGTTCGTCTCCGCGTGGAAGGCCTCGACGAGCAGCGGGATCACCGCGTGGTCGGCCTCGACCAGCTCGAAGTACTCGTCGACCTTCCCCGGGCCGCAGCGCAGCACCGCGACGCAGCGCGCGACGAGCGCCTCGAGGTCGGCGTGGGACGGGGGCGGAGCGTCGGTTCGGTCCACGGTCATCCCCTCCGGCTCGCCCGGCAACGTCCGGCGCGAGACTTCCGGCGGCGCTGCCGGGCGGTGGGCGGGAGCGCCGCCGGCCCGGACAGCGCGGCGAGCGCGCCATCATCGCACGAAACGGCGGCGGAGGGGGCGGGACGTTGCGGGTCGGGCGGCGGCGGTCGACCGTCGAC
>JAFGHH010000550.1 GCA_016930215.1 Deltaproteobacteria bacterium
ACGGGTCGGCGGCCTCCGCCGCGCTCCGCTCGCTGGCGCCCGTGAACGTGCCGCCCAACGGCCGCCTCGCGCGGAGCGTCGTGTCGGTCGCGGAGGCGCTGGCGAACCACCTCCAGCACTTCTACCTCTCGTTCGCGCCGGAGCTGTCGCTGCCCGACGGGGTGCGTCCCGGGCTGGAACGATTCACCCCGCTGACCGGTTCGTCGTTCGGGCCGGCCCTGGCGGCGCGCGTCGCCCTGCTCCCGGTGATCGGGATCCTGGCGGGCAAGTGGCCCAACAGCCTCGCCCTGCTCCCCGGCGGCTCGACGCGCCCGGTCGACGCGAGCGAGCTCCTGCGGGCGCTGGGCGCCGTGCAGGAGCTGACGGAGTTCCTCGAGACGCGGCTGCTCGGCGACCGCACCGAGGCGTGGCTCGGGCTGCGCGGGGCGGGGGACCTGACGGAGTGGCTGCGCGCGCCCGCGCACCGGGAGTCCGACCTCGGGGCCTTCGTCCTCGAGGCGCTCGAACGGGGCCTGGACGGCATCGGTCGCGGTCCGGGCGCCTGGCTGTCGTGCGGCGGCTGGGAGTCCGCGGACGGCGAGCCGTGGCTGCGTCCGGGCTACCACGACGGATCGCGGCAGGTCGTCTCGTTCGAGCGGGTGATCGAGCACACGAAGCACTCGTGGTTCGAGGCGGCGAGCTCCGGACATCCGGCGGAGGCGACGACGATTCCCGCGCCCGACCGCGCCGAGGCGTATTCGTGGGCCAAGGCGCCGCGGTACGGCGGGCGGCCGGTCGAGACGGGGCCGCTGGCCCGGATGATCTGCGACGGGGACCCGCTGATCGGGGACCTCGTCGCGGTGCGCGGTCCGGGGGTGTTCGTGCGGGTGCTGGCGCGGCTGCACGAGACCGTGCGGCTGGCGGTGCAGCTGCGCGCCTGGCTCCAGGCGATCGATCCGAAGAGGCGGTTCTACCGGGAGTGCGTTCTGCCGGCGGAGGGGACGGGGATGGCGGCGGTGGAGGCGCCGCGAGGCACGTTGCTGCACTGGCTCCGGATCCGGGAGGGGAAGATCGTCCACTACCAGATCGTGACGCCGACGGCGTGGAACTTCTCGCCGCGGGACGACGCCGACGTCCCCGGTCCGGTGGAGTCGGCGCTCGAAGGCCTGCCCGCGGGCGAGGGTTGCCGGGGCGCGGCGTACGTGGTGCGCTCGTTCGACCCGTGCCTGTACTGTTCGGTGCATTGACGATGCCGCGCTCGAACGCCGCCGCGAAGCGTCCACCGTGCGAGTTCGACCTCAACGAGAACCTGTGGGTCGAGATGATCCGCTCGATGGAGGGGCTGTACGCGGATCTGGCCACGGCGCAGACCGAGATGGAGCGGAGGGCGGAGCAGCTCCAGGCGAGCCACAACTTCGTCGAGGGCGTCATCCGCAACATGGTCAACGCGCTGGTCGTGGTCGATCCCGAAGGGCACGTGACGCTCGCGAACGAGTCGTGCCGGAGGTTGCTCGGGTTGAGCGAGGCCGAGATCGTCGGCCGGCCGCTCGAGTCGTTCTTCGCGCCGGAATGCGTGTCGGCCGTGCACCCGGGCTCGGTGCTCTGGCGGAAGCTGCTGAGCGGCGGCGCGGTGCGGGACGTCGAGACGCAGCTGACGGGGGCGAACGGCCTGTCGGTGCCGGTCAGCCTCAACGCCTCGCTGCTCGGTGCCGCCGGGGGGGAGATCGAGGGCGTCGTGCTCGTGGCGACCGACCTGCGGGAGACCAAGCGGCTGCTGGAGAACGCCCGCCGGGAGGCGACGGAGCTCGAGCGGGCGTACCGCGAGCTGAAGTCGCTGCAGGCGCGGCTGATCCAGTCGGAGAAGATGTCGTCGCTCGGGCGAATGGCCGCGAGCGTCGCGCACGAGATCAACAATCCGCTGGGCGGGATCCTCGTCTACAGCCACCTGCTGCTCGAGGAGGCGCCGGACGACTCGCCCGGGGCCGGCATGCTGCGGAAGATCGTCCGGGAGACGACGCGCTGCAAGGAGATCGTCCGCGGGTTGCTCGGCTTCGCCCGCCAACAGCAGGGCGAGCATCATGCGCTCGACCTGGTCCAGGTGGTGGCGGCGACCGTGGACGGCCTCGGCGTGCAGCCGTTGTTCCGCGGCATCGAGCGTCGCGTGGAGCTTCCGTGCTACGCCCTGCCCGTGGAGGGGGAGGAGGGGCCGCTGCAGCAGGCGCTCACCAACATCCTGGTCAACGCGGCGGAGGCGCTCGCCGGCAAGGGACGGATCGACGTCCGGGCGTGGAAGGACGTGGAGGCCGGGACCGCGGTCGTCTCGGTCGCCGACGACGGGCCCGGGATCCCGCCGGAGGGCGTGGACCAGATCTTCGAGCCGTTCTTCACCACCAAGGAGATCGGCCACGGGACGGGCCTCGGGCTGGCGGTGACCTACGGCATCGTCCGCCAGCACGCGGGCAGCATCGAGGTTCGGAGCCGTCCGGGCGAGGGTGCGACGTTCACCCTCAGCCTGCCGCTGCGGCGGGCCGAGAGGTCGGGGAGATGAGCACGGTGTCGACGCTGGTCGTCGATGACGACCGCACGCTTCGCGAGGGTTGCCGCGAGGTGTTGCAGCGGCTCGGGCACCGCGTCGCGGAGGCGGAATCCGGCGACGGGGCCCTCGAGCGGCTGGCCCGGGAGGCGTTCGACCTCGTGTTGCTCGATCTCCGGCTGCCCGGCCGCGGCGGGATGGAGGTGCTGGCCTGGATCCGCGCCCACGCGCCCTCGACCGCGGTCGTCGTGATCACCGGGTTCGCCACGGTCGACCTCGCGGTCGAGGCGATGCGGCTGGGCGCG
>JAFGHH010000008.1 GCA_016930215.1 Deltaproteobacteria bacterium
GACGTCCGGCTCCACGTCCGGCTCCACGTCCGGCGTGACGTCCGGCTCCACGTCCGGCTCCACGTCCGGCGTGACGTCCGGCTCCACGTCCGGCGTGACGTCCGGCTCCACGTCCGGCGTGACGTCTCCGTCGCCGTCGGCGTCGGCATCCGGGTGGCTGGGGCAGACGCAGCCCATCCGGATCGGGTCCCAGGTGCCGGGCTCGGCGCCCACGCAGCAGACGAGATGCCCCGCGGTGCACATCTCCTCGTTGCACCGGAGGTAGACGTCCTCGGCATCCCCGGTGTCACCGGGGTCGTTGTCGCCGTCGCAGCTCAGCGACAGCAGCAGGCCGACCACGGACGCGCGGGCCAGGATCTCGAACGCCCCTCGAGTTGCATGACGCGGCATCTTGTACCTCCTCCCACGCAGCTGCCCCACATCCTACCGCAGCCGCAGCGGCCCGCAAGTTCCCGGAGTCGGCCGCGACGGTCAGTTGGCCTGGATGCACCAGCGGCTGAGCGACCCGGTGGTGCCCGCGACCATGTCGGTCACCTCGAGCTGGTAGCGGCCGGTCATCCAGGCGCCGGTCATCGCCGACAGGGCGAGCGAGGCCGGCAGAGGCCCGGCGCCGCGGTTCCAGACGACCGTCTCCGAGCCGTCCGCGCCGATCAGCTCGACCCGCAGCTGGCTCACGTCGGCGTGGGTGGTCTCCAGGACGAGCGACGGCGTGCCCGAGGCGCGGACCAGGTTGGTCACCTGGAGCTGGAAGGTCACCGGGTGCTCGCAGCTGCTGCCGGAGTCGCAGTCGTAGTCGGAGATCGCGTGCGACGACGAGTCGCAGGCGCGCAGCGGGGCGCCGGTGTCGGTCGTCGCGTGGGTCGCCGGGTCGACCGGCGTGAGACACCAGGCGGTGAGCTGCGTGTCGACCGCCGAGACGAGCCCGGTGCGGACGTCGTCCTGGAGCGTCAGCGTCCAGGTGCCGCCGACCGGCCGGTCCCACCAGATCGGCAGGTCCCACGGCGTGAAGAACTGGTAGTCGCCCATCATCCCGGAGGTGTCCCCCTGGAAATGGAACCAGAAGGTGCGGGTCGTCCCGTCCGGGGAACGGAGCGAGGCGCGCAGGTCGTCGAACGGGACGGGAATCACCGACGACATGCGCCGGGAAGGGATCGTCAGCTCGAGCCGCACGACCCGACCGTTGCCGAGGGCCGGAAGCGTCACGCTGCGGCTGATCGAGGTCGCGCCGCCGAGCATCGGGTGGTCCGGCAGCGTGGCGGCGGTCGTGTCGCAGACCGGGAGGCCCCAGACACCGCCCGCGTCGTCCGTCACGCCGTCGTCGGCGGCTGCATCGTCCGCCCCGTCGTCCGCCGGAGCGTCCTCGGTCGTCCCGTCGTCGGGGGGCGGCGGGGCATCCGCCGCGCCGTCGTCGGGCAGGACGTCCGGGCCGACGTCGGCGTCGGCGTCGGCGGCGCCGCCGCAGTGGCAGTGGTCGTCGACGCAGCTCCCGCCCGCGGCACCGATCTCGCGGCAGGCCTGGTCGCAGCGCACAGGGTCGCAGCTTCCGGGGACGTCCGTGCCGGCATCCTCGGGCCCGCCGCCGTCCCACGGCTCGCAGACGCACTCGTCGCCGTCGCAGTGCCCGCCGGCCATGCCGCTCTCGAGGCAGCTGCTGCTGCAGGCGCTCGGGGCGCAGGCGCCCTCGCCGTCGTCCCGCATCGCATCGCGGGCGTCGGATTCGTCGTCCCCCTGGGCCACCGCGCAGGCGCAGACGGCAGCGCCGACGGCGGCGGTGGCAACCAATACCCGCGTCCAGACTCGCCGCATGCTGCACGCTCCTCGCCGTCGGACGTCGGGAATATACGCCGGGAGCGTGACCGACGCCAATCGCGGAGCCCGCGGCCGTTCCGTGGTACCGGCTGGATTCCCGCACCCGCCGCGGGTAGTGTAGCGGCGATCGGGAGGAATCGATGACGAACAGGAACCGGCTCTCCCTTGCCGTTCTGCTGGCGCTGGCCGCCGCCGCCTGCGGCGACGACGACGCGGCCGCGGACGACGGCGGAACGAACGACGACGCGGCGACCGAGACGGGCGCCGACGCCGACGCCGACGCCGATGCCGACGCCGACGCCGATGCCGATGCCGATGCCGATGCCGAGACGACCGCCGACGTGACGCCTCCGCCGCCGGTGTGTGACGAACCGGAATTGGTCGACGTGTCGTCGCCGACCACGGTCGTCGGCGATGGGACGCCGGCGAGCTGCACGGCGGCGGCGCTCCAGGCCGCGGCGAGCACGGGGGGTGTGATCGTGTTCGACTGCGGGCCCGACCCGGTGACGCTCGCGGTCTCCTCGACGATCGTCTTCACGAGCGAGACCGTGCTGGACGGCGGCGGCCGGGTGACGCTCTCCGGCGGCGGCGGCGCGCGGATCCTGTACCTCGACTCGGCCTACGACCTGACCACGCCGCGGCTCACCGTGCAGCGCCTGACCTTCCGCGACGGCAGCAGCCCGCCCGGCGGGGACGACACCGCGGTGGGCGGCGGGGCGATCTACCGCGACGGCGGCAACCTGACGGTGCTCGACTGCACGTTCCTCGACAACCACGCCCCCTCCCCCGGCCAGGACATCGCCGGCGGCGCGATCTACGGCTTCGGCGGCGGCGAGATCGTCATCGCGGGCAGCACCTTCACCGGCAACCGGGCCAGCAACGGCGGCGCGGTGGGCAGCCTCAACGGCGACCTGACGCTCGTCAACTGCACGTTCACCGGCAACGCCGCCACCGGCACCGACGGCAACCCGGGACACGGCGGCTGCGGCGGCGCGATCTACATGGACGGCGCCGACGAACGCACCACGGTTTGCGGCACGACGATCTCGGACAACCGCGCCGGCGCCATCGCCGGCGGCTTCTTCCGCGTCTCCAACGACCACTCGGGCACCTTCACCATGGACCGCACCACCGTGAACGCCAACGAGGTCACCCCCGCGGACGACGGCAACGCCGGCGGGATGTACCTGCAGGGCCTCGCGCTCACCATCACCGACAGCACGATCTCGCGCAACCGGGCGTTCTACAACGGCGGGATCTGGATCCACACCTGCCAGGTCGAGCTGACCAACGTCACGATCGCCGGGAACGAGGCGTTCGGCAGCAACGGCGGCGGGATGTGGCTCAGTGGAAACCCCACCGGCACCGTCCTCAACTGCACGATCGCCGACAACCACGCCACCGCCACCGACCAGATCTGCGGCGCGATCTTCGGCGCCGGACTGACGCTGCGCAACACGATCGTCGCCGACAACACCGCGATGTGGACCCCGCAGTGCAACGAGACCCACGGCGCCGGAGCGACCAACCTGCAGTGGCCGGAGCGCGCCCCGTGCACCACCGACCCGCTCGTCGCCGACCCGCTGCTCGGCACGCTGGGCCACCACGGCGGCACCACGGAGACGATGCCGCCGGGCGCCGGAAGCCCGGCTGCGGGCCTCGGCTCCGGCTGCCCCGCGACCGACCAGCGCGGCGAGCCGCGCGGCGAGCCGTGCACCGCCGGCGCCGTCGAGGTGCCGTGATCGACAACCGTCACGCAACGGCCGGGCGGCACCTCGATCCGGCAGCCGCACCGACGGGAGCAGGAACGATGCGAACCACCTGGATCTTCGCCTTCTACGCCGCGACCCTCGCCTGCGGGTCGGCCGACGGGCCCGGGACCGAGGTCCCGGGCTCCACGGGCTCCACCGACGAGCCCGGAGCATCGTCACCCGCCGAGGCACGCCGCCAGCTCGCCCTCGTCCCCGAGACGGCCGCCTTCGTCGCCCAGGCCGACGTCGGACGCCTGTTCCGCCGCTCGGCGACGCGCGACGGCGAGGCGCTGCTGCAGCGCCTCGTCCGGACGGAGGAGCCGGGCGCCGACACGTCGTGCGCGTTCGACCTGGCCGAGCGCGTCCGATGGGCGACCTTCTTCTTCCAGGAGCAGCCCGGCGTCCCCGACGCCTACGTCCTGCTGCTCGAGACGGACGTCGAGCCGGCCGAGATCGCCGCTTGCCTCGAGGCGGCCACGAACCGCGAAGTGCACCGCATCCCGTCGCCGCCCGGCCTGTCCGACGCGGTGGTCGTGGGCGAGCGCGACCGGGTGGACGACGACTCGCTCGCGATCCTCACCCGCGACGACGGACTGCTCGTGATCGGCGAGCCCACCGCGGCCCGGGCGCTGCTCGCCGACGATCCGGAACGCTCGATCGCCGACAGCCCGCTCTACCGCTCGCTCGTCGAGCGCCTCGGTTTCGGCGAGGCCTCGTTCGTCTTCCTGGAGGGCGGCGGGCGCCCGGAGCCCGAGGACGACCGCCCGCCGGAATGGGGACGCCGCTCGGACGGGCTGTTCGGCCTGGCGGGCGTCCTGCGCGCGTCCGCCCGGCCACCCGAGGTTCGCGTCGTGCTGACGCACCCCGATCCGGAGGAGGTCGGCGACGCGATCGAGGGCTTTCAGGAAGTACGCGGCGAGGCGCGCAGGGCCGTCGAGGAGGCCCGGGCGACGTTCGAAGGCCTCGCGAACGCGATGCCGGACGAGATCGATGCCGATCGCACCGCCCGGACCCTCGACCTGCTGTTGACGTTGATGCGCGGGACGCGGGTCATCGTCGAGGAGCAGGCGGCGACGTTCGAGGTGTTCCTGCCCGAAGGCGCCGACGTCCCGACCGTTCTCGCCGACCTCGCCTACGCCGCCCTGGTGTGGATCGCCGCCTCCGAGCTGTGATAGGAACTTGTCGACGCCACCACCGAGCCGAATCGGGTGTGCGGTCGCTCCCGGCCGCGGCGGCCGGCCGCCGTCGGGGTTGTGCCATTCCGTGACGTCTTTGCCCCGCGCCGTCCAGTGATCCTCCTTTCATTCCGGGAGGCTGCGCTTGGAACGGGACTTGCGAGGCCCGGAGGCGGCCATGCCACGGGAGGTACTCATGAGATTCGCAACGACCTTTCTTCCGAGGACCATCCTCGTTCTCGTGCTCGCCGGCCTGGCGGCCTGCTACGGCAGCGTGACGCTGGAGGGCGAAGACGCCACGGACGACGCGACCGACGGCAGCGCGGACGACGCGACCGACGGCGCGACCGACGACGCCGATGGGGCCCGGGAGGACGACGCGGCCACCGACGACGGCGTGGACGTCGAGCCCGACGTGCCGCCGGCGCCCTACGTGCTCCACGAGTGGGGCGTGATGCTGCTGGACGGCGAGGGCGGGGGCTCGATGCACGGGCCGTCGCCCGACTTCTCGGGCGCGATCCCGGCCAAGCCGGTGCTGTACCTGTACGCCGACGAGCCGATCGCGCCGCTCTCGATCGCCGTGGACTTCGCCTCGGGCGGCTCGACCGACGTCTGGCCCGAGATCCCGCTGGGCCCGCGGGTCGAGTGGAACGACCTCGCGCTGCGGCCCGGCCCCTGCACAATCACCGCGTTCCCGAACCCGTGGGACGACGACCGCTGGGAGGAGACGATGTGCGAGGCCTGCGACCTCGAGTCGTGCGTGGTCCCCGGCGCGGCCTGTCTCGACTTCACGAACCCGGCGGGGGAGACCACGATCTCCGACCTGCTGTTCTACACCGGAACGCTTCCCGACTACCGCGGGCCGCTGGCGGCCGAGGCGCGGGTGATCAACGAGCCGGGGTTCGCGGACCGGCTCGAGGTGACGATCACGAACCGGACGCCCCGGGCCGTGGAGGACGTCTGGTTCGTCTACCGGCAGGCCACCGACAGCTGCATCGATCCCTCGGCCTGCTCCGTCGTGTCCGCGGACCTCGCCTGGGTTCATTTCGACGAGGTGGCGGGCGGCGCCTCGTTCGACGAGCCGCTCGACATCGTGCGGGTCGAGGCTGCAGTGGACGAGACCGGGTTCCCGGTCGAGCCTCTCACGCTGCCCGCGGAGTGGCTGGCGCTGGGCGACGACCTGACCGCCAGGCTCGTCGAGCGCGGCCTGACCGCCGGCGAGGCTGCCGCGTTCATGCGGAACTGGGACACGATCTTCTTCGGACTGCTGGGCTCGGACTCGGTCTGGAGCGAGCCCTTCTACCGCAACGGCGCCGCGCTGATCTACTTCATGTCCCCGGAGGACTACGACGCCCAGCTGCCGCTGCGCGCCAGCCCGCCGCCCGTCGAGACGGTCCGCGTGGGCATGATCTACGAGAACCTCCCCTGAATCGCCGGTCCGCGCACGGCCGCCCGGTCCCCGCGCCACGGCGCTGTTCGGCGCCGGACGCTCCGTGTACCATCGACCCGCAC
>JAFGHH010000551.1 GCA_016930215.1 Deltaproteobacteria bacterium
ACTTCGGGGGAGTCCCAAATTTGTCAGGTCGCCGGAGAAGACCGGAAGGGGTGCGGGCCCGGTGTGATCGCAACCGTCCGCCGTCTGGGTGGGCGTCGTTACCGGGGAACGGACGCCCGGGTTCCCGGCGTTGCGGAAACGGGCGGGCCTGCCGGGGAGGCGGCGTCCTCGTCGTTCGGACTGCGGGTTCCGCACGCCGCGCTGCGGATTCCGCAGCGGCGACGCCGCGGGAAAGGCCCGGGGCCGCGGAACGACGGGCGTTCCGCCGCTGGCACGCGGCGTGCTCTGCACCTTCGGTCGGCAAGGAGGTCGCCATGAGGAGACTGAACGTGATGCTGGTTGCGACGATCGTCGTGCTCTCCGCGGGGCTCGCCGCCGCGCAGCCCCTGCCGCCGCCCGGGGAGGGAGGTCGGATGGGGCCGCCCCCGCCCCCGCCGCCGCTCGAGCGGGTGCTCGTCGAGCACGCCGAAGAGCTCGGGCTGTCGGCGGAGCAGGTGGCGGAAATCCAGGCGCTGGCCGAGGCGGCGCGCGTCGAGCTGGGAGCGCTGCACCGCGCGGTGGGCGAGGCGTTCCGCGAAGGGACCGCGGCCGAGTTCCTCGCCGCGGACGAGGCGCTGCACGACCGGATGCTCGCGCTGCGGGCCGCCGTGCTCGAGGTACTCACCGAGGCCCAGTGGCGCGCGTTGCAGCAGCTTCTGCCGCCGCCGCCCCGTCAGTAGCGCGTCTCGCAGGCGTGGCGGGCGGCGAAGCCGGCGACGAGGTCCAGCGAGCCCGCGTCCGCGCCGTCGTACATCCAGGACAGCGCGCCCGCGTAGCCGTCGGCCCACCAGCGATCGACCACCATGTCGTAGGTCACGCCGGCGGTCAGGTCGCCCATCGGGAACTCGCCCATCACGACCGGCTTGTCGGTCAGGCCGTAGGTCGAGGCGGGCTCGGAGTACGGCCACCAGGTGTTGATCCAGTCGTACATGTGGATCTGGTAGAAGTCGAGGTCGACCCCGGTCCAGGCCCGGGCCCACTTCCAGGCCGTGCCGCCGACCGTGACGAGCGCGTCGCTCTCCGCGCGCAGCACGGCGATCGTCTCGGCGACGAAGGTTTCCATCTGCGCGTGGCTCATCGCGTCCAGCTCGACGTTCGGGTCGTAGTCCTCGTCGCCGTACGGGCTCGGGCCGGACATCGCCCACTCCGGCTCGTTGATCACGTCCCAGGCGAGCAGCCGGTCGTGGTGCGGGTCGGTCCCGGCGGCGCGCGCCAGCGGCCGCACGACCCGCTCGAGCAGCAGCGTGCGCCGGGCGTCGTCGACGACGAGCGGCGCGAGGCCGGGGATGAACACGCCGGCCTCCTCGCGGCTCGGCCGGAAGTTGTCGAACGAGAAGAGGCAGAGCATCAGGTAGACGTCGGTCTCGGCGGCGAGCTCCAGGGCCGCGGCGAGGTCGTCGAGCGTCGTGGCTCCGAGGCCGGTCGGGTTCTCGTCGCCGTCGAACAGGATGCCGTCGCCGCGGAAGTCGGGGAACATCCACCAGCGGACCACGCTCGCCCCGTGGTCGTGCATCTCCTGCAGGTCGGCGCGGTACGCTTCCCGGTCGGCGGCGACGCCGGTCTGGCTCCAGGCCGCGATGCCGCCGAAGTCGCCGGCGAAGTGGCGCCACGCGTAGTTCATGCCGTAGAGGAACCGGCGCTTGCAGCCCCACGCGATGCCGGTCGCCACCGGGCAGTCGTCGATGCAGCCGCCGCCGTCGTCCGCCTCCCCGTCCGCGTCGGCGGGCCGATCCGCCTCGACGTCCGCGGCCGGGTCTTCGCCGCCGTCGTCCGGGGCCGACGAGTCGCCGCCGCAGGCGGCGAAGAGGGCGAGTGGAAGCGGGACGATCCGGATCAGCGAGCGCATCGTTCTCCTCCGTGGGCGCCGCGCGGGCTCAGGCCCGCTCGACGAAGCGGCCGATCAGCTTCTTGCGGCCCCAGCCGGGAAACTCCACCGAGACCTTGACCTCGGCCCCCTCCTCGATGTCGACCACGCGCCCGATGCCGAACCGCACGTGGCGCACCTTGTCGCCGACGCGGAACGACAGTCCGGCCTCGCGGGCCACCTCCTGGCAGATCTCCTGCTCGACGGAGGGCGGCGGGGCGTCGTTCCACGGCTGCTGCGGGGCGCGCGGGGCGCGCCGGACGACGACGGGTCCCGAACGGCCGCGGTCGCCGCGGGGCGGACCGCCGCGGGACCAGGCGCCGTGGTAGGCGGGCTGCGGCTCGGCCCAGGCCGCCGCCTGTCGCGCGCCGGGCAGCACGGCCTCCTCGATCGCCTCCTTCGGCAGGTCGCCGAGGAACCGGCTCGGCGGGTAGGCCTGCACGCCGCCGAAAAGCTGGCGGTGCGCCGCGTGGAACAGGTACAGCCGACGGCGGGCGCGGGTCATCGCCACGTAGGCCAGGCGGCGCTCCTCCTCCAGCCGTGCGGTCTGCTCGCGGTGGTCGTGCTCCTCGTTCTGCCGCATCCGGTAGGGGAACAGGCCGTCCTCCATCCCGGCGACGTAGACGGTGTCGAACTCGAGCCCCTTGGCCGAGTGGACGGTCATCAGCGGCAGGCGGTCGGCGGCCTTGCCGTCCAGCTCGTCGACCGCGGTCTGCAGGGTGACGTGCTCGAGGTACCCCGAGAGCGTGGGCTCCTCGTGCTCGAGCGCCCAGTCCTCGATCGAGCCGAGCAGCTCGTGGACGTTCTGCAGGCGGGTCTCGCCCTCGGGGGACCGGTCGTCCTCCAGCGCCTGGCGGTAGCCGGATTCGTCGAACACGCGGCGGGCGACCTCGCCGGGGCCCTCGACCAGCGCGTCGCGCCAGGAGGAGAGCTGGCCGGAGAGCGCGGTGAGCGCGCGGGCGCCCGCGGACGGGAGGCCCTCGAGGTCGCCGGCGCCGGCCGCGGCGGTGCACAGCGGGACGCCGGCGGCGCGGGCGTGGTCGGCCAGCCGTTCGGCGCTGACCTTCCCGACGCCGCGGGTCGGCACGTTGACGATGCGCAGGAAGCTGACGTCGTCGGCCGGGTTGACCAGCAGCCGCAGGTAGGCCAAGAGGCTCTTCACCTCGGCCCGCTCGTAGAACCGGAACCCTCCGACCACGACGTACGGGATGCCGCGGCCGCGCAGCGCCTCCTCGAGCACGCGGGACTGGGCGTGGATCCGGTAGAACACCGCCTGGTCGGCCAGCGCCTGTCCTTCGGCGCGCGCGGCGGCCGCCAGGCGCGCCACGGCGCCGGCCTCTTCCCGCTCGTCGCCGGCCAGCACGACCTTGACCGGCTCGCCGGCCGGGTTGGCGGTCCACAGCTCCTTGGCGTGGCGCGACTGGTTCCGCTTGACGACCGCGGCGGCGGAGGAGAGCACGTTGCGGGTCGAGCGGTAGTTCTGCTCGAGGCGCACGACGACGGTGCCGGGGAAGCGCCGGTCGAACTCGAGGATGTTCTTCACCTCGGCGCCGCGCCAGCGGTAGATCGACTGGTCGTCGTCGCCCACCACGCACACGTTGCGCGGCTCGTTGAGCAGCAGCTCGATCAGCCGGAACTGGATCTTGTTCGTGTCCTGGAACTCGTCGACCAGCAGGTGCAGGAACCGCCCGCGCAGCTCCTCGCGCAGCGCCTCGTGCTGCTCGAGCATCCGGACCGCGAGCACCAGCAGGTCGCCGAAGTCGGCGGCGTTGTGCCGGCGCAGCCGCGCGTCGTATTCGACGTAGACCCGCTGGGCCAGCTCGTCGACGGTCGAGCGGACCGGGACGTCGTTCGGGCCGCGGCCGTCCTGCTTGGCGCGGTCGATGCGGACCTGGACGTCGCGCGGCGGGCAGAGCGTGGAATCGATGTTGAGGTCCTTGAGGATCCGCGCGATCAGCGTGCGCGAGTCGTCGTCGTCGTAGATCGTGAAGTCGGGCCGCAGGCCGGCGGGGCCGGGCCAGCGTCGCAGCAGGCGGGCGCAGGTGGCGTGGAAGGTGCCGAGCCAGATCTGCGAGGCGTCGGGCCCCAGCAGGCGCCGCACGCGCTCGCGCATCTCCCCGGCGGCCTTGTTGGTGAAGGTGACGGCCAGCACGCGACCGGGGGCGACGCCCTGCTCGGCGCACAACCGGGCGACGCGGTAGGTGATGACGCGGGTCTTGCCGCTGCCGGCGCCGGCCAGCACGAGCAGCGGACCTTCGCCGTGGAGCACGGCGCGGCGCTGCGGCTCCGACAGGTCGCGGGTGAAATCCATCCGTCGTCTTTCTCGTCAACCGCGGCGGCGCCGGCGGCGCAGGCCGAGCAGCAGGGCGGGGAGGGCGAGGGCGAGCCAGGCGGGGGCGCGCGAGGCGCCCGCGGCGCGGCAGCCGCAGCCGTCGTCCAGCACCTCGTTCGGGATGCAGATCGGCCCGGCACCCGGGACGGCCTGGCAGGTCTGGCCGCCGGGGCAGGAGCACAAGCCGCCGCACGGCCGCGTGCAGAACGACGCCTCGTTGTAGACCGCGCACCAGCCCGATTGGCAGTCCTCGTTGGTCGTGCAGCCGCCGCCGAGGAACTTGCCGGGGGCGATGCAGCGTTGCTCGGGCATGCCGTCCGGCCCGGCGATGCTCTGGCAGGTGGCGCCGGCGGGGCAGCGGCCGTCGGCGCAGTCCGAGGTGCAGCGTTTGGGGAGGCTGGGGTCGGTCGTGCGGCACAGTCCGACCACGCAGTCGAAGTCGCTCGCGCAGGTGTCGCCGAACATCCCGGCGCCGCACAGGCAGACCCCGCAGCCCGACGACTGCAGCGGCTGGCACGACTCCACGAGCGTGAGGCAGCCGGTGTGGAACGAGCTGGGGTCACAGGGGGTGAGGCAGATCCCGCCGAGCAGCGTCTCGCAGAACCCCGAGGCGCACTCGATGTCCGCGGTGCAGGCGGCGTCGTTCGGGGAGGCGCCGGGGCCGCCGCGGCGGCAGACCCCCGGGCCGCAGCCCTCGTTGTCGCAGTAGTAGCCGGCGCCGCAGACCGTCCGCGGGTCGGACTCGAACGGATTGCAGATCATGGAGCAGAAGCCGTCGATGCACAGGCCGCTGATGCACTCCTCGTCGGTCCCGCACGGCTCGCCGAAGGCCCGCGCCGTCGGCGGCGCCGGCACGCAGACATGCTCCTCGCAGCGTTCCCCGGGGTCGCAGTCGGTGTCGATGTTGCATTCGACGACGACGTCGGGGACGCACGTGCCGCCGGAACAGTGGTACCCGGTCGGGCATTCGGCGTCGGTCGTGCAGCCCGAGCTGGAGCCGCTGCAGTCGCCGTCGGTCGGGGCGCACTGGGACGCTCCGCCCGAGACGGGGAAGCACGAGTTGCCCGCGCCGCACTCGGCGTCGCTGGTGCAGTTGACCCCGCAGTAGGTCCCGCCGTCGACGAAGCCCGAGAGACACAGTCCGTTCGAGCAGTCCTCGGCCGAGGAGCACGGGTCGCACATCCCGCCGGTCCCGGTGTTGCGCACGCAGTCGGGGGCCTCGCAGTGGTAGCCGGTCGGGCAGTCGGTGTCGGACGTGCACCCGGTGGTGCCGCACGGCTCCTCGTACAGGTACCTGCAGCCGGCCATGTCGTCGTCGGCCAGCGTGCGCTTCTCGGTGCCCCCCGAGTAGATCCCGTACATCGTCGAGGACGAGTAGGCGGAGCTGTACAGGTCGCCGAGGCCGAGGAAGTGGCCGATCTCGTGGGTCAGGATGCTCTGGGTGTCGACCCCGCCGCTGCCGGTGGTGTTCCAGGTGTGGTTGACCCCGTTGCAATCGATGTCGGCCTCGACGATCGTGCCGGAGCCGAACCAGTCCGAGCAGACCGCGATCGCACTCGAGTCGTGGCGCCAGCCGCTCTCGCTCCACGATACGACGTTGGAGCCGCTGGAGCCGGAGGCGGTCATGCTGCTGCGGCCGCGGTAGTCGAAGGCGATGTAGCAGCAGTCGACGTTCTGCCAGGTGTCGAACGAGGCGCGGACGGCGGTCTCGGTGGTGTCGACTCCGAGGTCCGCGCTGCCGTTCTGGTTGAGGTACCAGGCGACGGGGATGCTGGAGCGCTGCCAGCGCGACGGCGGCGAGGTGATCGTCGAGTAGGCGGCGGCGTCGGCGGCGACCAGCAGCACGAGCACGCCGAGGAGGCGGCGGGTCACGGCGTCACCTCCCCCCGCACGCAGCGGATGCGGTCCAGGGCCTCCTCGAGGTCGAGCGCGATCGGCCGCACGCGGTCCACCGCGCACAGCGTGCCGTTCGCGTCCGGGAACGCCAGCGCCAGGCCGTCGGGGTACTGCTGGACGGCGTCGAACCCGCCGCCCAGCCGCGGCAGCACCGTGAACTTGCCCTGCGCCAGGCCGACCACCGAGTGCGTCGTGGTGCCGTCCGGGTCGGTCCCCGTGACGCGCAGGAACAGGAGCGCCCGCTCGCCCTGCCGGAACTCCGGCATCCCGGGCACGGCCAGCCCGACGTCGCCGAGGACGCCGCCCGGCTGCACGATGCGCACGAGCGGACCGGCCGAGGCGGCCGACAACTCGGTCTCCACCCGGACCTCGACGACGGTTTCGATGATCGTCTTGTCCGCCGACCAGCGCGGCGACAGGTCGACCACCTCGCCCAGCACCACCCGGTGCGCCTCGGCCGCGAGTTGGTCGAAGTCCATCGCGACCACGACCGCTCCGCGGGCGGGAGCCTCGAGCCCGACGAGCGCCCCGGCGGCGACCACCAGAGCCAGCGTCCTTCGTGCGGTGTTCATCGTCCGAACCTCCCGCCGCCCCAGCGACAGGGAAGTATACCGCGCCAAGAGGGCGAGGGGAGGGGGGAAGGATCTCGCGCCAGGCCGCCGAGTCGCCAAGTCGGGAGAAAGGTCTCGCGCCAGGCCGCCGAGCCGCCGGGGAGAGGGCGTCATGTGGGTGGTCGGTGCCACGCGGGTGTTGCGTCGCGGCGCCGAGGCGCCGCGACGCAACTCGCCCCTCCGGCGGTTCATGGTGGGCCTGTCGCGGAGAGGGAGTCCCCGTCGCCCCGTTTGGCGTCTTGGCGTGAGGACTGTCTCGCCCTTCCTGGCGTCTTGGCGTCTTGGCGTGAGGACTGTCTCGCCCTTCTTGGCGTCTTGGCGCGAGAAGTGGCCGCCGGCGACCGATTTCCGTAGGATGGCGGGCATCGGGAGCGGTGGGGATGCGCTCGGGTCGGCTTCGCGTGGTCCTCTCGGACGGGTGCTCGTTCACGGCGGGTCTCGCGACGGCGTTGGTGCAGGTCGTGCTGGTGCGCGAGCTGTTCGGCGTCTTGGAGGGGCACGAGGTCTCGGTGGCGCTGTCGCTCGCGGTCTGGGTGGCGGGCATCGCCTTCGGCGCGCTGGCCGGGGCGCGGCTGGCGGCGCGGGCGCGGATCGATGCGGGACACCTGGTGCTGGTCGCGGCGCTGCTGGCCGGGGCCGCGTTCGGCGGGCTGGCGCTGCTGCGCGACGCCCGCGCGCTGCTCGAGGTGTCCCGCGGCGCGTCGGTCGGCCCGGGCGGGTCGCTGCTGGTCGCCGCGCTGGGCATCGCCCCGGCCGCGCTCGTGGCCGGCGCGTACCTGCCGCTGTACGCCCGCGCCTCGGAGGGGGACGACGGCCTGGCGTGCGGCCCCACGCGGTTCTACGCCGTGGACGCCGCCGGGACGGCGTTCGGCGGCGCGCTGGCGCCGTTCGTCGTCGGCAGCGCGTCGGCTCCGCGACTGGCGGCGGTGTTTGCGGTGCTGGCCGCGGTCGCCCCGGCCGTCGCCGCCTCGACCGGGCTGGTGCGCCCCCGCCGCCTCGGCGCCGTCCTGGGGACGCTCGGGTTGCTCGCGCTGGCGGCGGCGGCCCTGTCGGCCGACGCGTTCGAGGGGGCGACGCAGGGTTGGCGACGGGCGACGCTGGGCGTGGCGGGCCGGGTCGAACGCACCGTGGAGACGCCGTACCAGCGGCTCGACGTGGCGCGCGCGCCGGGACAGGCGACGGTCCTGGGCAACGGCGCCGTGGTGGTGGTGGCGCCCGACCCGTACGGGGCCGGCGCGACGCTCGACGGCCTGCTGTTGCAGCACCCGGCGCCGCGCACGGTGCTGGTGGTGGGCTCCAGCCCGCCCGACGCGGTGCGCGTGGCGCTGGCTCACGGCGCCCGCACGGTGGTCCTGGCGACGCTCGACCCCTGGGTGCCGGCCGAGCTGCGGGCGGCGCTGGAGCCCGTCGACGCCGCGTGGCTCGACCGCGCCGTCCTGGCCCCGGTCGACGCGCGCGCCCACCTGCGGGCGGTGCCGGCGGCGACGTACGACCTGATCGTCTGGTTCCCGCCGGAGCCCTCGACGACGCTGGCCAACCGGTTCTACACGCGGGAGGCGTTCGCCGAGGCGGCGCGGGCGCTGGCGCCCGGCGGCGTCTTCGCCCTGCGGCTGCCGTGGAGCGCCAACGCGCCGGACCGGGCGACGCGGGCCTACGGTCGCAGCGTGGCGCGGGCGTTGCGCGAGGCGTTGCCGTTCGTGGTGGTGCAGCCGGGGCAGGACGTGGTGCTGCTGTCCGCGCGGGTGCCGGGCGTGGCGACGGCCGACCCGCGGGAGCTGGCGGCGCGGGCCGCGGCGCGCCCCGGGCTGGCGGGCCGCGCCTATCCGCCGGGGTTGTTCGCCGCGGAGTTCCCGCCGGACCGGATGGCCGCGGTCGCCGCCCAGCTGGGGCTCGACCGGCCTGCGGCGGGGCCGGTGAACGAGGACCTGCGGCCCGTGGCGTACCTCGAGCGGCTGCTGGCGCTGCTGGCCCGGCGGTCGATGGGACTGGAGTCGCGGGGGTCGGAGGGGCCGGCGCGGGTGCTGCGGGCCGCGGCGTCGGTTCCGGCCTGGGCGTTCGCCGTCGTTCTGCTGGTGGTGCCGCTGGGGGCGCGGCTGCTGCGGCGGCGCCCGCGAACGCTGGCGGCCGCCGAGGCGCTGGTGCTGGCGGCGTTCGTCGGCGGCACGGGGATGGCGCTCCAGTTGCTGCTGCTGGTGGCCTACCAGGTGCGGACCGGTCGGCTGTACGTCGGCTACGCGCTGCTCTCCGGGGCGTTCATGCTCGGGCTGGCGGCGGGGGCGCGGCTGGGGGAGCGGCTGCCGGGGCGCATGGGCTGGGACGCGCGGGGCGCGGTGTTGCGGCTCGAGCTGCTGGCGGCGGTGGTGCTGGTCGGCCTGTGGGCGGCGACGCCGGTCGTCGGGTCGGTGGGTTGGGCGCTGGTGGCGCTGTCGGCGCTTGCCGGGGGGCTGACCGGCTTGCCGTTCGCGCCGCTGGTGGGGCTGGCGGCGGCCGCGCGGCCCGGGGCGTCCCGGGCGGGGGCCTGGGTGATGGCGGGGGACAACCTCGGTGCGTGTCTCGGCGCGCTGGCGGCGACACTGGTGCTGCTGCCCGCGCACGGGTTCGCGACGGCGGTGCTGCTGCTGGCGGCGGTGCGGGCCTGCGGCGCGCTGACGGCGGCGGTGCGGTAGGGAGCCGGGCGGCCGGCCCTAGTGCGACAGGCCGGACGGCGGAGCGACGGGCGTGGGGGGGTGCATCGTGCCGAAGGGCGGGTTCGTCGGCGGCCCGAAGTCGGGCTCGCCCGGCGTCACCACCACGTGCTCGAAGGCGGCGTCGAGCACCTTGACGTTGAAGCGCGCGCGCGCGTCGGCCAGGTAGCGGTCGCGCAGGGCGTCGCGGCGCTCGTTGAGCAGGTCGAGGCGGATGCGGGGGGCGGCCTCCTCGAGCGTCCGGCTGACGGCGGGCGTGCGGCTGAGCAGGAACACGACGGCCGGGCCGCGCACCGAATCGACGACCTGGGGGTAGACGTCGAAGGGGGTGGTGAGCGTGAAGGCGGCGGCGACGATCGCGGGATCGACCCGGGGCGGCTCCGGCTGGCCCTCGGCCACGAGGCGGTTCGGCTTGCCGTCGCGGTCGAAGTAGCCGAGGGAGCCGCCGCGGCGCTTGGTCTCGTCGTCGGTCGAGAGCTCGCGCACCGCGCGGGTCAGGTCGGCGCGGTTGCCCTGGGCCGCCAGCGCCCGCTCGAGCGCCGCCTCGGCGGCGGGACGGTCGGCCAGCAGGATCATCCCGGCGTTGGCCGTCTCGGGCCGGTGGTACGCCTCGGGGTGCGACTCGTAGTAGGCCTGCACGTCGGCGTCCGGCACGCTGGCCTCATCGATCTGCTGGTGCACCTGCCGGTAGAGGGTGATGCCGCGGTACAGCTTGCGGATCTCGCGCAGCAGGTCGGGACGGCTTTCGAGGCCCTGGCGCGCGGCCCACGCGGCCAGCGCCATCCGCTCGATGCGCTGCTCGAACTCGAGCCGGATGCGTTCCGGGTTGTCGAACGAGGCGCGGACGGGGAGGGGGACGGAGGGGCTGGAAAGCTGGTCCTCGAACTCGCCCACGGACAGCGTGCGGTCGGCGATGCGGGCCAGCGGCTTGTCGCGGCGCGCGGCCTCGGCCGGGTCGGCGGCGGGCGTCTCGGCCGCGGGTTCCGCGGGTTCCGCGGGTTCCGCGGCGGCCGGCGGGTCGGCGGCGGGGCTCGGGGCCGGCTCCGCGGCGGGCTCGTCGGGCGGCGTGGTCTGGGCGGCGGCGACGGCCAGGGAGGCCAGGGCGACGGCGAGGAAGGCGGCGAGGCACTTGCGCATGGTCGGCATCTCCTCCGGGTCGAGGTTCATACCATGCCGGCGCGGGGGGTCAAGCGGCGCGGTGCGCAGGAAATCCCTTGACAGTCGGTCGTCCCTGGATAGGATACGCTTCCCGTTCCGCGGGGCCGGGCCGGTGGGAGTGCGGCCGACGGGTGTTGCGCGGGGGGCGTGAGAGAGGGATTCGACTGATGCCGACGATGAACCAGCTCGTGGCCCGGCGGCGGGAGGTGCAGAAGTTCCGGAACAAGGTTCCGGCGCTGAAGGCCTGCCCGCAGAAGCGCGGCGTGTGCTTCCGCGTCTACACCTGCACGCCGAAGAAGCCGAACTCGGCGTTGCGCAAGGTGGCCCGCGTGCGCCTGTCCAACGGCATGGAGGTCACGGCGTACATCCCGGGCGAGGGGCACAACCTGCAGGAACACTCGGTGGTGCTGATCCGCGGGGGGCGCGTGAAGGACCTGCCGGGGGTGCGCTACCACATCGTGCGCGGCACGTTGGGGACCGAGGGCGTGGCGAACCGGCGGCAGAGCCGGAGCAAGTACGGCGCCAAGCGGCCGAAGACGGCGCAGGCCTGAGAGGCGAGGTAGGTCATGCCGAGGCGCAGGCTGGTCCAGAAGCGCGAGGTGGTGCCGGACACGCGGTACGGCGACATCATCGTGGCGAAGTTCATCAACGCGTTGATGCTGCGGGGCAAGAAGTCGACGGCCGAGAGCGTGCTCTACGACGCGTTCGACATCATCAAGAACCGCTTCAAGGAGAGCCCGCTGGACGTGTTCCGGCGGGCGATCACCAACGTCCAGCCCAAGGTCGAGGTGCGGTCGCGGCGCGTCGGCGGCGCGACGTACCAGGTGCCGGTCGAGGTGCGTTCGGACCGTGCGCTGGCGCTGGCGATGCGCTGGCTCAAGGCCTACTCCAAGGACCGCGGCGAGAAGACGATGCGCGAGAAGCTGGCGGCGGAGCTGGTCGATGCGGCGGCCGGCCGCGGCAACTCGGTGAAGAAGTGCGAGGATACCCACCGGATGGCGGAGGCCAACAAGGCCTTCGCGCACTACCGGTGGTAGAGGAGTCCAGGGAGAGATCCGGGAGTTGATCGAGCCGGCCCAGGCCGGCGCCGGGACGCAGGGGCGTTCCGGCTCGCTCTCTCTCAGGCTGGGGTGTGCGTGGTACGATGGCTCGCGAGACGCCACTTTCGCGCGTGCGCAACATCGGCATTGCCGCGCACATCGATGCCGGCAAGACCACGACCACCGAGCGCATCCTGTACTACACGGGTCTGATCCACCGGCTGGGCGACGTCGACGACGGCACGACCCAGATGGACTGGATGGACCAGGAGCAGGAGCGCGGGATCACGATCACCTCCGCCGCCACCACCTGTTTCTGGCGGGACCACCGGATCAACATCATCGACACGCCGGGGCACGTCGACTTCACGATCGAGGTCGAGCGCAGCCTGCGGGTGCTGGACGGGATGGTCGCGGTGTTCTGCGCCGTGGGCGGGGTCGAGCCGCAGAGCGAGACGGTGTGGCGGCAGGCCGACCGGTACGGCGTGCCGCGGATCGCGTTCATCAACAAGCTGGACCGGCTGGGGGCGAGCTTCTCCGACGCCGTGCAGTCGATGCGCGACCGGCTCGGCGCCCGCCCCGTCCTGCTGCAGCTCCCCTGCGGCTCGGCCGAGGACTTCCGCGGCGTGATCGACCTCCTGCGCCGTCGGTTGCTGGTGTGGCACGACGACACGCGGGGCGCGGAATTCCACGACGAGGAGGTGCCGGAGGCGGACCGCGCCGCGGTCGAGCAGGCGCGGCAGGAGCTGGTCGAGGCGTGCGGCGAGGTCGACGACGAGGTGATGGCGGCGTACGTCGAGGGGCGGGCGCCGGACGAGGCCTGGCTGCGGCGCGCGCTGCGCAAGCTGACGATCTCCGGTCGCGGCGTGCCCGTGCTGTGCGGCGCCTCGCTGCGCAACAAGGGCGTCCAGCCGCTGATCGACGCGATCGTCGATCTCCTGCCTTCGCCGCTCGACGTGCCGCCGATCGAGGGCGTGCATCCGGAGCGCGAGCTGGCGCGCAAGGAGAAGCGCGAGGCGACGGTCGACGGGCCGCTGGCGGCCCTCGCGTTCAAGGTCACCTCGGACCAGTTCGCGGGGACGCTGACCTGGCTCCGGTTGTACTCCGGCTCGTTCCGTACCGGTCAGAACGTGTACAACGTCACGAAGGGGAAGCACGAGCGGCTGGGCAAGCTGGTGCGGCTGCATGCCAACAAGCGCGAGGAGGTCCGCGAGGCCTCCGCAGGGCAGATCGTGGCCGCGGTCGGCCTGCGCTTCACCGGCACCGGCGATACGTTGTCCGACGACAAGCACCCCCTGCTGCTCGACCCGATCCCGTTCCCCGAGCCGGTGATCTCCGTGGCCGTGGAGCCGAAGACCAAGGAGGACGAGGAGCGGCTGGGCGGGGCGCTGGCCAAGCTGCAGCTCGAGGACCCGTCGTTCAACGTACGGGTCGACGGGGAGACGGGCCAGACGCTGCTCTGGGGGATGGGCGAGCTGCACCTCGAGGTGCTGATCGAGCGGCTCAAGCGGGAGTTCCGGGTGCAGGTGAGTACCGGCCGTCCCCAGGTGGCGTACAAGGAGACGGTGTCGGTGGCGGTCGAGGTCGAGGGCCGGTTCGTGCGGCAGGCGGCGGGCAAGGGCCAGTACGGCCACGTCCGGCTGCGGCTCGAGCCGCACGGCACCGGCAAGGGGATCGCCTTCCGCAACGCGGCGGCGCCGACCGAGGTGCCGGGGACCTTCCTGACGGCGGTGGAGCGGGGCGTGCGCGACGCGCTGGGGGCCGGGCCGCTGGCGGGCTATCCGCTGGTCGACGTGGCCGTGACGCTGCTCGGCGGCAGCTGCCACGACAGCGACTCGACGGAGATGGCGTTCCACGCGGCGGCGAGCATCGCGGTGCGGGACGGGGCGCCGAAGGCCCAGCCGGCGTTGCTCGAGCCGGTGATGACGGTCGAGGTGGTGACGCCGGACCCGGCGCTGGGCGACGTGCTGGGGGACCTCAAGTCGCGTCGCGGCCGGGTGATCGGGATGCGGCAGCGCGGGGACCTGCGGCTGGTCGACGCGCTGGTGCCGTTGTCCGGGATGTTCGGGTACGCGACCGACCTGCGCAGCCGCTCGCAGGGCCGGGCGACGTACACCATGCAGTTCGCGCAGTACGAGCCCGTCCCGGCGAGCGTGTCGAGCAAGGTCGTCGCGCAGGTGCGGGGCGGTTATTGAGGCCCGGCCGCCGGGACGGCGGCGGGCGCGAGGAACGGTCGACGGAGAGGGAGAACCCATGGCCAACAAGATCCGCATTCGACTCAAGGCCTACGACCACCGGTTGCTCGACAACTCCGCCAAGGAGATCGTCGACACCGCGCTGCAGAGCGGCGCGCGGGTGGCGGGTCCGATCCCGCTGCCCACGCAGATCAACCGCTTCACGGTGCTGCGCGGACCGCACGTGGACAAGAAGTCGCGCGAGCAGTTCGAGATCCGAACGCACAAGCGGCTGATCGACATCCTCGAGCCGACGAACCAGACGATCGACGCGCTGATGAAGCTCGATCTCTCCGCCGGCGTGGACGTCGAGATCAAGTAGCGAGGTGGGTCATGCCGAAGGTGGACGTCTACGATATCGAACGCAAGAAGGTCGGCGAGCTCGAGCTCGACGAGGCGGTGTTCGGCGCTGAGGTCAAGCCGCACCTGCTGCACGAGGTGGTGCGGGCGCAGCTGGCGGGCCGGCGCGCCGGCACGCACTACGCCAAGGAGCGCGCCGCCGTCCGCGGCTCGACGCGCAAGCTGTACCGCCAGAAGGGCACCGGCCGGGCCCGGCGCGGCCAGCGGCGGTCTCCGGGCATGCGCGGCGGCGGCCGGACCAAGGCCCCGGTCCCGCGCGACTACTCGATCCGGCCCCCGCGCCAGGTGCGTCGCGCCGCGTTGCGCTCGGCGCTCTCGCTGTTCCGCCAGGAGGGCCGGCTGGTCGTGCTCGACCGCTTCCCGCTGGCCGAGGCGAAGACGCGGCGGGTGGTGGAGGTGCTGGACCGCTTCGAGGTGGACCGCGGCGTGATCTGCGACGCGGCCGTCAACGCGACGCTGCGGCTGGCGGTGCGCAACCTGGCGCGGACGGTGTTCCTGCCCCCCGAGGGGCTCAACGTGTACGACCTGCTCAAGGCCGATCGGCTGCTGGTGACCCGCGAGAGCGTCTCGGCGCTCGCCGCGGCCCTGCGGCCCACGACCCGGACGGGCAAGCCCAAGACGGCCACGCGCAAGACGAAGGCCGCGGGGCAGGGAGGCTGAGCCGATGAGAGCGCTGGAGAAGGTGCTGGTCCGGCCCTTGATCCTCACGGAGAAGGGGAACCGGATGCGCGAGGGGATGAACAAGTACCTGTTCGAGGTGGCGCCCGAGGCGTCGAAGATCGAGATCCGCCTGGCGGTGGAGAAGCTGTTCGACGTCAAGGTCAAGAGCGTGCGGACGCTGGTGGTGCGCGGCAAGCCCGCGCGGCTGGGTCGTCGGCGCGTCCAGCGGCCGGCTTGGAAGAAGGCCGTCGTGACGCTCGCCGAAGGCAGCAAGATCGAGTACTTCGAGTCCGTGTAGCGGGCGAGCGGAGGAGAGAGCCATGGGGATCAAGGTCTACAAGCCGACGTCGTCGGCGCGCCGCCGCACGTCGGGGTTCGACTTCGAGGAGATCACCAAGTCGAAGCCGGAGAAGAAGCTCGCGCGCGGCAAGCGGGCCTCGGGCGGCCGCAACAACCAGGGGCGGACCACCGCGCGGTTCCGCGGCGGCGGCCACCGTCGGCGCTACCGCGAGATCGATTTCCGGCGCGAGAAGGTCGGCATCCCGGCGCGGGTCGCGGCCATCGAGTACGACCCCAACCGCTCGGCGCGGATCGCGCTCCTGCACTACGCCGACGGCGAGAAGCGCTACATCCTGGCGCCGCAGGGGCTGGCGGTGGGCGAGGTGGTCGTCTCGAGTCGCAACGCCGACATCAAGCCGGGCAACGTCCTGCCGCTGCGCTTCATCCCGCTCGGGACCACGATCTACGGCGTGGAGCTGAAGCTCGGCAAGGGCGCGCAGATCGCGCGGTCGGCGGGCACGCAGGCGCAGCTGCTGGCCAAGGAGGGCGACTACGGCCAGGTCCGGCTCCCGTCCGGCGAGGTGCGGAAGGTGCATCTGGACTGCCGGGCGACCATCGGCCAGGCGTCGAACCAGGACCACTCGTTGGTCCGTCTGGGCAAGGCGGGCCGGCGCCGTTGGCTCGGCCGGCGCCCGCACAACCGCGGCGTGTCGATGAACCCGGTCGATCACCCGATGGGCGGCGGCGAGGGCCGGTCCAAGGGCGGCCGGCATCCGTGCTCGCCGTGGGGCCAGAAGTCCAAGGGGCTCAAGACGCGGACGCGCAAGGTCTCCGACGCGTTCATTCTCAAGCGCCGGCGCTAGGGCGCGCGGGGCACGGAGGGTAGCAACGTGGCCAGGTCGATCAAGAAGGGGCCGTTCATCGACGATCACCTCCAGGCGAAGGTGCTGGAGGCGCAGAAGTCGAAGAGCAAGCGGATCATCCGCACGTGGTCGCGGCGTTCGACGATCACCCCGGAGTGCGTGGGGCTGACGTTCGCCGTCCACAACGGCAAGAAGTTCGTGCCGGTGTTCGTCGAGGAGAACATGGTCGGGCACAAGTTCGGCGAGTTCGCGCCGACCCGCACGTTCCACGGGCACTCGGGCGATCGCAAGGTGGCCAAGGGTGCCGGGATGCGCGGTGCGCCGGGGGCGCCGGCGGCGGCTCCGGCGGCGGCGCCGGTGGCGGCTCCGGGAGCGGCGCCGGCGAAGAAGTAGGGCGAGGTGGGACGACCCCGGGAGGGGGGGGAGGGGGCCGGCGCAGAGCCCCCTTGACGCCGGGGGCCGGCTCTGATAGAAACCCCCGCCCCTGTCGGGGGTTGCGTCGACGGGGCGTGGAACCTCGCCGCGGAGGCGGGAAGGCGCCGGGCACGGAGGCCGGCGTGGTTTCCCGGGTTTGCGGGACGCCGGGCGGCTCGCGGGGGCGCGGGCGGTCGTGGCGGCGGGTTCCGCAGGTGAAGGAGAGCGGGCATCATGGTGAAGCGAGCGGTCAGCAGGTTCGTCCGGGTGACGCCCCGGAAGGCCCGCACGGTGGTCGGCGCGATTCGCGGGCGGACGGTCCGCGAGGCGATGCAGATCCTCAAGTTCGTGCAGAAGGACGCGGCCGGTCCGGTCCTCAAGTGCCTGGAGAGCGCGCTGGCGAACTCCAAGATGGCGGACGCGACGGTCGATGTCGACAAGCTGGTGGTCTCGCGCGCGGTGGTGCAGGAGGGGCCGAAGTTCCTCAAGCGCTGGCGGATGCGGGCCCACGGGCGGGCCACGATGATCGTCAAGCGCATGAGCCACATCGAGATCGTGCTTGGAGAGGAAGGGTAGTCGCCGTGGGTCAGAAGGTCCATCCGTTCGGCTTGCGTCTCGGGATCACCCGCACCTGGTCCTCGATCTGGTTCAGCGAGCGCAACTACGCGCGCTGGCTGCACGAGGATCTGCACCTCAAGCGGCGGATCAAGCAGGAGTTGTTCAACGCCGGCGTCGCGGCGGTGGAGGTCAAGCGGACCCCCTCGCGGATCGACGTCGTCGTGCACACCTCGCGGCCCGGCTTCGCGATCGGCAAGAAGGGCGAGCGGATCGACGAGCTGAAGAAGCAGCTGCGGGCGTTCACCGACAAGGAGGTCTACGTCGACATCCAGGAGGTGCGCAAGGCCGAGACCAACGCGCAGCTGGTGGCCGAGAACGTCGCGACGCAGCTCGAGCGGCGCGTGGCGTTCCGCCGCGCGATGAAGAAGGCGCTGTTCACCTCGATGCGCTTCGGCGCGCTGGGCTTCCGCATCGTCGTCTCGGGACGCCTGGGCGGCGCGGAGATGTCGCGGCAGGAGAAGTACCGCGAGGGGCGGGTGCCGCTGCACACGCTGCGCGCGAACATCGATTACGGCTTTGCGCAGGCCCGCACGACGTACGGCATCATCGGGGTCAAGGTCTGGATCTACCTCGGCGACGTGGTGCCCAAGAAGGTCCGCCGGG
>JAFGHH010000552.1 GCA_016930215.1 Deltaproteobacteria bacterium
ACGACGCCGTCGCAGTCGTTGTCCAGCCCGTCCCCGCACCGCTCATCGACGCACTCGCGCGGCGGCGGCCCGCCGTCGTCGGGAGCGTCCCCGTCCTCCGGCACGTCCTCCGCATCGGCGTCGCCGTCCGCGGCGTCCGGTTCCACGTCCTCGCCGTCCGGCTCCACGTCGGCCGGCACGTCGACGTCCGCGTCGGCGTCGGCGTCCCCGCCCACCTCGACGTCCTGCTCGTGGTCCGCCGTGCCGTCGTCGCCGTCCCCGCCGTCCGCCGGCGTGCCCTCGCTCGCGCACGCCCCGACCGTCAGGGCGACGACCGACGTCGCCAGCATCATCGTCCAGAGCCGTCGTGACCTCATCTCCGATTGTCCTTTCCCGCGCCGCCTCGGGCGCCGTGCTTGCGTCGGGCTTCGGGATAGGTTACCCCCGGATCCGGGCGAGGTCGAGCGCCGGCCGCGGCGGCGCCCCGGGGAGTGGAAGATGGCCGAATCCGAGTTCGAGTATCCGGCGATGGTCCGGGCGCTGCCCGACGCCGACATCCCGTTGGCCGGCGTCCACGGCAAGCTGCTCCAGGCCGACGGCCGCCAGGCGGTGTTCTTCGACATCGAGCCGATCGGCGCCATCCCGCCGCACCACCACGCCGCCCAGTTCGGCGTCGTCCTCGACGGCGAGATGAGCCTCACCATCGGCGGCGAAACCCGCCGCTGCAGGCGCGGCGACAGCTACTTCATCCCCGCGGGCGTCGAGCACTCCGCGGTGTTCCACACGCGGGTCCGGGTGCTGGACCTGTTCGACGAGCCGGCCCGCTACCGCCCCCGCGGCTAGGAGTCCGATGCGCCCGGCCGACGACGAACGCGCGCTCCGGGCCGCCGCCGAGGTCGGTCGCCGGGTCGGGACCCACAAGGTCATCGACGACCCCGACCTGCTCGCGCCGCTCGGCGCCGACGAGTCCGGCCTGCCCGCCGCGCCACCCCCCGTCGCCGTGCGCGCCGAGTCGGCCGACGATGTCGTCGCGACACTGGTCGTTGCCGCCGAACACCGGGTCCCCGTCACCCCTCGCGGCCGCGGCTCGGGCAAGAGCGGCGGCGCAATCCCCGCCCGCGGCGGCATCGTGCTGCTCACCGAGCGCCTCGACGGCATCGTCGAGCTGGACCGCGCCGAACGGTTGGCCGTCGTTCGCCCCGGCATCGTGCTCCAGCGCTTCCAGGAGGCGGTGGAGGCCGAGGGGCTGTTCTACCCGCCGGACCCGGCGAGCCTCGACACCTGCGCCCTGGGCGGCAACGTCGCCGAGAACGCCGGCGGGCCCCGGGCCTTCAAGTACGGCGTGACCCGCGAGTGGGTCCTGGGCCTCGAGGCGGTGCTGATGGGCGGCACGCGCCTGCGGACCGGCCGCCGCACCCGCAAGGGGGTCGCCGGCTACGACGTCACCGCCGCGCTGGTCGGCTCCGAGGGAACCCTCGCGGTGTTCACCGAGGTCACCGTCCGGCTGCAGGCCCGTCCCGGCGCCACGCAGACGCTGCTGGCCACCTTCGACGATCCGGTCGCGGCGGGCGAGGCGGTCCGCGACCTGCTCGGCAGCGGCCTGGTCCCGTGCGTGATCGAGATCCTGGACCGCCACTGCGTCGAGGTGATGCGCGCCGCGGGCCACAACCCGATCCCGGGCGACCCCGGGGCCGCCCTGCTGGTCGAGCTGGACGGCCGGGACCCCGCGCGCGTCGAGGCCGACGCCCTGGAGGCCGGAGAGCTGCTCCAGCGCCGCGCCGCGCAGGTGCTGGTCGCCTCCGATCCCGGCCACCGCAGGGCGCTGTGGGCCGCACGCCGCGAGCTCTCCACGCTGCTGGGCAGGGCCCACGCCGGCAAGCTCTCCGACGACGTCGCCGTTCCCTGCGGCGCGATCCCCGAGGTCCTGCGCCGCTTCGAGACGCTGGGCCGGGAGCGCGGCGTCACCGTCTCGTGCTACGGCCACGCCGGCGACGGCAACCTCCACGCCAACGTCCTGTGGGACGACCCCGCCCTCGATGCCGTCGCCCGCGGAACCCTCGAGACGATGCTGCGCGTCGTGCTCGAACACCGCGGCACGATCTCCGGCGAACACGGGATCGGCCTGGCCAAGCGGAACTACCTGGCCTGGGAACAGTCGGCCGAACTGCTCGGGCTCCAGCGGCGGCTGAAACACGCCTTCGACCCGCTGGGGCTGCTCAACCCCGGCAAGCTGCTCCCCGACCCCGACCCGCCGTCGCCCTGACGCGGTCGAGTGCGCTCGCCGCCGAAGCGGCTTGAGCCCGGGGCCGATCGTGCTAGGCTGCCACGGTTCCGGACGGGGCGCGCCGGCACGAGACCGGCCGCCGAAGGAGACCCCGATGGGCGGACGAATTCTGGGAACGACCGCGTGGGCGATCGGCTGGGTCGCGCTGGCCGCCGGCTGCACCAACCCGAACGAGGACGATACGACCGACGCGGTCGATGTGCGGGACGGCGACGTCTCCGAAGCCGACTTCGTCGCCGTCACCACCTGCGCGGAGGCCGGGCTCCGCGACGCCGACCGCGACGGCATCTCGGACGACACCGAGGGCGACGGCGACCCGGACGGCGATGGCCTCCCCAACCGCGAGGACCCGGATTCGGACGGCGACGGCATCCCCGACGCCGTCGAGGCGCAGCAGCCGGACTGCCGGATGCCCCCGCGGGACCTCGACGGCGACGGCATCCCCGACTACCTCGACCCGGACTCGGACGGCAACGGCATCCCCGATCGGATCGAAGGCGGGGAGCTGGATTTCGACGGCGACACCGCCCCCGACGCCCTGGACCTCGACGACGACGACGACGGCCTGCGCGACATCGATGAGATCGGACCCGACCCCGCCTCGCCCATCGACACCAACGGCGACGGCGTCCCCGACTACCACTCCGAGGATTCGGACGGCGACACGATCTCCGACGGCCACGAGGGGACCGTGGACTACGACCGCGACGGCATCCCGAGCTTCCGCGACCTGGACAGCGACAACGACGGCATTCCCGACGCCGAGGAGGCCGGCGACTACGACCTGGATACCCGTCCTCCGGATACCGACGCCGACGGCCTGGTCGACCCCTACGACACCGACTCCGACGACGACGGTCTCGAGGACGGCTACGAACGCTCGATCGGCTCGGACCCGCTGCGGGTCGATTCCGACGGCGACACCTTCACCGACCTGGGGGAGGACCTGGTCGGGACCGACCCCGCGGACGGCACCAGCGTGTTCACCGGGTTCTACGTGATGCTGCCGCACTGCGTGGACGGCGTGCGCGTGGTGGACGGCACAATCTGCGGGCCGGAGCTGCGGGAGCTGGAGTTCGACACGGCGATCAACATGGCCGACGTGATGTTCATGATCGACTCCACCGGCTCGATGAGCCAGGAGATCGACATCATCACCGCGCGGCTGATCGACACGATCGCCCCCGGGATCGTCGCCGAGATCCCCGACGTCTGGCTCGGCGTCTCCGAGTTCCGCGACCAGTGCGACGACGCCTACGTCCCGATGCGGGTGCGCCAGGACATGACGCCGGACGTGACCCGCGCGCAGACCGCGCTGGCCGCGTTGACCGACGGCGGCGGTTGCGGGGACCAGACGATCCTCGAGGGGATGTACCAGTTGTTCACCGGCGAGGGGTTCGGCTCCCTGCTGCCGCCGCACATGGGCTGTTCGGACTTCGGCTTCTACGGTTATCCCTGCTTCCGCTACGGCGCGCTGCCGATCATCATGGGCTTCTCCGACGCCGAGGCGCGCGGCGGGCCGTCGGGCAGCACCTACACCGAGACCTTCCCCGGCGCGACGATCCATACCTACCGGCAGGTGATCGATGTGCTGGTCGATCACGGCGCCCGCTTCATCGGCGTCAATTCCGGGTCGGCGGCGACCGACTTCCGCGCCGTGTCCGTCGACACCGGCACGATCCGCGCCGACGGTACCCCGCTGCTGTTCGAGATCCCCTCCACCGGCGACGGTCTCGACACCAGCATCGTCGATGCCGTCGTCGATCTCGCCCACCAGGTGCTGATGGATGTCGACACCTTCAACGAGGAACGACCGGTGATCGCCGACGGCGTCGACGCCGCGCAGTTCGTCCGGTCGGTCGTGCCGCTGACCTGGGCGGGCGGCGGCGCCGAACGGCAGGACGAGACGACGTTCTACGGCGTGCTCCCCGGCACGTTGCTTACCTTCGAGGTCACCTTCCTCAACGACTTCGTCCCGGAGGGCGATCGGCCACAGGCGTTCCGCGCCAAGATCGTCGTTCGCGGCAACGGCGTCGCCCGGCTCGACGAGAAGGACGTCCTGATCATCGTCCCCGGCGACCGCAACATCATCATCGGCTAGCGGAGGCGACCATGCACGCACGAACGATCCTGCTCGCCGCCGCGCTGGCCCTCCCGGCCGCCGGCTGCAACGGCTCCGACGACAGCGATCCGGACGTCGCGGACGCCGCCGACGTCCGCGAGGACGCGGGCGAGGCCGAGGCGGACGTCGATGAGACGGTCGGCCACGAGTGCGAGACGGCCTACGACTGCTCCGACGGCGTGTACTGCAACGGCGTGGAACAGTGCGTCCGCGGCTGGTGCCTCGAGCCCGAGGCGGTCGCCTGCGACGACGGGCTCGACTGCACGCACGACGAGTGCAACGAGGATCTCAAGACCTGTACCTTCACCCCGGACGACGCGCTCTGCGACGACCACGACCCCTGCACCGGCGTCGAACACTGCGTGGCGACGGCCCGCGAGACCGGGGGCTGCGTCGCCGGCCGCCCGCTGATCTGTGACGACGCCCAGGACTGCACCGACGACTACTGCGAGCCCGCCGACGGCCTGTGCCACGTCCGCCTGCACGACGGGGACGGCGACACCCACGGGGACCGGCGCTGCTTCATCGTCGAGGCCGACGGAACCCGCACCCAGGGCGACGACTGCAACGACGCCGACCCC
>JAFGHH010000553.1 GCA_016930215.1 Deltaproteobacteria bacterium
CCCGAGGTGCCCGAGCCCGAGGTGCCCGAGCCCAAGGTGCCCGAGCCGGTGCAGGCTGCGTCGGAAGCCGGCGAGCTGTCGGCCGACGAGGAGCCGACGCCGGCCAACGGCCGGACGTTCAAGCCCGAGGCGGTCACGGCGCCGGTGGCCGCGGCGCTCTCCTCGGAGGAGCCGGAGGTAGGACCGGCGGCGGGGGGGGCGGTCGTGTTCCCGGAGGATCTCCCGGCGGACGTCGGCGAGTCGGCCGGGGGCGACGCCGAGGAGGTCTCGCTGAGCGACGTGCAGGTCGTGCGGGACACGATGGAGCCGTCGACGGCGTCGGGGGCGGCGGGCGGCGGCGAGCGGAAGGACGAGACGTCCGCGGCGCCGGACCTCGTGGCGGGACAGGATGTGGACGACGGTCTGGGCGACCTTGTGCCGCCCGACCTCGGTTCACGGCGCGCCGGCACGGCCGACCCGTTCGCGCCGCCCGCGACCTCCGAGCCTCCGCCGAGGAAGAGACCTGTGTCCGAGGAGCCGGACGGATTGGGCCTGGAGGCGCCGCCATCGGTGATCTCGATCCCGGAGGACGATGTCCCGCGGGCGCCGATGTCGGCCGAGGCGAAGCTGGCGGCATTGGAGGCGGCCTTCCTGCCGGGGGCCGAGTCGGCGGACGTGGCGGCCGAGGCGAAGCCGAGCGAGGCGGCGGCCGACGTTGCGGACGACGTGGCCGAGGAGCTCGGCGACGCGGACGTCCAGTCGCTCGAGGTGGAGGAGTCCGAGCCGAGTGCCGCGCCGTTGATCGCGCCGGAGCGGCCGCGGCCGTCGGCGACGCCCCGCCCCCGGGCCCGGCGCCGGAGGCGCCACGGCGAGCGCCGGGCGTGGTGGGAGGAGATCTTCGACGACGAGCACATCCGCTCGCTGCCGCACTACTCGGCGGACCACACGCGCCACGAGGTGGAGTTCATCGAACGGTCGCTGGGGGTGGCCCGCGGCGCCCGGGTGCTGGACCTGGGGTGCGGGGACGGGCGGCATGCGGTGGAGCTGGCGATCCGCGGTTTCGAGGTGGTGGGGTTGGACCTGTCGCTGCCGATGCTGGCCCGCGCCGGCGACCTTGCGCAGGCCCGTTCGGTCAAGCTCAACTTCATCCAGGGCGACATGCGGGACCTGCGTTTCGAGTCGACGTTCGACGCGGTGTACTGCGTGGGCACCACGTTCGGCTACTTCGACGACGACACCAACGTGCAGGTGTTGGCCAACGCCGCCCGGGCGCTCAAGCCGGGCGGACGGTTCCTGCTCCAGGTCTGCAACCGCGACCACGTCCTGTGGCACCAGCCCCGCTCGACCTGGTTCCAGGGCGACGACCGCCAGTACCTCGAGGACACCGATTTCAACTTCATCACCAGCCGCGTGACGGTCAAGCGGTCCTGGGCCACCAGCGCGGGCGACCAGGAGACGGTCGAGTACTCGATCCGCCTGTACTCGCTGCACGAGATGGGCAAGCTGTTCCACGCGGCGGGATTCCGCGTGATCGAGATTTCCGGCCGGTTCGCCACGCCCGGGGTGTTCTTCGGCGGCGATTCGCCGAACCTGGTGCTGCTGGCGGAGAAGCCCTGAGCGGGCCCTGCGCTACTCCTCGGAGCCCTCGAGCCGCAGGACCATGCGGCAGGGCAGGGTCGGGAAGCGCGCGCTGCCCAGGCCGATGAAGTCCCGGCAGTCGGCGCCCGGCACGACGCCGACCTGGAGCGTGTCGGTGGCGGTGACGCGCGCCGGCACGGTCTCCTCCGTCGCTTCGTCGTCCACGTCGCCGCCGTCCTCGGTCGTCGGGGCGACGCGTCGGACGAGCGTGCCGCGGATCTCCTCGGCGGACTCCACGACGCAGGCGGCCAGGACACCGCCCAGGCCGTCCGGCACCTCGGCGCGCAGCAACTGGCTCCCGTAGGCCTGGAAGACGAAGTTCCCTTCCTCGTCGATCTCGGCCTGGAAGGTCCCCTGCGCGGCGGACCAGGTCAGCTGGCCGGAACGCTCGAAGAGCTGCACCTCGAGCTGCGAAGTGCTCGGGATCGAACCCAGGGCGCCGCCGCAGCTGTTCTCCTCGAGCGTCGTAGTCACGGTCATCTCGCCGACCAGCTCGCCCGGGTCCCCGAACAGACCGCAGCCGGCGAGGGGCACGAGGCACGGCACGAACCACCAACCCCGCATCGCCCACCTCCTCCGGACGGACTGTACTTGGCGGCGCGGCCGGAACGAAGAAAACGGCAGGCGGCGTCCGGGGGCTCCGGGGGCGGCATCCTGTGGTATCTTCCCGGCCCGTCGGGAGGAAGCGATGAGCGCACGAACCGTCCGAGCACCGCGTGGCACCGAGCGCACCTGCCGGAGTTGGCTGACCGAGGCGCCGTTCCGGATGTTGCAGAACAACCTCGACCCCGAGGTCGCCGAGCGTCCGCAGGACCTGATCGTCTACGGCGGGACGGGGAAGGCGGCCCGCAACTGGGCCTGCTTCGACGCGCTGCTCGCCGCGCTCCGGACGCTGGGCGACGACGAGACGCTGCTGGTGCAGTCGGGCAAGCCGGTGGGGGTGGTCCGGACGCACGCCGACGCGCCGCGGGTCGTGATCGCCAACTCGAACCTGGTGCCGAAGTGGGCGACGTGGGACGAGTTCCGGCGGCTCGAGGCGCTGGGCCTGACGATGTACGGCCAGATGACGGCCGGGTCGTGGATCTACATCGGCACGCAGGGGATCCTGCAGGGGACCTACGAGACGTTCGCGGCGGCGGCGGACCGGCACTTCGGCGGGGACCTCTCGGGCCGCTGGGTCCTGTCGGCCGGCCTGGGCGGGATGGGCGGCGCGCAGCCGCTGGCGGCCACGATGAACCGCGCCGCGTTCCTCGGCGTGGAGGTCGACCCGGCGCGCGTCGAGCGGCGCCTGCGAACCCGGTATCTCGACCGCAAGGCGACGACGCTGGACGAGGCGTTGGCGCTGCTGGACGGGGCGCTGGCGAAGCGCGAGGCGCTGTCGATCGGGCTGGTGGCCAACGCGGGCGACGTGTACCCCGAGTTGGTGCGGCGGGGGCGGATCCCGGACCTGGTGACGGAGCAGACGAGCGCCCACGATCCGCTGAACGGCTACGTGCCGCGCGGCCTGTCGCCGGAGGCGGCGGCCGACCTGCGGAAGGACGACCCGCAGGCTTACGTGCGGCGGGCGCGCGAGAGCATGGCGGCCGAGCTGACGGCGATGCTGGAGATGCAGCGGCGGGGGGCGCAGGCCTTCGACTACGGCAACAACATCCGGGCCGAGGCGGTCGCGGGGGGGGAGCCGCGGGCCTTCGAGATCGGCGGCTTCGTGCCGCTGTACATCCGGCCGCTGTTCTGCCAGGGGAAGGGACCGTTCCGCTGGGTGGCCCTCTCGGGGGACCCGGCGGACATCCGGGCCACCGACGAGGCGGTCAAGCAGGCGGTGCCGCACGACGCGGCCCTGCACCGGTGGCTCGATTTGGCGGCCGAGCGGGTGGCGTTCCAGGGGCTGCCCTCGCGCATCTGCTGGCTCGGACTGGGCGACCGGGCCAAGGCCGGCCGGGCGTTCAACGAGCTGGTCCGGACCGGCCGCGTGAAGGCGCCGCTCGTCATCGGCCGCGACCACCTCGATTGCGGCTCGGTCGCCTCGCCGAACCGCGAGACCGAGGGGATGAAGGACGGCTCGGACGCCATCGCGGACTGGCCGATCCTGAACCTGGTCTCCAACGCCGTCTCGGGCGCGACCTGGGTCTCGTACCACCACGGCGGGGGCGTGGGCATGGGCTACTCGCTGCATGCCGGGATGGTGATCGTCGCCGACGGGACGGAGGCGGCCGAGCGGCGGCTGGAGCGCGTGTTGACCAACGACCCGCTGACCGGGATCTACCGTCACTACGACGCGGGCTACGACGAGGCGATCGCGTTCGCGCGGGAGCGGGACGTGCGCGTGCCGATGCCGCGCTGACCTCCGTCTTGCGCGACAGGGGCCGACCCGATAGCATCGAGCGGCGTCGCGCGTCGGGCGCGAGGGGAGCGGAGGGATGCTCGAAGCCTCGGTGGTCCTCAAGCACGCCGGCCAGCTGCTCACGGTTCCGCCGCGGGCCCGGGGCGGCGGCAGCGACGACGTCGGGCTGGTGGAGGACGGCGCGCTCGCCATCGCCGAGGGCCGCGTGCTGTGGGCCGGGCCGACGGCCGCCTTGGCGCGGCACGTGCGCATCACGCCGCGCACCGAGATCTACCACCTGCACGGCCGGGTGGTGACGCCCGGCCTGGTCGACCCGCACACGCACCTGGTGTTTGCGGGCACGCGGGAGCACGAGTTCGCGCTGCGGGCGGCCGGCCGCCCGTACCTGGAGATCCTGGCGGCCGGCGGCGGCATCCTGTCGACGGTGCGGGCGACGCGGGCGGCGAGCGACGACGAGCTGCTGCGGCTGGCGCTGACGCGGCTCAACCGCTGCCTGTCGTTCGGCGTGACGACGCTGGAGGCCAAGAGCGGGTACGGGCTGTCGCTGGAGCACGAGCTGCGGATCCTGCGGACGATCTACCGGGCGGGCCAGCTCCACCCGGTCCGCCTCGTGCCGACCGTGCTGGCGGCGCACGCGGTGCCGCCGGAGTTCAAGGGGCGCCAGGCGGCGTACGTCCGGCACGTGGTGGACGAGATCCTGCCGGCGGTGGCGACGGAGCGGCTGGCGGAGTACTGCGACGTGTTCCTGGACCAGGGGGTGTTCACCGCGGCGGAGGCCCGGCGGATCCTGGGTCGGGCGGCGCAGCTGGGGCTCCGCCCGCGGCTGCACGCGGGCCAGTTCCGTGACCTGGGCGGCCCGCAGCTGGCGGCCGACCTCGACGCCGCCTCGGTCGACCACCTCGAGCACGTCTCGGCGGCCGGCCTGCGGGCGATGGCGAAGGCCGGCGTGACGGCGGTGCTGCTGCCGGGCGCGGCGCTCTCGCTGGGAATGAAGCCGCCGGACGCGCGGCCGTTCCTGCGTGCCGGGGTGCCGGTGGCGCTGGCCACCGACCTCAACCCGGGGACCTCGATGACCGAGAACCTGCCGCTGATGATGACGATCGGCGTGACCCAGCAGAAGCTGACGCCCGCGCAGGCGCTGCGCGCGGTGACGGACCACGCGGCGGCGGCGCTGGGCCGGTCGGGGAAGATCGGCACGTTGACCATCGGCGCCGAGGCCGACGTGGCGGTGTTCGACGTCGCCGACTGGCGGCAGCTCGCCTGGCACTTCGGCGTTCCGCACGCGGAGCTGGTGCTGGTGGAGGGCGAGATCGTCTGGTCGCGCGACCCGATCCGGCGGATCCCGGTGCGGCGCGGCCGGCAGCAGCGACGGCGGCGCTGACGGCCCGTCGACGAAGGAAGGACGACGATGGACGTGGCGGCGTTCTGGGCGGCGTACAAGGTCCAGATCATCGTCTGGGTGGTCGTGGTGCTGCTCGCGTTCTTCGTGCTCAGCCGGATGTTCGGCGTGGTGCACCTGGTCGTCTTCCTCGCCATCGGCGCGGCGCTCGGCTGGGGCAGCGCCTGGGCACTGCAGCACGTCGGCGTCCCGGGCGCGGTCGCCTATTTCGCCGCGGCGCTGGTCACGGTGGTCGTCCTGCTGCTCGGCATGCGGCACAGGAAGAGGTGAGGCGATGCGTCCCGAGGAGGGCCGCGAGGTCGTCGAGGACGTGGTGCGGCGGGTGCAGGCCGAGGTGCTGGCGGCGCGCCGCACGGCCCCGGCCGGCGCCCTGGAGAGCCTGATCAACGACGCGGTGTTCCACGAGACGGAGCGGCTGCGCCGGGCGCGTGACCGTTCGCGGGAGGTGCAGGCCGAGCGGGCGTTCTGGCGTCGGGCGCAGCATCGCCTGCAGCACGCCACCGAGGTCGAGCTGGTGGCGCTCCTGGGGGACATCGTGCGCTGGCACGCCGGCGAGATCGTCGGCCGGTTCGACCCGCGGGTCTACCGGTTCACGATCGAGTTGATGCCGTGGATCCTCACCATCGGCCTCAACACCGCCGCGCCCCGCCGGCTGCTCGCCGACCTGCCCCGCCTGCCCCGCGTGCGCCACAACCTGGAAATCCGCGGCGAGCTCGACCTGGCGCGGAGGATGGACGACCTGGGGACGATCCTGCTCGTCCCGACCCACTCCAGCCACCTCGACTCCGTCACCGTCGGCTGGTCCGCGGCCGACGTCGGCCTCCCGCCGCTGACCTACGGCGCCGGGCTCAACCTGTTCACCAACCCGGTGCTGTCGTTCTTCATGCACAACCTCGGGTCGTACCGGGTGGACCGCAAGAAGAGGCACGAGCTGTACAAGCAGGTGCTCAAGGAGTACGCGACCGTCACGCTCGAGCGCGGCTACGACAACCTGTTCTTCCCCGGCGGGACACGCAGCCGCAACGGCGCGATCGAGAATCGGCTCAAGCTCGGACTGCTCGGCGCAGGCCTCACCGCCTACGTCAACAATCTGCGCCGCGGCAAGCCGAAGCCGAACGTCTACGTCGTCCCCTGCACCGTGAACTACCACCTGGTGCTCGAGGCCGAGACGCTGATCGACGACTACCTGAAGGAGGAGGGGAAGAGCCGCTACATCATCGAGGACGACGAGGCCTCCAGCTGGCGCAAGTGGCTCAAGTTCATCCACAACCTGTGGCAGCTCGACAGCCGGATCTTCATCACCTACGGCCGGCCGCTCGACCCGTTCGGCAACCCGGTCGACGACCAGGGCCGCTCGCTCGACGCCCGCGGCCGCGTGGTCGACCCCCGGTCGTTCGTGCTGCGCGACGGCGAGCCGGTGCACGACGCGCAGCGCGACGCCGAGTACACGAAGGATCTGGGCCGGGCCGTGATCGACACCTATCGCCGCGACAACACGGCGCTGGGCACCCAGGTCCTCGCCACGGCGACGCTCGGACTGCTGCGCGCCCGCACCGGGCAGTCCGACGTCTACCGCCTGCTGCGCGCGATGCGGCACCGGGAGGCCTTCCGGCTGCGCGACGAGGTGTACCCGGTCGTCGAGGCCGTGCTGGACGGGGTGCGCCGCCGCGCCGTCCGGGGCGAGCTGCGGCTCTCCGACGAGCTCGACCGTCAGGACGCCGCGACGGTGACGGCAGGCGCCCTGCGGCACTTCGGCACCTACCACCAGGAACCGGTGGCCGTGCGACAGGGCGCCGAGTTGCTCGTCCGCAACAAGAACCTCGTGCTGTACTACCACGGTCGCCTGTCCGGCTACGGACTGGACGACGAGGCGACGGCGGCGGCCGCCGCACGGCTGTAGGCGGAGGCGGCGATGACGGCATCCGCTCCGATCGCGGTGCTCGGCCCCGGGTCGCTCGGCGCCCTGCTCGCCCGCCTCGTCGCCCAGGGCGACCAGCCCGTCGCCTGGTGGGGCGGCGAGCGGGCGCCCGTCGTCGAGCGACGGGCGAAGCGGCGCGGGGAGCGGGACGCCGGCGGCAAGCTGCCCCCGGACGTCTTGCGCTGCGCGACGCCCGAGGAGGCGCTGGGCGAGGCCGCGCTGGTGTTCCTGGCGGTGCCCGCGGGAGCGCTGCCCGACCTGGCTCGACGGCTCGGCGCGCGCCTGTCGCCCGACCGGCTGGTGGTCCACGCGGCCAAGGGGCTGGAGGGCGCCTCGGGCCGCCGGCCGAGCGAGATCCTCGCCGCCGAGACGGCCGCGCGACGGCTCGGAGCGCTCGGCGGCCCGTATCTCGTCGCCGAGGTCCTCGGCGGCTACGCGACCACCCTGGTGGTCGCCTCGCGCTTCGACGAGGTCCACCAGGCCGTGCACACGGCACTCGCCTCGGACCGGATCCGCCTGGAACGGACGCACGACGTGGTCGGCGTGGAGCTGGCCGGAGCGGCCGTCGTGGCGTTGGGCGCGGCGGCCGGGCTGTGCGCGGGGCTGCGGCTCGGAAGCGGGGCACGGGCGGTGCTGCTGGCGCGGGCCCAGGTCGAGGCGACCCGGCTCGGCCTCGCCTCGGGGGCCGCCGCGGAGACGTTCGGCGGCCCCGCCGGCCTCGCCGACCTGCTCGTCGTGTCCGCCGACACCGAGGGACTCGGCTACCGCTTCGGGCGGCGGGTGGGAGCCGGCGAGCCGGCCGATGCGGTGCGGGAAGAGGCCGAGTCGCGGACCGAGGCGTTGCGGGCCCTGGACGGGCTCCAGGCGCTCGCCCGACGGCTGGCGGTACGCGCCCCGACGCTCGAGGCGCTGCGCGAGATCCTCGTGGGCAACGCCGTCCCCGCCGCGACGATCGACGAGCTGCTGCGCGCCGGTTCCTGAACCGGACTAGCGCGGCACGTCGCAGTCGATGCCCGGCACCCGCAAGGCGGGATCGAAGGGGTCGGGCGAGGGGACCGGCGTGCACGCGCCCGCCACGCACTGCTCGCCCGCCCCGCAGGTCCGCGTGAGGCAGGCGCCCGCCAGCTCGACGCGAACCTCCTGGATGCCCGACGACGGCACCGGCTGCAGTACCGTCTGGGCACGGACCTCGGCGCCGCTCTTGCGCCAGCAGACGCGGAAGGCGACCCACGAGCGGAACTCCGGGCCCGCCTCGTACAGGATCCGGACCGGCAGGTCGGACGGTGCGGCCAGCGGAAACGCCTGGACCTGCGGCGTGCAGGTTTCGCCCGAAGCCGTCCGCGACGCCGTCACCTCGACGTCCACCGTGTCGACCACCGTCGGCACGCCGACCTCGGTCTCGAGGATCAACCGGACGCCGGGGCCTTCCTCCTCGGGACCGCAGGCGCCCGCCGCCGCGGCGAGAGCCGCCGCGACGAAGGCGAGGCGCCGCCGGACGCCGGGACTACGGTCCATGCAACACCCAGTCGTCGGCCGGTTGCTCGTCGGACGGCCACAGCAGCACGCCGGCCGTGACCGCGCCGCCGACGACGACCACGCCCACGATCGTCCACAGCCACCAGGACTCGACGATGCGGTCGTCCTCGGGATCCTCGGGCGTCGGCTCGAGCGGTCCGACGGGCGGCTCCACCGGCCCGACGACCGGCGACGCAGGAAGCAGCACCGCGACCACCTCGACGCGCTCGCCCTGCTCCACCGTCAGCTCGCGCCGGAACGACTCGAAGCCGTCCCGGCGCAGCTCGAGCACGTGGGGTCCCGGGCCGAGCCGCACCGGAGGACCACGCCACCTTGCACCCTCCCCGCCGTTCTGGCATTGTCCCGGCGATGTCTCAGACTCCAAGTCGACTGCGAATCCTCCTCCTGTCGGAGAACGACGCCTGTCGCGGACCGATGGCGAAGGGACTGCTGCGCTCGCTCGCTGAACCTGAAATCACAGCGGAAAGTGCCGGAATCGCGGCACATCCCCTGCTCCCGGAAGCCGTCCGGGTGATGTCCGAGATCGATGTGGATGTCTCGCACCATGTCTCACGAACGGTCGCCGGGCTCGGCTCCGCCACCTTCGACGTTGTGATCACGGTTGGAGACCGGGCGCGGGACTGGTGCCGCGGGGCGCGTGAGGGAAGGGCGGCCCAGACCTCACCGGGCGACCCGCGGCCTTGCAGTTCGCTGTTCAGCGAGGTTCCGCTGCGGCTCCACTGGTCGATCCCCGACCCGACCGCGGCCAACGATGCCGGAGGCCTCGAGGCGGCCTGCCGTACGACCCGCGACCTGTTGCGCGAGCACGTGACCGCCCTGCTGGCCCACGGGTACCTCGGGGCGCTGGCACGGGAGCGCGAGCGCCTGGCCCGGTTGCTCGACTCGCTGGACGAGGGAATCGTCGTCCACGACGCGTTCCGGCGGATCTACCTGTTCAACCGCGCGGCGGAGCGGATCCTGGGGTTGTCGCGGGACGCGGTGCTGGGTCGCGACTGCCACGCGGTGTTCGCTCCGGACGGCCTGTGTGGACAGCAGTGCGTCTCGTGTCGCGGGACCGAGTTGCCTACGGAGCGCTGCGAGTATTCGACGACCTTCACGCGGCCCGACGGCGGCGAGCGGCGCCTGCGCGTGGTGCTCAATCCGGTGGTCCTGGACGACGCGGGGGCCCGCGGGGTGATCGCGTCGCTGCGCGACGACACCGAGGTCGACGAGCTGCGGCAGCGGCTGCACACGAGTCGCAGCTTCCACGGGATGGTCGGGGTATCGCGGCCGATGCAGGAGATCTTCGAGACGATCCGCCAGGCGGCGACGGCCGACTTCCCGGTGCTGATCGGCGGGGAGAGCGGCACGGGCAAGGAGCTGGTGGCCCACGCGATCCACCACGAGAGCCGCCGGCAGGGCGGCCCGTTCGTCCCGGTCTCCTGCGGCGCGCTCCCCGAGACGATCCTCGAGAGCGAGCTGTTCGGGCACGTGCGCGGCGCGTTCACCGGCGCGATCCGCGACAAGAAGGGGCGGTTCGAGCTGGCCGACGGCGGCACGCTGTTCCTCGACGAGGTCGGCGAGTTGAGCCCCGCGATGCAGGTCAAGCTGCTGCGCGTCCTGCAGGAGAAGCGGTTCGAGAAGGTCGGCGGCGAGCGCACGATCCAGGTCGACGTGCGGATCATCGCCGCCACCAACCGCGACCTGCGAGCGATGATCAAGGCCGGCACCTTCCGCGAGGACCTCTACTACCGCCTCGCCGTCGTGTCGCTCGAGCTGCCCCCGCTGCGCGACCGCCGCGAGGACATCCCGCACCTGGTCGAGCAGGTCTTGTCGGACGTGCGCCGCGAGTACGGCAAGCCGATCGCGCGGGTGGCGGACGACGCGATGGACCGGCTGCTCGGCCATCCCTGGCCGGGCAACGTGCGCGAGCTGATCAACGCGCTGCAGAGCGCCTCGGTGCGCTGCACCGGCGAGGCGATCCAGCTCGGCCACCTGCCGCCCGAGGTGCGACAGGCGGGCGCGCCGGGGCTCCATGGACCGCTGCCGCGCGCCGGCGTCGTACCGACCGTGGTCCACGAGGGCGCCCTGCGCCGCGCCTGCAAGCTGGACGATCAGCTCGTCGCCGAGGCCCTCCAACGCGTCGGCGGCAACAAGGTCAAGGCCGCCCGGCTGCTCGGGGTCGGCCGCGCCACCCTGTACCGCTTCCTCAAGCCCAGGCCGGGCCGCTGACACGCCCCCGAGCTTGGCATGCGGCTCGCTAGGCCGCAGGCCCATGAGTGTCTCGGAACCGCCGCCGAACGACCCGCCCCGGACCGCACCTCCCGCCGACCGAGCCGTCCCCCGGGCCGACGACGAGAACCTGCGCCGCCTGATGCGCCTGACACGCGTGATGCTGGGCCTCGCCGACGACGGCGACCGCGACCACCGCGACCCCGCCTGCGCCATCCTCTACGGCACGCTGCGCGACATGGCCTACAAGCTGCGCCGCGCGGCCGAGGACGAGTACGAGCGGCACCGGCGCGGGGAACGACGGGACTAGCCGATGCCGGAGCTTCCCGAGGTCGAGTCGGTCGTCCGGCAGCTCGCCCCGCGCCTGCGCGGCCGCCGGCTCCGCGAGGTCGAGCTGCTCGACCCGCGACTCCGCCGCGCCGACTTCCGACCGGCCCTGGGCGGTACCGTCGAGCGGGTGATCCGGATCGGGAAGCAGGTCGAGATCCGTCTTCGGGAGACCCGGGGCTGCGGGAACATCCGGCTGCTGTGTCACCTGCGGATGACCGGGCGCCTCGTGTGGCTCGCCCGCGACGAGACACCCCGCGAGACGAGACACCTGCGGGCGCGTTTGCGCTTCGACGGCGGCGAGCTGCTGTTCATCGACCCGCGCCGCTTCGGCACCCTGCGATTCGTCCCGGAGGGGTGCGAGGCGCCGGCGGCGGGGCTCGAGCCGCTGTCGCGGGCCTGTACGCCCGTGCGTCTATCCGGACTGCTCGCCCGCAGCCGCCAGGAGCTGAAGCCGTGGCTGCTGCGCCAGGACCGGCTGGTCGGCATCGGCAACATCTACGCCTCCGAGATCGCGTTCCGGGCCCGGCTCCACCCACGCCGGACGGCGGGCTCGCTGCGACCCGAGGAAGTCCGACGGCTGCACCAGGCGGTCCGAAGCGTCCTGCGGCGCGCGATCCGGTTCGGCGGCACGACCTTCTCGGACTTCGCCGACGTCTCCGGCCGCTCCGGGCGGTTCTACGCGATGCTGGCGGTCTACGACCGCGAGGGGCGCCTCTGCCGGCGGTGCCGGACGCCGATCGTGCGGTTCGTCCAGCAGCAGCGCAGCACCTACTGCTGCCCGCGCTGTCAGCCGCTTCGTCGGCTTGGCATGCTTGTGGCTAGCTCCAGGGCCCGCGAGACACGCTGAGACGACCTCGCGCAAGAGGCACGGACGATGGCAAGGCAGCGGAAAGTGATCCGGATCGACGAGGCGAAGTGCGACGGGTGCGGCCAATGCGTGCTGGCCTGTGCCGAAGGGGCGATCGCGATCGTCGACGGCAAGGCGAAGCTGGTCAGCGACACGTACTGCGACGGCCTCGGGGCTTGTCTGGGCGAGTGCCCGCAGGGCGCGCTGACGATCGAGGAGCGGGAGGCGGCGGAGTTCGACGAGGCCGCGGTGCGCGAGCACCTGGACCGCCTGGGCCAGCCGCACGCCCCGGCACCCCACCATCCGGCCCACCCGGCACCCGCCGCCTCGTCCTACGTGCACCACGGCGGCGGCTGTCCCGGCTCGGCGGTGCGCCAACTCCGCCCGGCTTCCGCGAACGCCGCGTGCTGCGCGTGCGAGGCGCCGGGCGGCGGCGCATCGGAGCTCGGCCACTGGCCGGTCCAGTTGCACCTGGTCCCGCCGCGCGCGCCGTTCCTGCAGGGCGCGGACCTGCTGCTGGCTGCCGACTGCACCGCCTTCGCCGTGGGCGACTTCCACGCCCGGTTTCTCGGCGATCACGTGGTGACGATCGCCTGTCCGAAGCTGGACGACACCGGGCCGTACCTGGAGAAGCTGACGCGCATCCTCTCGGACAACGACCTCCGGTCGCTGCACGTCGTGCAGATGGAGGTTCCGTGCTGTTCCGGTCTGGAGCGGCTGACGCGGCAGGCGCTCTCGGCGTCGGGCAAGGAGCTCCCGCTGCAGGTCACGACGGTCGGGGTCCGGGGCGACGTCCTGCGCACGATGCGGGAGCGGCCGCACGAACGGCGACCGGCGGCGGCGCAACCCCGAGCGGGGGCGGTGAACGGCGTTTGACAGGACCGGGGGGCGGTGTTACGCGCGGGGCATCCGGCGGTGCGGGACCGGGACGGCGGGAGGCCGTCCCCTTCACGATCGGAACCGAGGAGGTCACGGAGATGAAGAGCCTGAAGGGCACGCAGACCGAGAAGAACCTGCTGGCGTCGTTCGTGGGCGAGTCGCAGGCGCGCAACCGCTACACCTTCGCGGCGAGCGCGGCACGCAAGGAGGGGTTCGTCCAGATCGCGGACGTCTTCGAGGAGACCGCGAGCCAGGAGAAGGAGCACGCCAAGCGCTTCTTCAAGTTCCTCGAGGGGGGCGAGGTCGAGGTCGCGGGCGCGTTCCCGGCCGGCAGGACCGGCACCACCGCCGAGAACCTGCTGCACGCCGCGGACGGCGAGCGTCACGAGCACGCCTCGATGTACCCGGGCTTCGCCAAGGTGGCGGACGACGAGGGGTTTCCGGAGATCGCCGCGGTGTTCCGCGCGGTGTCGGTGGCCGAGGCGCAGCATGAGCGGCGCTACCGCGCATTGCTCAAGAACCTCGAGGCGGGGACGGTGTTCAGGAAGGAGCGGCCGGTGGTCTGGCGCTGCCGGAACTGCGGCTACGTCCACGAGGGGACCGAGGCGCCGAAGACCTGCCCGGCCTGCAACCACCCGCAGGCGCACTTCGAGGTGCGGGCGGAGAACTGGTAGCCGCGAACCGGAGGGAGGTATCGGATGATGGAACGCAAGAACCTCGTGTCGCTGCACGGCAACCCACTGACGCTGGTCGGACCGGAGCTGAAGGTCGGCGACCGGGCGCCCGAGTTCACGGCGCTGGACAACGACCTCCAGCCGGTCTCGCTATCGACGTTCCGCGGCCGGAACGTCGTGCTCTCGGTCGTCCCGTCGCTCGACACGCCGACCTGCGACCTGCAGACGCGGCGGTTCAACGCCGAGGCCGAGCGGCTGGGGCCCGACGTGCCGGTGCTGACGCTCAGCATGGACCTGCCGTTCGCCCAGAAGCGCTGGTGCGGCGCGGCCGGCGCCCGGAACGTCCGCACGCTGTCGGACCACCGCGACGCGGCCTTCGGGACGAGCTACGGCCTGCTGATCAAGGAGCTGCGGCTCCTGGCGCGGGCCGTGCTGGTGCTCGACCGGGAAGGGATGATCCGCTACCTGCAAATCGTGCCCGAGGTGGGATCCGAGCCGGACTACGCGGCGGCCCTCGCCGCGCTGGCGAAGCTCGGGTAGTCTGCAGGAGGCGGCAACAACCGTGCGCCGCGGAACGCGCGCACGCGGGAGGAGGAAACCATGGTGACGCGGAACCAGGTCTACCGGTGCGGGGTGTGCGGGAACATCGTCGAGGTGCTGCACGCGGGCGGCGGACAGCTCGTCTGCTGCGGCCAGCCGATGACGCTGCAGGACGAGAACACCGTGGACGCCGCCAAGGAGAAGCACGTGCCCGTGATCGAGCGTACGGCGACGGGCATCACGGTCAAGGTCGGCGGCGTGCCGCACCCGATGGAGGAGAAGCACTGGATCCAGTGGATCGAGCTGCTGGCCGACGAGCGGGTCTACCGCAAGTACCTCAAGCCGGGCGACAAGCCCGAGGCGACCTTCCCGCCGCTCGAGGCCGCGCGCCTCGCCGCCCGCGAGTACTGCAACCTCCACGGCCAGTGGAAGGCGTAGCCTTGGCCGCCTGACATCCCGCCGACCGGCACTACCTTGGGCGGGCATCGGCCGCTCCGCCGCCTCCTCCCTCGGAGCGCCGATGCGCGGGAGGCGACGCATGGACCGCAGGCAGGTCCAACTCCCCGTCCTCGGCATGTCGTGCGCGCACTGCGCCCTGCGCGTCGAGAAGCTCCTGCGTTCCGAGGTCGTCGGCGTCGAGGACGCCACCGTCAGCCTGGCCGCCGAGACCGCCACCGTCGTCTACGACCCGGACCGCGTGGACCTCGCCGCGCTCGGCGCCGCGATCGAACGGGCCGGCTACCGCACGATCCTGCCGCACCAGGGTGCCGACCCCGACGACGAGGAACGGGCCGCGCGCGCCGCCGACCTGCGCCGCGAGCGCCGGGCGTTCCTGGTCGGCCTGGCCTTCACGATCCCGCTGTTCCTCCTGAGCATGGGTCGCGACCTCGGCCTGCTCGGCGCCTGGTCGCATGCCGCCTGGGTCGGCTGGCTGCTCGGCGCGCTGGCCACGCCGGTCCAGCTCTACACCGGCTGGGGTTTCTACCGCGGTGCGCTCGGCGCCCTGCGCAGTCGCTCGGCCAACATGGACGTCCTCGTGGCGCTCGGCTCCACCACCGCCTTCGTCTTCTCCTGGGCCGTGCTGCTCGCCCCGGGCCTCGGACACCACGTCTACTTCGAGACCTCGGCGCTGATCGTCACGCTGATCAAGCTCGGCAAGCTGCTCGAGGCCTCCGCCCGCCGCCGGACCTCCGAGGCGATCCGCAAGCTGCTGGACCTCGCACCGCCCGTCGCGCACCTGCTGGTCCGGGACGGGGTCGAACGGGACGTGCCGGCGGACGCCGTGCGGCCCGGGGACCGGGTCGCCGTGCGGCCCGGCGAGCGGGTCCCGGTGGACGGCGTGGTGGAGGAGGGCGACGCCGCGGTCGACCAGAGCATGTTGACGGGCGAGTTCGTGCCGGTCCACCGCGCGGCCGGGGACCTCGTGCTCGGCGCGACCGTGAACCTCGACGGCCGGCTGGTCGTCCGGGCCACCGGAGTGGGAGCCGACACCGCCCTGGCGCGCATCGTGGCGCTCGTCCGGCGCGCGCAGGGGAGCAGGGCGCCGATCCAGCGGCTGGCCGACCGGGTCTCGGCCTGGTTCGTGCCCGCGATCGTGGTCGTCGCCGTCGCGACCTTCGGCCTGTGGTGGGCCGTCGGCGGCGACCTCGTTCCCGCCCTGCTGCGCCTGGTCGCGGTGCTGGTCGTGGCCTGTCCCTGCGCGCTCGGGCTGGCGACGCCGACCGCGATCGTCGCGGGGACCTCCGCCGCCGCCCGGCTCGGCGTGCTGTTCCGCGACGGCGCCGCGCTGGAGCGGCTGCGGCGCACGACGCTGGTGCTGTTCGACAAGACCGGCACGCTGACCCTCGGGCGGCCGGTGCTGACCGACTGGGTGCCGCTGGGCGGCCCGGACGACGCGCTGGCCCTCGCCGGGGCGCTCGAGTCGGCCTCCGGACACCCCGTGGCGCGGGCCGTGGCGGCGGCGGCCCGGGAGCGCGTCGGAGCCCTGCCGGACCCCGCGGAGGTCCGGGCGGCGGCCGGGCGCGGCATCGAGGGCCGCGTCGGGACGCACGCGGTGCGCGTCGGCTCGCCGGCGTGGCTGGGCGAGCGGGTCGCGCCGCCTCCGGAGGTGGAGGCCCGTGCGGCGGAGTTGGCCGCGGCCGGGCGCACGGTCGTGGGGGTGGTGGTGGACGGCCGCTGGGCCGCACTGTGCGCCGTGACCGACGAGCCGAAGGCCGGGGCGGCGGCCGCGGTGCGGGCGCTCCGGAGGCAGGGGCTGAAGGTCCGCCTGCTGAGCGGCGACAACGCCGCGGCCGCGCGGGCGACCGCCCGGACGCTCGGGATCGAGGACGTGCGGGCCGACGTGCTGCCGGAGGACAAGGAGCACGTCGTGCGCGAGGCGCGGGCGCAGGGCGAGCGGACGGCGATGGTCGGCGACGGGATCAACGACGCCCCGGCGCTGGCGGCGGCGGACGTCGGAATCGCGATCGGCGGCGGCAGCGACGCGGCGATCGAGGCCGCCGACGTGACGCTGGTCGGCGGCGACCCGCTGGGCGCACCGCGCGCGGTCGCCCTGTCGCGCGCCGCCTGGACGACGATCCGCCAGAACCTGTTCTGGGCCTTCTTCTACAACGTGACGCTGATCCCCGCGGCGGCCGGGGCGTTGCACGGCGTGACCGTGCTGCCGGACGTGCTCCGCGACTTCCATCCGGCGCTCGCCGCGGCGGCGATGGCCTTGTCCAGCCTCACGGTCGTGCTCAACAGCCTGCGCCTCGGCCGCCGCGCCCGCGCCGTCGCGCGCGCGGTCGCGGGCGGCTAGCGGAACTCACCCTTGAGCCCCAGCGCCGGCAGGATCGGCAGCCCCGTGATGTCGCGTCGCCGCGTGTAGTCGTAGTTGTAGCCGATCGCCTCGACGTTCTCGGCGTAGTAGACGTTCTGCACGTCCAGGTAGATGTCCAGCACGAAATGCTCCCACTCGAACTTCTTGTCGACCCGCAGGTCGAGCTGGTGGAACCAGGGCAGCCGGAGCGAGTTGTCCGCGCCCGGGATCCGCTCGTACTCGTCGCAGTCGGCGTTGAAGATCGCCCCCGTCGCCGGCGTCGTCGGATAGCCCTCGGCGACGCGGAAGCGGAAGCCGACCGACCAGCCGGCCCCCAGGTCGAACGAGCCGACCAGCGTCAGGTTGAGCAGCTGGTCGAAGGCGGCCTCCCGCCACCCCTCGCGCGGGTCCCATTCCTCGGAGTGCATCAGCGTCAGCGCCAGCCAGCCGAAGAACAGGTCGTCCGGCTCGTAGCGCACCAGCAGCTCGAGGCCGTAGGCGCGGTCCCGGCCGCCGTTCTCGAAGCCGATCGGTCGCCGCTCCCCGTCCCGCTCGACCAGCCGCTCCGAGGTCACGATCGCGTTGCCCACCTCGCGGTAGAACCCGTCGACCTGCAGTTGCACCCGGTCCCACAGCCGCTGCTCGAGTCCCAGGCCGTAGTGCAAGGCGTGCTCGGGCTCCAGCTCCGGGTTGCCGCTCCGCTCGTCGAGCTGGAAGAAGCCGGCCGGCTGGGAGTACTGGCCGAGGCCGGCCTTGAGCGTCGTGCCGTCGACGACGTCGAAGCGCACGTTCAGCCGCGGGTCGAAGGCGGGGCGCGCGCCGTCGTCGAACAGGTCGACCCGCAGCCCCGGAATCAGCCGCAGCCGCTCGAACGGCCGCAATTCGGTCTCGACGTAGAACCCGGGGACCCACGACCAGCTGGTGTCGAGCACCTCGAACGGCTCCAGCGCGCAGATCGA
>JAFGHH010000554.1 GCA_016930215.1 Deltaproteobacteria bacterium
CATGTCGATGGTCTTCAATCCGAAGAAGTGACGGGTTCCCCGCGCACGCGCTCCCGCGAGCCGGGCCCGCGGCGCCGGCCGCCGCGGGCGGCGGGACGGGTCCCCGCACCCGGTCGGTGCGCTACGGACGCATCTGGAAAGAGACGGCGTTCGTGGCGACGAAGCCGGCCGGGGTGGTGGTGTCGGTGGCGTACGCCTGAAGCTCGACGCCGAGGGTCGCGGCTGGAAAGCGCACGTGGAGATCGAACCGGCCGCTCGGGTCCAGCTGGAACGGGAGGTGCGCGAGGAACAGCGGGTAGAGCAGCAGATTCGAGCCGCCGGGCAGCGGGACCGGCACGACGCCGGGCGTCGGTGCGATCAGGATTCCTCCGACGGCGTGCGGCTGCCCGTTGGTCACCGCGAGATTCACGCTGCCCGGCGCGGGCGTCGGCGCGACGAGATGGTGGCTCAGGATCAGGTTCAGGGAACCGTTCGCACCGCTGCACCCCGCGGGGCCGTAGCCGTAGTGGAGCCGGGCGACGAAGAACACCGTCTGGGCAGTCGAGGACGTGGTCGCGTTGTAGGAGCCGGCGATTCGCGCCAACCCGTAGGTGGCCGTGCTGGAACTGACCGCATCGTGATAGGCGTAGGTGCTCGCGGTATTGCCGTCGTGGCTGATCCAGTACACGAGGTCCCCCCCGGCGTAGGTGTAGGGTCTCTGGAACGCGAAGTAGAACGTGTCGAACGGATTGGGGTTGCTCGCTGCCACCGCGTACGTGCAGGCCGGAATCGTCATGGGCCCCTTGCGTACCGCCACCGGGTTCTTCATGTTGGCGGCGAACGTGGTGGAGAACGAGGGGATGGGGAGTGCCGCCTCGGCGAGCGTGATGTCGTAGTTGTTCCACGAGGTGGCGGTCGCCGGCCACACGGCGGTGGCGCCGGAGTACACGCGGAAGCTGAGCCCCACGATCTCCGCCCCGACGGAAAGCGCGCTCAGCTCGCTCGCGGCGATGCCGCACTGGTAGGTGCGCGGATTGCCGGCATCCCGGAGCAGCGAGTTGTAGCCGGTCGTTCCCGTGAGGGTCGTGTAGGCGTTCGGGACCACGACGGATTGCGCGTGAGCGAGGCCGACCGCGAGCGCGGCGACCGCCGACCAGAGCACCGGGAATCGTGTCATGTCACCCTCCTCGGGCACGGCGCCGGAAGCAACATCGCGGGCCAGCCGTCAAGGCGGCGAATGCGCCTTTCGGTACGGTCCTCAGCGTAGCACGCCGGCCGCCGCGGGGTCAAGGCGTCGGCTGGGCACGAGCGGGAGACTTGCCGATGGGCGTCATTCCCTGGGCAAGCCCCGGACCAGGAGCTCGGCGAGCGCGCGAATCAGCGGCGCCGGGTCCTCGGCGGCAAGGCGCTCGAGGTCCGACCGGAGCTCGCGGACGATCTCGACGACGGGGTGCTCCGACGCGCGCTGGGCGAGCGCGGAGAGCAGCGCGCAGCGCACCAGGGGTTCGGGATCGGCGAGCCCCTTGCGGAGCAGGCGGAGCGGCCAGGGCTCGGTCTCCCCCCGAGGCTGCTGCGTGGCGGCCGGCACGGCGGTCACGAGCGCCAGCGCGGTCCAGCGCGTGAACGCATCGCTCGAGGCGCTCATCTCCGTGAGGATCGATCCGATCTGCTCGAAGTGCCGGGATGCGACCAGACCGGCGTACTCCGCCACCCGGATTTCCCGCACGTTCCCGGATTTCCAGGTTGCCGCGAGAACCACGAGGAGGGCTTGGTCCTCGAGGCGGACGAGATCGCGCAGCGGGCGAAACGAGGGGCGGTCGGAAGCCCGGAGTTGCTGGCGCACCGCGCCGAGCAGGGCACGGGCCACGGCAAGGGCAGCGTCGGGCTGGCCCTGATCGAGAAGGGCTCGCGCGTGCTCCAGCTCGCTGCGGAACCTCTCCATGGCCTCGGCCCGGGCCGTCTCCAGCTCGTCCGTGCGCTCGCTGTTCTCTGGCAAGGGGGGAGCCCGATCCCGGCGCGGTTCGTAGCGCGGGATATCGAACAGGCTGCGCGTGAGGAAGACGGCGCCGAACAGGACCGGCGTGGAGAGAGCGCGCCAGGGCAGGGCGGCGCACTCGGTCACGTACCGGTCGTCCCACTTCAGGTCTTCCCAGAGGTTGTCGCTGGTGATCTCGGCGGCGTCGTCGGCGACCGAGACCGGGTGGACGACGCAGGCATCGACAAGCGCCGCGCCCAGGCCCACGGGAAAGACGAGCGGGGAAACGGCGATGCGGGCCGCCGTCGATTCAGGCCAGAGCTTGTCCTCCACGAGGTTGAGCGTCGGCGTGTTGTCGCGGTTCATGATGGCGCAGCCGCCGAGCACCGCAGCGAGCAGCACCACCCGCCCGAGGGGGGCGCGCCGGCGCCGCGTTCCGTTCTCGCCCGTCCGTGGCTCGGGAGCCGTGCGGGGAAGGGGCGCACGCGCCGTTTCCGGGCCGGCGAAGACCCGCGCCGGAACCGGCCGTCCGTGCGTGCTCCGATCGCGCCTGCCTGGCGTGCTCACGTGTTCTCCTCTGCCTTCACCGCGAAGAGCGAGCGTCCCAGCCAGTCCGCGACGAAGGTCGGGGGCGTCGCGAGAACCTTGAGCGGGAAGAGAAGGACAGCGCGTAGCCGACTTGCCGGAGCCGGTTTCCAGTACAGCTCCTTCACATCGCGCGCGGCCCTGGGGACCATGGCGGCGGGGTGAACGACCGCCATGTCCGTGGCGAGGGCGACCGTGCCGACGGGGACGGCAGCGGGGGCCAGGGCGATGCGAGCGGCCGTGGACCCGGGCTGGATCCGCGCGTCCAGCTCATTCAGCACGCGGCGGTTGTCGCGCTCGAAGACCGCGCACCCGGCGAGCGTGCACGCGAGCAGGGTGAGCAGCAGTCGCGAGCGGTGAGCGACCCGACGTGAAGACCGCACGAATCCCACCTCCGGTCCCGGAACTCCGCCACATGCTACCACAGCGCGACGGAACGACCATGCGCTTTCCGGCACCGGGGTGCGCACGGGGCGTCCATCGGGCGGATCGTCGCGGGCCGCAACGGGCGCGGCGGCACCCGAGGAACGGGGGGAACTGCTCTCGTTTGCGCGGCTTGCGGCAGGGGGCGGACGGCCGCCGCGGCAGATTCTCGCCGGTCGGCGTTGCCCGGGCCGGCCGCGGTGACGACAATCGGGCCATGGGTGCCCTGCAGATCGC
>JAFGHH010000555.1 GCA_016930215.1 Deltaproteobacteria bacterium
AGGAGAGGATGATGAACCGTACGACGATCCCGAGAAGCGCGACGATGGCGGTGGTGGGCGTGGCAGCGCTCGTCGCTGCGACGATCGGTTCTGCCGGTCCCGGCTGTGCCGACAGCGACGACAACGTGGTCTGCACGCCGGCGATGTGCACGGCCGGCAACTGCTGTGCCGGCGGCGTCCCGGGTACCTGGAACCCCGCGATCAACCGCTGCGTCTGTCCGTCCGGGGCCGACGCGGATGCGGATGCCGATGCGGATGCCGACGCGGACGCGGATGCCGATGCGGACGCCGACGCGGACGCGGACGCGGATGCCGATGCGGACGCCGACGGCGGCGGCCCGGCCACGGTGACCTTGTCGGGCGGCTTCACGAGCAGCTGCGCCGCCGGCCTCGGCACGGGCGGCTCGACCGTCTTCTACGGCAGCTCGGAGAGCGGCGGCGTGGTCAAGCTGATCTGGAGCGACAGCAGCACCATGACGTTCGTGCTCGAGATCTACTCGGAGTTCGGCGCCCCGACGGCCCCCGGAACCTACCCGATCGACGCCACCGAGGCGAACTACGCCACCTGCGGCCTGTGCCTCTTGGCGTTCGTGGGGGAGACGCAGTCCTTCATGCCGGTGGCCGGCAGCGGCAACATCACGCTGACCGACTACAACCTCACCAACCCGGTCGGCACGAACTTCTCCGGCAACTTCTCCGTCACGATGCAGGAAGTGACGATCGAGGAAGGGACGCTCGCGACATCACCGGTCTCCGGCGGCTGCACCGGCCCCCTCAGCGCCACCTGGAACGGTTCGGTCACCGACTTCCCCGAGTAGGCCCCCCAGCGTCCCGGAACCGGCCCGGCCCCGCGGCGCGCTTCCCGCGCTCCTATTTCCTGTGCAACGCGACGAAGCGTGCGATCGAGCGATCGTAGGTCCGTTCGACGTCGTTCGGGAAGAAACACGCCGGAAGCTCGCCGAGGTCCCGGTGGTAGGCCACACACAGGCAGCAGCGGCCCTTGCGCGAGCACGGTTCGTAGGTGCAGTTGCACCTCTCGAGGTTCTTCTCGAACATCTCGCAGTTTCTGGGCTTCATCGTTCCGTCCTCCGGGGGCTCTCCGCGGCGCCGGTCAGCGGTAGCGGTAGTAGAGGACCGGACCGCCGCCCACCTCGAGCGTCAGCTCTTCGGAGCGGTCGTCGATCAGGAAGGCCGAGCGCAGGACCTCGTCGACGGCGGAGCCGCGGTCGAGCAGGACGAGGGTGCCCTCCTCGGTGAACCAGGTGCCCGAGGTCTCCTCGGGAGGGGCGAGCAGTCCCTGGTCGGAGCCGACGCGGCTCTGCCCGCGGGTCCACTCGCCGTTGGCGCCCAGCACGAGGTCGTCCACGGTCACGGTGGACGAGGAGGGGTCGTGGGTCGCGGCGACCCAGCCCCCGACCAGGGCTGCCTCGCGGCGGCGGGCGATCACGCGGCGCGCTTCGCCACGCCCGGCGTCGGCGACCGTCGGCGCTCCCGCGTCGGGCTCGGGCGGCGGTACCCCGGCGTCGGCGACCGTCGGTGCGCCCGCGTCGGGCTCGGGCGGCGGTGTCCCGGCGTCGGAGACGGCCGGCGGTTCGGCGTCGTGGTCGTCCGGGGGAGCTTCCGCGTCGGCGGTCGTTCCGGCGTCGGCCGCGGCGGGCAGCACTTCGCCGGCATCCTGGGCGACGGCGGAGGCGACCACGAGGGTGGCGGCGGCCAGGAGGGCGAACACGGCGAGGAGACGTCCGTTCATCGGGGGGCGACCATAGCGCAACGTCGGCCGCGAGGCCAGCGGCTCAGCGCGGCGGGTGGTACAGCCCCGCGTCGGCGGCGCCGAGCATCCCGGCGTCGAACGAGCGGCGGTCGACGGGGAGCAGCCGGCGCGCCATCGCCGGGGTCAGGATCGGCCGGTGGGGCAGGGCGTCCAGCTTCGTCGCCACCTCGTCGAGCCGCTCGTCGCACGTCGTCCAGTCGAACGGCATCGTGCGCAGGTCGAGCGGCGGCGAGTACGACCGCAGCGTGCGGCGCCCCTCGACGCTGAAATAGTCGTCGAAGTACGACAGCACCAGCTCGCGCAGCGAGCGGTGGATCGGTTCGCGCCACCGCAGGCCGCTCATGTTGGACTTCGCGACGGCGCCGAGGTGCCGGTCGTGGCGGAAGACGGCGATCACGTGGTCGTCGTCGCGCACGGCGCGCAGGTCGACCACCTGCGGGGGGAACCCGGCGCGTTGCAGGGCGGCGGCGGCGAACAGCGCGCCGTCGAAGCAGTGGGCGCGGCGGTCGCGCAGCACGCGGCGCGGCGAGCGGTAGAAGTGGTCGGTGCTGTACGGGATGCGGTCCAGGAACGCCTGGATCCGCTCGGGCCGGTCGAGCCGCGCGAGCCGCCGGCGCTCCGTCGCGGTCGAGCCGAATCTGCAGGCCGTCGCGCGGGTCATTTCGCCTCCCGTGCATCCGGCCACGCCGGATGCCTGCCGGAGTCTACGCGCCCGGGCGGGCGGTTGTCACGACGCGCGGACGGCGCGCAGGGAGGTCGTCGCCCCGGCCGTCCGTCGCCGGCCCCGCCCGTTGACGGGTAGCCGGGCCCGGCCCGGTCTGCTACGGTCTTCGACATGGACAGGGAGGTTCGAATGCCCGGACGCCTTGCTCTGCTCACCGTCCTTGCGCTGCTGACGGCGGCCGCCGCGGGCTGCGGGGACGACTCCACGGACACGCCCGGCTGCACGACCAGCGCGGACTGCACCGGCGGCCGCCTCTGCGTCGAGGGCCGCTGCGTGGACCCGCCCGACGGCGCGGACGGCGACGCCGATGCGACCGACGGCGAACCGGACGGCCCGGAGGGCGGCTGCCCGGCCGCCCGAAGCTGCAGCAGCGGCACGGTGTGCTGTGCCGAGGGCGAGGAGTGCGTCGACGGCTATCTGTGCCTGCCGGTCTGCGCCCACGTGCGCTGCGGGGACAGCGGCCGGCTGTGCTGCGACGCGGGCGAGGTGTGCCTGGACGGCGTGGTCTGCGCCGCCGATTGCGCGGCCGACCGGGAGCTGTGCGGCGCGGACCTCGACGTCTGCTGCCCGCCCGGCGAGCTGTGCCTGGCCGACGCCTGCACCGCCCCCGGCGAGCTGTGCGGCGACGACTTCGACTGCCGCGACGACGCGCTGTACTGCGAGCCGGCGCTCGGTCGCTGCCTGCCCACGCCGCCGCCGCCCGTGTGCGAGGTGCGCCCGGAGTTCGACCGCGTGGCGCTGGAGGCGGAGTGGCACTTCGAGGGGGTGGAGGTGGGCGGGCTGGTCTACGATCAGGTGATCGTGGCGCCGGTGGTGGCCGACGTGTCGGGCGACGACGTCCCGGACGTGCTGGTCCAGGTCTACCGCGGCACCGCCTGGTCGACCGCAGTGCTCGTGGCGCTCAGCGGCGACGACGGCAGCGTGCTGTTCACCGTGGGTCGCGGCGCGGACGCGCCGGACGGCGAGGGGATCGCGCTGGCCGATTTCGACCCGTCGGACCCGGCGGCCGAGATCGCCTACCGGCTGGAGACC
>JAFGHH010000556.1 GCA_016930215.1 Deltaproteobacteria bacterium
AGCGGGAAGCCGGTCGCCGCCTCGAGCTGCCGCACCGCCTGCTCGACCTCCGATTTCAGCTCCTCCTCCAGCGCCGCCTGCCGCTCCGCGCTCCAGTACCCCTTGCGCTCGAGGTAGCCGCGCAGGCGCACCAGCGGGTCCTTCTTCCACCAGGCCTGCACCTCCTCCTCGGTGCGGTAGCGGCCGGGGTCGTCCGAGGTGGTGTGCATCATCAGGCGGTACGTCACCGCCTCGATGAAGGTCGGGCCGCCGCCGGAATGGGCGCGGTCGAGCGCCTCGCGGACGACGTTGTAGACCGCCAACGCGTCGTTGCCGTCGACCTGCCACGCCGGGATGTCGAAGGCGATCGCCTTCTGGGCCAGCGTCGGCGCGCGGGTCTGCTTGTGCCGCGGCAGCGAGATCGCCCACTGGTTGTTCTGGGCGACGAACACCACCGGCGCCTGCCAGACGCCGGCGAAGTTCATCGCCTCCAGCACGTCGCCCTGCGAGGTGGCCCCGTCGCCGAAGAAGGTGACGGCCGCCGCGTCCCGCTCGCCCCGGTACTTCATCGCGTACGCCAGGCCGACCGCGTGCAGCGTCTGCGAGCCGACGATGATGCTGAAGGGCAGGGTGCGCGGCGCGTCGGGCGAGACGTTCCCCTCCTCCCAGCCGTTGTGCATGATGTAGTGGTTCGAGAGCGGCATGCCGCGCATCAGCATGCCGGACAGCTCGCGGAACGCACCGACGAACCAGTCGCGCTCCGTCATCGCCAACGCCGCCGCGGCCGGCGGCGCCTCCTGGCCGGTGCACGGGCCGAACGTGCCGACCCGCCCCTGACGCTGCAGCTTCAGCATTCGCTGGTCGCCCTCGCGCGCCAGCGACATCGTGCGGTACAGCCGCACCAACTGCTCCTCGGACAGCTTCGGCTCGAGCGCCTCGTCCAGCGTGCCGTGCTCGTCGAGCACCTGCATGTACTTCACGTGGAATGGTCCGATTTCGCGAACGGGCATGGGCTCCTCCTCCTGGTTCGACGGACGGTCTCGGTGGGCGACCGTCCGTGGCGGAAACATAAGGAGCCGATCCGCCCCGTCAATCGAGTTTCGTAATCGTTACGAACGGTTACTGTCTCGGTTTGAGACAGTCGGCGGGCGGCGGGGTCGTCACAGAGTGGTCTGGATCTCCGTGGCGGGAGCCGGAGGCGGCGGCGGAGCATCGCCCGACGGAGGCGTGGGCGGTGCAGGAGGTACGTCGCTCGTCGGCGGCGGAGGAGGGGGTGGTGGTGGCGGAGGAGGAGGCGGCGGCGGTGGCGGAGGTTCGGCCGGGACCTCCCGCCACGGGTTCTGCGGCTCGACCGGGATGCCGGCGCCGGGCGGCGGTAGAGGAGCGAACCCTCCGGGCGGAGCCACGGGTCGTTTGAAGCAGTACATGTTGTCCGGCGTGATCGCCACCAGCTCCCAGCCCTGGGCGCCGGCGGCGGTCAGGAAGCCGCCCATCCCGCTGAACTCCGTCGAGCGGACGCACATGTGTTCCCAGTTGGGGTAGGGGGCGTCGACGGCGCGCGGCGGGATGCCGCCGGTGTCGGAGCCCGCGCCGATGAACGTCGTGCAGCCGGCCGGCACGGCCAGCAACACGCAGATCGGGATGATTCGTTTCATGGTCGCTCCTTTCGAGTCCGCAGCCTGTCGGTTCGCCGCACCGACGTCAAGGGAAGGCGTCGCCCACCGCCGGAGGCGGAATTGACACTTCCGGCCGCCCGGGTCAGCATTCCGGGGTCCGGAACGAGCGGCGTGCGGGGGCGGCTCCGGGGAGGGTGAATGATGATGCCAGGCCACGGCTCGAGACTCCTGGGTGCGGTTTCGGCGGTTGCGCTGCTGCTGGCGGCGCCGGCCGCGCACGCGGGCTGGACGCTGCTCCAGAACGGCACCGGACAGGACGCCGGCTACTTCGACATCAGCGCCGTCGACGGCCAGCACGCGATGGCGGTCGGCATGCACGACCCCGGCACCGGCAACAGCGAGGCGGTGCTCGCCGTCACCACCAACGGCACCACGTGGACCACCTCGCGGCCCGACGGCGGGCTGCCGAACCCGATGGGGATGGAGCTGTACACCTGCGTCGAGATGGTGACGACCGAGCTCGCCTTCGTCGGCGGCATGGGCAAGCTGCTGGTCACCACCAGCGGCGGCGCCGGCTGGACCGGCTACAAGGAGGCCGACTGGGGTTTCATGCGCGGCCCGTCGATCGCCGACATCTCGTTCGTCGACGAGCAGAACGGCATTCTGGTGGGCAGCGGCGACGTGGTCCGCAGGACGACCGACGGCGGCACGACCTGGACGCCGCTCGACACGCCCGTGCCCGGCGAGGACCTGGGCGGCGTGCAGTTCCAGGCCGGCAACCGCGTCTGGGTCTGGGGCGGCAGCTCGACGACCGATCCCGACACGCGCGAGATCACCGGCTACGAAGGCGGACTGCTCGCACGTTCCACCGACGGCGGCGTCACCTGGCAGGTGGTGTTCCAGGGCGAGCCCCGCGCCGTCGAGCACCTGTTCATGCTCAACGGCACCGAGGGGTGGATGATCTCGAACTCGATGGGCGGCCCGCGGTTCGAGAAGACGGCCGACGGCGGCGCCACCTGGACCGCGGAGACCGTCCCGTCCGCCGCCGCCGGCGCGCTCGACTCGTTGTACGACGTGGTGTTCTTCGATCGCTGCGAGGGTTTCCTGCTCGGGGGGGCGGGTGACGTCAGCGGCCTGTTCTACACGACCGACCGCGGTGCGACGTGGGGCCAGGTCGATCTGTCCGGGATCCACCCCGTGCTGCCGTTCCCGTTCCCGGTCCCGCTGACGATGATCGAGTTCGAGTTCCCGTCGCGCGAGGCCGGCTTCGGCGGCGCGAAGTTCGAGGCGCTGGTCGCCTACGCCGCGGACGGTCCCGGACCGGACTGCGGCGGTTCGCTGCCGGGGGACGGCGGCACGACCCCGATCGGAGGCGAGGACGGCGGGGGTTGCGGCTGCCGGGCCGCCGGGGCCTCCTCCTGCCTGTTCCTCCTGCCGCTCGCCGCCCTGCTCGTCCCGCGCCTGTTCCGCCGCCGTCGCTGACGGCAGGCCGGGGCCCGCCCGCCCGCCCGCCAGCATGTCCTGCCGCATGCTCGAGCGCTTCCGGTCGGTGCGCCGGGCCACCTCCTCGACCCTGTCCCGGATCGAGGCCTCGTCGACCTCGACGCCCCGGCCGGCCGCCACCCGCACCGCCTCC
>JAFGHH010000557.1 GCA_016930215.1 Deltaproteobacteria bacterium
AGTTCCAGGCCGCCGCGGAAGCCGTCGCGCAGGTTCGTCTTGCACAACAGCGGCACCGCCGGGCCGACCCGCCGCCGCACCTCGCGCAGCACCTCCACCGGCAGCCGCATCCGGTTCGCCAGGCTCCCGCCCCAGCGGTCCGTGCGCCGGTTGGTCCCCGGACTGATGAACTGGCTCAGCAGGTAGCCGTGCCCCATGTGCAGCTCGAGCGCGTCGAACCCGGCCCGCAGGGCCCTCGCCGCCGCGTCCCCGAACTCCAGGATCACCTGCCGGAGGTCCGCCTCGGTCATGCCCCGCGAGAACGGCATCCCGGCCAGCGTGCCGTACATGTTCCAGGTCGGCGACGGCCCGAACGGCCGGCCTCCGGTCACCTCGGTGTTCCGGCTGAACCACCCGCAGTGCCCGAGCTGTAACGAGACCTTCGCGCCCGCGCCGTGCACCGCGTCGGTGATCCGCCGCAGCGGCGCCACCACCGCCTCCCGCATGTACAGCTGCTGCGCGAACGTGCGGCCGTCCGGACCGACCGCGCAGTAGGCCACCGTGGTCATCCCCACCCCGCCCTCGGCGATGGCCAGGTGGTGCCGCAGCAGCGCCTCCGACGGCATCCCGCCCGGGCACATCCCCTCGTAGGCCCCCGCCTTCACGAACCGGTTGCGCAGCTCGAGCCCCCCGAGCCGTGCGGGTTCGAACGCCTTGCGGAGCGTCTCGTTCATCGCCGCCGAGGGATACACCATCGGCCCGGCGGTCGCCAACCCGCGGAACGGGACGCGCGGGGCCTTCCGCGGTATTCTCGGCGGCGGAGGGCCGGGGCATGCGGCAGTACCTGAAGCTCCACGAGGCGTACGTGCGCGAGCTGCTCGACGGCAAGCACGGCGAGCTGTCGGCGGAGCGCTGGGCGGAGGCGCTCGCGTTCCACGAGACGCAGACGCGGCGCATGCAGCACGAGCGGCTGATCCACCTGATCGTGACGATGTCCGTGGCGCTGTTCTTCCTGCTGGCGCTGGGCTTCGTGGCCGTGCACACGACGCTGGCGGGGCTGATCGTGATGCCGCTGCTGCTGGTGCTGACCGCCGCCTACCTGCTGCACTACTTCCGCCTGGAGAACGGCGTGCAGCGCTGGTACCACCTGGCCAACCGCCTCGCCGAGCGCGCCGGGGCACCCGGTGCGCGCTACGACGACGGTCGCGTCACCCCGTTCGGCGACCCACCTCCGCCCGACAACCGGTAGCTCGCGGCCGGTCGGTTCCCGGGAAGCGCGGCGGTCAGTCCAAGTCGCACCCGTAGGGACCGCACTCGCCCGTGTAGCACAGCGACACCCCGGCCGCCTGGCGCACGCAGTCGTTGTCGTAGGTCCGGCTGTCGCAGCCGCAGACCGGGTCGTAGACGAACGGGCAGCCCATCGGCAGCTCGAGGCAGTAGCCCGTCGCGCCGTCCATGTAACCGCAGTCGCCCGGCGGGTACTCGCAGAACGTCCCCGAGCGGCAGGGGGGATACACGCCGCCGCACACCGCGGGCGGGGGCGGCTCCTCGCAGGGGGCCCAGAAGTCCCGCCAGACGCCGGCGCGCTGCCGCTCGCAATCGTTGGTGTAGGTCACCGCGTCGCAGCCGCAGACGGGGTCGTAGAGCCAGCCGCAGCTGTCGTCCGGCACCTGACACCAGCCCGCCACGCCCATGATGCGGCACTGGCCCTCCGCGCCCTCGCAGAACTCCCCCTCGTCGCAGTCGCCGTAGGGGTCGCCCGGCTGGCAGGGAGTCCCCCCGCACTCGCCGCGATGGTCGAGCCACACGCCGTTCATCTGTCGGTCGCAGTCGCTCGAGTAGGTGTGCCCGTCGCAGCCGCAAACGGGGTCGTAGAAGTCGTCGCACCCGGCGGGGCGGGGCAGGCACCAACCCGTCGGCCCGTCGAGGTCGCAGACCCCGGCCGGTCCTTCGCAGAACTCCCCGGCCCCGCAGATGCCGAGCGGATCGCCGGGGTAGCAACCGGACCCCCCGCACTCGCCCGTGTGCCGCCGCGACGTGCCGGCGAACACCCGGAAGCAGTCGTTGGCGTGGGTCACGCCGTCGCAGCCGCAGACCGGAGCGTAGTACTCGGGGCACGAGCCGTCCCCCCGGTCGACACAGCGCCCCGGCGGGGCGCACGACCCCGGCTCGAACTCGCAGAATTGGCCCGCTCCGCAACCCGCGTCGGAGAGGCAGCCCGAACCGTCGGGCAGCGCGTCGGGCACGTCGGGAGGCACGTCGGGTACGTCGTCCGGCACCGTATCCGTCGCCTCGTCCGGACGGGCATCGGCGACGGAGTCGGTCGCGTCGTCGTCGGGATCCCCGCCCGAGCTCGCGTAGCAGCCTGCTGCCAGGCAGGCCAACAGCACGACGACCGGTGGTCTCGTCATGGTTTCGTCCCCTCCTCCGCTGCTCCTCTGCTCGACAAACAGGAGTCGACAAGAGCCGTGGACGCGGGGCAAGAGGCTCCGCGTCGCGAGGACGCTAGGGGCGAGCCGCGCGCCGGAGGTTCGCCCGGCGCACGAGGCCGTACTCGGTGCCCGGTGCGTACGGCGGCGGCACGGGAGCCTTCTTCTGCGACGGCGCCGTCA